>JBBSLZ010000282.1:0-4570 GCA_038233435.1 Chthoniobacterales bacterium
CAGCGGTTGAGCGTGCGAAACTCATCGATCTCAATCGGCGCGTTCAGGTCGAACGCCAGATCAGTCACAGCCTGACAAAGATCCCCGTAATCATGCACTACCTCTTCAACGGTCGAGCCGCCTTCCAGCAACTCCCGGCCGGGCTGGGCCGCCGCCTCTCCCATTTCAAAGAGACCGCTATCGCCGCCGCCAGAGGGCCCGGATATATTTCGGCTGCGCATCGGCTCCGAGGTCTGTTTCAGCGCGAGCGTCCCAATTAGTTGCTCCAGAAACAACGGGATGCCTGCTCGAGTTCCTGTGAAGTCGCCTTCGGCGCCGACCGCCGCGCAACTTTGAGTTTGCATCGGGCAATCAATTTACTGCGGTGCGCGGCAAGGAATTCATGCATCATAACAGGCACAGTGTCTGACACTTCCGGGCGATCTCCAAACTCGACTGTTGCTTTCTCGCGCATCAGCTCTGGTCTACCGATCACGAGAATATCCGCGGCTCAACCTGACCGGCCAACCGAGGGACGAATACGTATTCACCGCGGCCAGTTCAC
Organism: Chthoniobacterales bacterium; assembly: GCA_038233435.1. Taxonomy (GTDB): domain Bacteria; phylum Verrucomicrobiota; class Verrucomicrobiia; order Chthoniobacterales; family UBA10450; genus JACCTI01. The sequence continues at coordinate 545 of JBBSLZ010000282.1, forward strand.
GTCCGCTTATTGCTATCACGAAGGCATGGTTAAAACCCGTGTTCTAGTTGTCGACGACGATCCGAATCTATCGCGGCTCACCGGCATGATCCTCGAAAACAGCGGAGAGTATGAAGTGCTGACCGAGAATGACTCCATGTGCGCACTGAGCGCCGCGCGGCGATTCAAGCCTCAGATCATGCTCTTCGACGTCGACATGCCGAACAAGGATGGAGGGGAGCTGGCCCGCGAGGCGAAAAACGATCCTCAGCTCTGCAAAGTGCCTGTCCTTTTCCTGACCGGCTTGGTGAGCAAAGCTGAAGCAGGGCACCAGGAACTGGAGTGCGGCGGTCAATCCTTCCTCGCGAAACCCGTGCTACCGGAAGTGCTTCTCAGCTCGGTGCGCAAAATGACCGCTTCACTGCACGCAGCCTAGCGCTCGCTCCCCGCCCGTGGACTTGGCCCAGCTTCAGCAAGCTCGCATCCTGATGGTGGACGATCAGGTCGCAAATACCTGCCTCGTCACGAACTTCTTGAATCGGCTGGGCTATTCGAATCTGCGCGCGATCAATGATCCTGGCCTTCTCTTCGAGCAGATCGAATCATGGAAGCCCGACCTGATCCTGCTCGACCTCGCCATGCCGCAGCTCGATGGCTTCCAGTTGATGGAGCAGATGCGGAGCAGGCTACGAGCGGAGGAGCGCGTGCCCGTGCTGGTCATCACTGGCGACGCCACCGCCGTGAACAAGCGCCGCGCCCTCGCCGTGGGGGCAACGGACTTGCTCGCGAAACCGTTCGATCCTGCGGAGCTGAATATGCGGCTCCGCAACATCCTGGAAGCGCGTTTTCTCCGCTCAGAAATCGAACGCCAAAACCGTGAACTGGAAGACCGTGTTCACGAACGCACCCAAGAGTTAGGACAAGCGCTCGAAGACCTCCAGACCGCACAACGCCAGATGGTGCAACAGGAACGGCTCAGTGCCTTCGCGGAGATGGCGGGCGGGGTCGTGCATGACTTTAGCAATGCACTGATGACCATCATCGGTTACAGCGACACCCTTATTCGCGAGGAAGGTCGAGGCCTGGATGATAAGACCACGGCGCGGGAGTACCTGGAGATTATCAACCGGGCGGGCCGCGACGCCGCCGAGGTGGTGAGCAGGTTACGCGATTTCTATCGACCGCGTGATACGGCCGATTTGTTCGTCGCGGTAGATCTGAACGTGATCGCGGAACAAGCCGTTCTCTCCACCCAGCCTAAGTGGAAAAAATCCCTCCTGGCTAACGAGACCGCCATCACCGTCGCCACGGAGCTTCAGCCAGTGTCCGCAGTGGCCGGTAACCCGTCGGAGCTACGTGAGATTCTCACGAATTTGATCTTTAATGCCGTCGACGCGATGCCTCATGGGGGAAAGATTACGGTTCGCACTCGGATGGCTGACCGTGAGGCGATCATCGAGGTCGCAGACAACGGCTCCGGGATGACACCCGAAGTCCGAAATCGGTGTCTCAATCCGTTCTTCTCCACGAAAGGCGACAGAGGGACAGGACTCGGACTGGCGATGGTCTTCGGAATCGTGAAGCGTCATCAAGGCACGCTCCAGATTGACAGCCAGGTCGGGCGCGGGACAAGTTTCCTCATTAGTTTGCCACTCTTTGCCGAGGGCAATCAGGAAGCCCAAGAGGCGGTGCCCACTTCACAACCATCGCAGGAGACGAAATCGAAGGATCATCCGGCGATGACGGGCCTCCCTCGCCACCCAGCGGAAATGATGAACGGTAACAGCATCGCGTCCGCGGCGGTGGGCGCGTCACGTTGGACCTGAATCAGGTCAAGAGCGGGAAGAAGAGTGGCCCGTCGAGCGCGCTAAAAATAGTGTCGGCAGATTCGCCGCCGGAGAACGGCCGAAACAACGAAAAGCGTGACCGGTAGCAGCGGGTTGCGAACACGCATTTCCGAGGCGGTAAAAACGCAGTTTTGCGGCGACGACCTGAAATTCAACCGCGTTGTAAAGTGCTCGGGGGGGGACTTGAACCCCCATGCCTTGCGGCATACGCCCCTCAAACGTACGTGTCTGCCATTTCACCACCCGAGCAGGGTGTGCGCAAAAGCGCTGCGGCCCCAAACTTTAAGCAAGAACGCAGGAAAGCAAGGAGGGGTCGTGCGCGTCAGTCATCCAGCGGGGACGGGGGGCCTAAAGATCCTTCGGCCCGAGGGCGGGCCGGCTCCACGGGCGGACGAAGATTTGGGGCCGGCGCGCCCTCGCGCCGAAGGATCATTCCTGAAGACCATCACCGAGAAGGCGCGGCCTCGCTATTTGTTTGCTGCGCGGGCTTCTTTCTGGCCTGCTGCGGGCTGCCATGGTCCTCGGTCTCCGGTCTGCGGTGGTGCTGTGCGTTTTCCTCGCACCCAGCGCATTGCGCAGTGACTGCTCTCTGACTTCGCTCGGGATCGCGTCGCTGAATGATGCCGGTCCGCACTTTTACTGGGGGTTTCAGGCTGGCCTTTATCCGCGGGGCGGAAATAGCCGGCCGCCCGCCGTCGAAGCCGCCGCGTTGGCGCTGGCCGGTCAGATCCAACCGCTCGATGCCAGCGGCGCGGCGAACGCCAGCGGGAAGATCGTCCTCCTCTCGATCGGGCTCTCCAATACCACCCAGGAATTCGCCAGCTCTGGCGCGGGCGCCTTTAAGCCACGCGCTGATGCGGACCCGAGCAAAAATCCGCGTGTCGTTCTGGTGGACGGCGCGCAGGGCGGGCAGGACGCGGCTGTGTGGGCCAACCCGAACTCGCCCGTCTGGACGAGCGTCGATACCCGGCTCGGCAATGCCAGCGCCACGGCCGCGCAGGTGCAGGCCGTTTGGCTAAAACACGCCCGCGCCAACCCGAATAACCTGGGCGCATTCCCCCTCCACGCGCAGGTGTTACGCGATAACCTGGAGGCGATCGCGCGCATCATTCACCAGCGCTATCCGAACGCGAAACTCATCTACCTGAGCAGTCGCACGCGTGCTTACACCGACGTGCCGAACTTGCTCAATCCGGAGCCGTTCGCTTTCGAGAGCGGATTCTCGGCGAAGTGGGCGGTCGAGGATCAGATCGCGGGGCGGAATAACCTGAACTGGGACCCCGCGCGCGGTCCGGTCGTCGCGCCGCTTCTGATTTGGGGCCCGTATCTTTGGGCGGATGGCACGAGCGCGCGCTCGGATGGTTTCACCTGGCTCTGCAGCGATCTCCAGACGGATTTCACTCATCCTTCTCCGCCGGGGGGCGTGCCGAAGGTGGGCACGCAATTGCTCGCCTTTTTCAAGACCGACGCGTCGGCGGTGCCCTGGTTTCTGCGCAGCACGGTCACCGGTCAACCGCCGAGTGTGAGCGCGTCGGCCGATCTCTCGAGCGGGAACGCGCCTCTCTCGATCCAGTTCACCGCCACCGCGAGCGATCCGGATGGAACGGTCGTTTCCTACGAGTGGACGTTTGACGATGGGACCTTCTCCACTGCGCAGAATCCGGCCAAGATCTTTCCCGCGCCCGGCCGTTACCAGGCGCATCTGACCGTGACCGACAATTCCGGCAACACCGTTCGCCGCACCATCCCGATCACGGTGAACCTCCCTTTGAGTCAATGGCGAAGCGTTTATTTCACGGCCGCCGAGCAGGCCGATCCGGCGATGAGCGGCGACCTAGCCGATCCAGACCGCGATGGCCTAACGAATCTGGCCGAGTACGGACTCGGGACCAATCCGAAAACGCCTGACGCGGGGGTGGTGGTGGCGCAATTGTCGGGTGGCCACCTGGCGATGAGTTTCCCTCGCGCCAAGTATGCGGCGGAGGTCGCGGTGACTGTGGAAGCCGCGAGCGATCCGCATGGCCCGTGGAGTTCCGGGCCCGCGGTGACCGCCGAAGAAGTGACGGGCGATGACGGCATCGTCGAAACCGTCGTGGCCACCGATGAGGCGACTGGGGTATCGCCTCGGTTTATGCGTCTGCGCATCGATCGGATCCCGGCTCCTGCCGAAAGCCGTCCGGGCCGTGGCGGTGATCGGCCC
>JBBSLZ010000283.1:0-4568 GCA_038233435.1 Chthoniobacterales bacterium
CCCGCGAGGCGCGTGCCACAGCGGGCGAGGCGCCCGCGCTCCCCGAATCTCGTCGCAGACGCGAAACAGATATCCCCGCCTGCTGAATCCGCGGCTTACCTAACGACAGGCGAGACGCCGCGAGACGCCTGTCGGCCGCACAGCCGGGACGGCCGTGCTCCGGCCGAGTTTCCGACACACAAACGCGCGCTGCCGCCTTTCTGCGCTCGCAACGCTCGCGGCCCAAATGCCCGAAGGGCATGACGGAATAAAGTCCGGAGTAAAGCGCAGCGGAACCCCGGGTCTTTGTCCGAGGCAGGACCAAGCCCCCGCAGGGGGCGACGGAAGAACCGCGCGGCCTCCGAAGAACCCGGAGTTCTGCGGCGCTGCACTTGTATGTTGGGTTTTCTCGTTGAATTGCCTGTGCTGAGCCGGCAGTAAACGAGGCCGCCGTACCGGCTCCGGGCTTCATTCCGTCGCGCCTTCGGGGCGCTGGGGGCTATCGACTCACGCGGATATCTCCCGCAGGAGCACGGCCTCGATCTGCCGCGCCGAATGCCGCCAGTCCATCCAGCGCGCCCCCGCGTAGGCTTTCTCCACCAGACGGTCGCGGAGAGCGTCTTCTTCGAGCAAACGGAGAATCCCATTCGCGATCGCCGTCGCGTTCGGTGCCACCAGCCACGCGTCCTCGCCATGCGTCGCGATGCCTTCCATCCGTTCGCTGGCTACCTCCACCACCGCACAACGACATGCCATCATCTCCAGCGGGACAAAGGACGGATTGCTGAGCGATAAAACCAACCCCACATCGCAACTGGAGAAAAGCGTCGCCAAATCCTCCGCGCTCACCAAACCGCGATCGACGAACGGAAACGCAGGCGGCGGCTGCGGGCCGGCCGTGCCATAGAAAACGATCTCCGCTCCCGGCCGCCGCGCTTTCACCAGACGCAGCGCTTCGATGCCGATTTCATAACCGCGGCGTGGCGTCGCCGGACGCGCGTAAAAGCAAACGCGCCGCTGGGGCGCGCGCAAATCAGAGCGCGCGTGATAGACCGCGGGATCGACCGCGAAATCGAAGTAATCCGTTTCCGCGCCGTAGCGTTCGCGCAATAGGCGCGCGAGCCAGCGGCCGAGCGTGATGCAGTGAAAGCCCGCGCGGTAGGTGTTCTCCGCCCGCTCGGTGTGGTGCGCATCGCCCGGATAAAACGACGGCTCAAAATCCTGCACCAAATAGAAGTGCCGGCCGCCGTTCGGCAACGCGAGGACGTTCTCCGCCGTCGGCCAGAAAGTCGCGAAGGTACCGTCGGCGTCCGCCACCGTGCCGGTCCATTTATCGTAATGCGCCGGACTTTCTCCGAAATGCTGGCGCACGTAGGCGCGCACTTCGTCCGCGCTGAAATTGTTCATCAAATTGTAGGCGACCACGTAAACGCGACAGTCGTGCCCGAACTCTGCTAGGTGTCGGATGATGCGGAACAAGCCGACATCGCCGCCCGCGCCCGGGAACGGTTCCGGGACGAGCCAGTTAAGCGTGAGTGCTCGCATCTTCCTTCCTCGCCGCCAGCAACCGCGGCAGAATCGCGGCCAGATCCGCTGTGCGCGCCTCCGGCGTGTAGCGTTGCAAAACGGTCGCCCGCGCCCGTGCGCCCATTGCGGCGCGCTCCTCCGGATTTTCCACCAGCCAGCTGAGCGCGTCCGTCCATTCGGACTCGTTCGCGGCGAGCATTCCATTCTCATGATGCGTGATCGTCTCCACGAACGGTTCCATGCGAGAGGCCACCACTGGCACGCCCAGCGCGCCCGCTTCCACAAACTTGATCTCGCTTTTGGCGCGACAAAAAAGGTTGCCTATCTCAAGGGGCGCCAGCGCAATGTCGAATTGCCGTGCGCGCTCGAACCAACCCTGCCAGTCCGTAAGCGGGAAGCGGCGCACCCGCTCGCCGAAGGCTGTCAGGTCCTCGGAAATCGCGAGCGGACCGACGAGCCATAATTCAACGAAGGCATACCGCGTCAGAATCGCGGCCAGCGCCGGCGCCGCTTCCGCAAAATCGAAATCGTGCGTCGGAGTGCCGCTGCCGTAACCGATCACCAAGCGCTCGCCCACCTTCGGTTGAGCGCACAGCTGATCGGCGAGAGCGAGCATTTCGTCCCCGAGCGCGTTGCGGTGCACGAATGCCTTTTTGCCGCGACGCCCGGCCAGCTCGGCCAGAAACGGCGTGGCCGTCGTGACCGCGTCGCAGCTTTCCAAGGTCCGCAAATAACGGCGCACGCCGTCGAGATGTCGCTCCTGATCCTGTGGGCTCAACTTGCTCACGCCGCGCTGCGCCGCCACCAGCTCGGGCTCGAAGACAAGGTCGTCGGTGTCGAAAAGGGTTGGGATTTTCGCGTCGCGAGCCGCGCGGATCACCGCCTCCAGTAGGCGCGACATGGGCAGGCGGTAGAGAAAGATGGCGCCGTAGCCGACCGCATCCTGCGGCACGATGTTCGCCTCGTCGAACCAGTCCACCATCCGGGTTTCGTGGCCGAGCGCGCGCAGTTGTTCGCCAAGATGGACGCAGCGATAGAGCGAAGTGGTGGCAATGGGACAGCCGCTCGCGATGAAGAACCGCATGAATCGTTAGGCGGGTTTTTGGATCAAGCCGGCTCCGCAAAAATCCTGATAGATCATCCCTGGCTCTGCCTGCGCGCACACGTGTCGGTTAATCGAAAAAGTCTCCGCCTCCGGATGCGCCTCCCGCCATTCCTGGAAAGCCCGGCTTACCCCGCCCGCTTTCGTCGCATCGAAGCTGGCGGCGAACTCGCTCGAATCATGCAATACAACGAAGCCGCCCGGCGCGAGGTGGGGATACCACGCCTCCAGCTCGGCCAGGGTGTTCTCATACTCATGCGAACTGTCGATGAAAATAAGCTCCGGCGCGCCGCCCAGATGCGCGCGGGCGATCTCCGGAGCAACCGGATCGAGCGAATTGCACAGCTCGCTGCGCACGACCGCAGTGAGGTCGGCGCGCTCCAGCCAGCGTTGCGTGAAAGCGCACAGCGGCGCTCCGATTTCAAAAGTGCAAAGGCCGCGCGCCGCGCCCATCTGACGGAGAAAAAAACCGAGGAGCAGCGTCGAATAGCCGGAGAAAGTGCCGAGCTGGACGAGGCGGTGAATACCGTTACCCATGATCAAACCGTGCAGCAACGACATGATCGGGGCCGCGCATTCGCCGATCAGATTCTGGCGGCTCGTCTCCGCATACCATTCTGAGAGGAGATTCCACTCGGCATCGGTGAGTCCGGCGTAAATCGGCGGGACGTAATCGTGGCGGGGAACGCGGTGCCACCAGAAACGGGTTTCGGCCGCGGTGGAAAAAGCGCGCGAACGGGGCGCCCCGGCTGGCGTGCTCATGCCGGACGGGCTTCGAGTTCGGCCGCCACTTTTTCGCGTAGGACACCGAAGACCGTGGCGCGCGGTTCGAATTGCGCGAGCAGCGCGCCGTAGCGTTCCAGAAAACAATAGACCAGCTCGAGCTCGAAGAGGTTGGTGGTGTTGATCATCGATGTGGTGTGGTGCCGATAAAGGCAGAGCGTGTTTGGGACGAAAGCCACCTCGTCGCCGCGTTGCGCGAGTCTCAACCACAACTCGTAATCTTCCCAGCCGAACCAGCCGATTTGGTTCAGCTCGTTGTCATAGCCGCCCAGTTCGAGCAGCACATCGCGACGGAACATGGCCATCGCATCGATGTAAGGTCCTTGCACCAGAATCTGCGGATCAAAATCGAAGTGCGAGAGCAGGCCGACCCGGTGGGATGGCGTGCCGCGGAAGCGGCAGAGCATGCTGTAGGCGGCGGCGCAGTCCCGCGTCTGGATCGCTGCAAGGAGCTGCGAAAGCGCGGCGGGATAGAGAAGGTTATCGGCGTCCATCATGAAGATGAACGGCGCGCGCGCGAGGCGAGTGCCGACGTTACGCGCGTCGGCCAGGCCGGTGTTGAACGTCTTGTCCACGATTCGCATCGGGAGCCGCGAGGTCCTCTGCAATTCGAGCGCGCGTGCGAGTGAGGCGTCAGTGGAGGCGTCGTTGACGAGCAGGATTTCCGGCGCCTGCGAAAGCTGGACCGCAGCGTTCGTGATGCTGGCGAGGCATTCGCCAATGTGCTGCGCGTAGTTGTAGAGCGTGACCAAACCGGTGAGCTCCGGCGCGCGGGACTCGCGGTAAGCGGCGTTATCGTGCAACTGCCAGGCGGCCTCATCCCGTCGAAAGGTTTCCTCCTGCGCCAGGAAGCGGGCGTGATATTGCCCCCGCTTTTGCAGAACCGCGGCGCGTTGCCCGAGCGCAGCCGCGGCGGAGATTTTCTCCGGCTTCGTCGGCACCAGCGCGGGTGGGCGTGTGAAACGCTGGAAGTCCTGCTTTAACGCCGCCGCCAGGGAATGGCGCGGATGCCGGGCGACCGTCTGCGCGAAAGCGCCAGCGATTTCGGGCGCGTGATCTTTTTGCAAATGAAACGCGCGCAAGCCGCGCTCGCTGCCGCGGAGTTGCTCCAGCCAGTCGGCGCAAGCCCGCGCCTGGCGAAGCGGCGTTTCGACAAAATTCTGGCCGGCACGCGCGA
>JBBSLZ010000284.1:0-4458 GCA_038233435.1 Chthoniobacterales bacterium
TCCCCTCCGGGAACTTCACGTAAGTGCGATAACGCGCGATACTCCCCGGCTTAAGCAGCTCCGTCTCCGCCAAATTCTGGAGCGGAATATAAACCCGCGGCGCGAACGACGCCGCCGCCGAAGCCTCCCCCGGCATTTTCTTTAACGCCCCCGCTATCGTGAACTCCACTTCGCCGATCTTGATCTTATCGCCCGGCTTCGCCCCGAACTGAATCAGCAGACTCTCATCCACCACCGCGCGCCCGCCGCTCCGGAAATCCTGCGCCGCCTCCGGCGGATCTGTTTCCATCGGCCCGTAAAACGGAAATCCGCCGCCGAGCGCGCGCGCATTCACCAGCCGCGTCCCGCCCTGCGCCGGGAAAACCGCCATCGTGGAAAAACGCACCTCCCGCGCCTGAGGCGAGCCTAACGAGCGCAAAAGCGCCTCCTCTTCTGCACTGAACGCGCGCCGCGAAGACACCACCAGATCCGCGCCCACCAGCGTGCGCGCCTGGTCATCGATCGCCTGCGAAAGCGAATTCCGAAACGAGCCGATGCTGACCAGCGCCGCGATCCCCAGCGTAATCGAGATCGAAAACACCAGCAGCCGCCGCCGACTCGACCGGCTATCGCGCCACGCCATCCGAAAGAGGAACAACATTAACGCGTGCCTCCTGGACGAACCATCAGCCTCACCAGTAGCTGCAATCGCGACGTAGCACAGGCATCCTGCCTGTGGGGACACCGGGCGTCTCGCCCGGTGATCGAAAACGCCAGGCGGGACGCCTCCACTACGGAGCGTGGACCGCTCATACCATCTCCCCACTCCGCAGCCGAATCGTCCGCTGGGTCAACGCCGCCACCTCCGGATCATGCGTCACCAGCACCAGCGCCGTCCCCGCGCTCCGATTCAACTCCAGCATGATCTCGATAATTCCGCTGCTCGTCTCCGCGTCCAAATTCCCGGTCGGCTCATCCGCAAAAAGAATCTTCGGCCGATTAATAAACGCCCGCGCCAGCGCCACTCGTTGCTGTTCCCCGCCCGAAAGCTGGGTCGGATAATGATCCACCCGCTCCCCCAGCCCCACGTTCCGCAGCAACTCCAACCCCAGCGCCCGCGCCGTCCGGTCGCCGCGCAACTCCATCGGCACGGTCACATTTTCGAGCGCGGTCAGCGTCGGGATGAGCTGGAAATTTTGAAACACGAAGCCGACATGCGCGTTCCGCATCCGCGCCCGCTCGTCTTCGCTCATCTCCGCCAGCGGCTCCCCGTTGAGAAGCACCGATCCCGAAGTCGGCCGGTCCAGCCCCGCGCACAGACCCAGCAGCGTCGTCTTCCCGCTTCCCGACGGCCCGAGGATGGCGCAGGTCGCCGCCGGCGGGAGTTCAAAAGAAATATCCTTCAGCACCGTCAATCTTCCGGCGCCCGTCGTATAGCTTTTCGTGAGCTGCTGGACGCGCAGAATCGGGAGATCGGTCATGAGGAATTTTGCGGGCTGGGCTTGCTTACGCGACATTGATTCGCTCCGCATGAGAAAATTGACGCCATTATTCCGCTGCTTCACGCTGCTTCCGCTCGTCTTCGCCAGCACCAACTCGCCCGCCGAAACCGCGCCGGCCGCGAAGAAAACGATCGTGTTTTTGGGCGATAGCTTGAGCGCGGGCACGGGCGTGAAACCAGCAGAAGCTTTTCCGGCACTGGTGGCGGAGAAGGTCCGCGCCAGCGGCCTGCCCTACGAGGTGGTTAACGCCGGCTTGGGCGGCGATACGACAGCGGGCGGGCTGCGCCGGATCGATTGGCTGCTCCAGCGGCCGATTGATGTGCTGGTGCTAGAGTTGGGCGGCAATGACGGCCTCCGCGGGCTCCCGGTTGAGAACATCAAAACGAACCTCCAGGCCATCATCGAGAAGGCCCGCGCCAAGACTCCGCAGGTAAAGATCGTCATCGCCGGCATGCAGATCCCGCCCAACGTCGGCGCCGACTACGCGGAACGCTTCCGCCAGGTTTTTTTCGAGATCGCGCAGGAAAACGACGCCGTCATGGTGCCGTTTCTGCTTGAAGGGGTGGGCGGGCAACGCGAACTAAATCAAGCAGATATGATCCATCCCAACCCACGAGGCCATCAAATCGTCGCCGAGGTGGTCTGGAAAATCCTGGAGCCGCTCCTGCGGGAAGGCGTCTCCGCATGAAGCTGGACGGCTGCCACGCGCTGATCACGGGAGCTTCCGCCGGGCTCGGCGCCGAGTTTGCGCGCCAGCTCGCGCCGCGCGCTGCTTCCCTCATTCTCCTGGCCCGTCGCCACGAACGCCTGGAAGAATTGCGCGCCGAATTGGTCGGTCAACATCCCCAACTGCAAGTGCATGTGCACGCCCTCGACCTGGCCAAGCACAAATCCATCGCCGAACTTTGCGACTGGCTCGAGCAGGAATCGCTCACGCCCGATTTCCTGATCAATAATGCCGGCTCCGGCGATCGCGGGCCCTTTGCCACGAGCGACTTCAAACGCCTTAACCAGATGATGCAGGTGAACGTGGTCTCGCTCACCCTGCTGACGCGAAAACTGTTGCCCGCGATGATGCGTGCAAAACGAGGCGCTGTACTCAACGTCAGTTCATCCGCGTCTTTCCTCCCAATTCCCGACATGGGCGTCTACGCGGCCACAAAAGCATTCGTGACCAGCTTCACGGAAGCGCTCCGCGCTGAAGTACGCAGCCACGGCATCACGGTGAGCGCCCTCTGCCCCGGCCCGGTGCATACCGAGTTCGATAAAGTCGCTGCCCGCACCGAGGACCGGAAAAAGGCTGCGCCCGAGTTCACCTACGTCGCGCCCGAGGAAGTGGTGCGCGACGCCCTCGATGGAATCGAGCGCGCCCGCGCCATCGTCATCCCCGGTCTGGCGATGAAGATCGGCATGTCCCTCGCGCGGGCAATGCCGCTCGCGGTATTACGAGCTGCGGCGCGCTTCTCACGCTAGACGCCGCCGAAATTTCGCGCGTAGCGCTTTGGAGTGCGGCGCGTCCCCGCGCCGCTTTCCTCACGCCTCCGATCCCATATCTCCCGACCACATCGCCGACAAGCGGTGCGAGGACGCACCGCACTCCAAAAGCTCGCCGCAGCGAGCGAAACCTTGCGGCGACTATCCTAATATTTCACCGAGCAGCCGTACGGCTTCGTGCTCGCATTGCTCACCGGCTTGCTGCCGAGCGATTCGTCGAGCGCCACTTTTACGTAGTTGGTCGAGGTGGCGATATCCGCGGCATTCGGAGTCGCCTTGCTGTCGATCGCGCCTTGGTAAATGAGGTTCCCTTCCGGGTTGATCACAAACATATACGGCGTGTTTTTGGCGCCGTAGGCCTGGCCCGCTTTCCCCTCTTCATCGAGAAGCAGTGTGGTGTGATTCATTTTCCAATCAGCGATCTGCTTGGTCGCCTGCTCGGGCGTCAAGTTGCCCTCCTTGCCCTTGGCGGAGGAGTTGATCGACATCCAGACGACGCCTTTGCCAGCAAATTCTTCCTGCAATTTCTGCATATTCCCGCCGCTGTAATGCTTCTTCACGAACGGGCATTCCGGGTTAAACCATTCCAGCACGACATACTTGCCTTTGTAATCGGCCAGCGCGTGCGTTTTACCTTTCGCGTCGGGCAACGAAAAGGCCGGCGCGGCGCTGCCGTTCTTCGGTGATTCCGCAGCGAACAGGGAGGTCGCGGCGAGGGACGTGATGAGGCTGAGGACTAGTTTTGTTTTCATAAATTATTTGGTGGCCGCGACGCGCGGCACGATGTTTTGCAGTTGCTCGAGCACGATGTTTTTGGTCAGCAATTCCGGCAGAATAATCGGCTCGATCGACTTCCCGGCCGGATACAATACGTAGAGTGGGACACCCGGCCGTCCGAATTGTTGCAACATTTTTGTGATCGCCGGATCGGCATTCGTCCAGTCGGCCTTTATTTTCACCACCCCGCGTTGGGTAAACGCCTCCCGCACCGCGCTGCTTTCCAGGACGGTCTTCTCGTTAAACTTGCACGTGACGCACCAGGCGGCGGTGAAGTCGAGGAAGACGGCGTGGCCGGCGGCGAGTTCGGCTTCCAGCTTCGCGGGCGTGAAGTTTTGCCAGCCATCGGTCAGCGCGGCATTCGCGGTTTCCAATCTCGTGGCCGCGAATCTTTCCCGGATGAAATAATGACCGCCGCCCAGGACGACGACGAGGATGAGGACGAGGACGACCACGCGTTGCACAGTCGAAGAGAGCGGCGTGAGAAACGCGCCTTTCATCCAGCAGGCCAGCCCGACCAGAAGCAGGAAGCACAACGTCCAGGTGACCGCCTCCGGACCACGTTGTTCCCCCAGGACATAGAGCAAAAAGACGAGCGTGGCCAGCATCGGAAAGCCCATCAACTGCTTCAGTTTTTCCATCCACGCGCCCGGCCGCGGCAGCCATCGCACCCAGGCCGGCTGGGCCGAGAGCAGGAGATACGGGA
>JBBSLZ010000285.1:0-4456 GCA_038233435.1 Chthoniobacterales bacterium
AAGCCTGTCGAAGCCATCCGCTCGCCCGTCCCAGCGCCGTCGGCGCGACGGAATAAAGCCCGGAGTGGAGCCCGCCTTGGCGGGAGGAACTCCGGGTCTCCGCGCCGACGCCGCCAAGTCCCCGGGAGGGGGCGGCGGAAAGAGCGCGATTCCCTCGATTCAAACGCGGATTTTCCGTCACCCCCATCCGGGGGTTGGATTCGTCCGGCTGGTGGCGTTTCCCGGAGTTCCTCCCGCCAAGGCGGGATCCACTCCGGGCTCCATTCCGTCGCACCCTTCGGGCGCTATCGCAGTTCGCGTGGCGGGAAGATGTGGATGGAACGATCACCAGGCAGCCTTAGAACTTAAACGACACTCCGCCGTAATAGTTCCGTTTGTATGCCGGCACGATTCCTTCATCGCGAATCTCGCCGTAATAATCTTCGTTAAACAAATTGTGGATGCCGCCGAAGACGCCTACGCGGCCGTCGAAGAAGTTTACTTCCGCGGTCAGATCCCAAACCGTGTAAGAGGGAATGAGATGGTCCGCCGTGTTATTCGAATCGGCGAAGCTGCTGTCCACGAACGTGCCGAGCAACCCGACTTTGACGGCTTCCTGCCAACGATAAATTCCGCCCACCTTCACCTGATAATCCGGCGCATAAGTGGTATCGAAACCATCCAGCGGCCCGGAGGTAAACTGCGCGTCGAGCAGGGTCACATTGCCGTAGAGATTGAAGCGACCGAAAGGGCTCTCCACGCCGCCATTGAACATCGCCAGGATATCCAACTCCGCCGCCGCCTCGAAGCCGACATAACGCGCATCGCCCACATTGCCGGTCGAGGGCGCGCCATTGATGGTGATGTCGCCCACCTGATCTTCGAAGGTGAAATAGAAGCCGCCCAGATCGAAGGTCAGATAAGGCAACGGCTTCCCACGCAGCCCCAATTCGAATTGCAACGCCTGGCCTTCCTCCAGATTGCCATTGACCACACCCCCGGGACTGGTCGAGACCAATTCGCCATAAGTCCGCGGGCGATACGCCTGCGCCACCGTGCCGTAAATCTCGAGCCGCGGCGGTCCACCCACCGTGATCGTGGGCGCGGTGCTTTTCATCTCCTTGCCCTCCGTCGCTCCCGCCGCCGTCACCTGCTGCCCTTGCCGCAAGACATACGAAGTCCCCAGGCTGAAAAGCGGCACGAAGGAAAAATCGGAGCGGGTCAATAACTGCCCCGCGGGCTTGGTCGTATTGACCTTCTCGTCGAGGCCCTGCTGGAAAAACTCCAGCCGAAAGCCCGGCGTGATCGAGAGCCGCCCGAAACGGAAAAGGTTCTCGGCAAACACCGAGCCGTCCGTCGTTTCACCCTGGTTAAAACGGCGGAGCACGCCGCGATCCGCGTCCGGCGTCGTCCCGCGTTCATCCGTCCGATCCTGGGTGGCGTGGTAGAAATAAAGTCCGCCCGCGAAGGTCGAGAGGTCGCCCGCCAGATCGTAATCCTGCCGCAGCCGGACCTCGCCACCCTGCGTATAGTCGTCGCGAATCTGGACGTCGTTCGTGTTCGCCGCCGCCCCGCGCGGCGCGATCCCAAACCCGCCGCCACGCTGCCGTTTACTGTAGCGCTGGAGGTAGCCGGCAAAGCCTTTGATATCTAGCTCCGTGCGATCGGAGAAATGCTTCTGATACTCCACCGTGCCGTAGTAACGCTGGAGCCGGAAGCGATCGAAGAGGCGCGTAGAAGCATTCCGATCCACCTGATAAAGCGAGGCCGTCCCGGCGGCGTTCTGGAACTCGGTCAGGCCGCCCGGTTCGCCATGCTCCTCATCATAAGCGTCCAGCGTCACGATGAAGCGGCTGTCGCTCCCCGACTCGACCACAAACTTCACGCTCCCCGCGTTCAGATCGTAATCGCTGTTCGTGCGGAAACCGCCGCGCTCCCGGTGATCGAAATAAGCGTAGTAACCCACCGGCCCGAAGGTGCCGTCGATCTCGGTGAAATTCTGATAGAGATCGTCCGTGCCGTACAAGTTTTTGGTCGTGAAATGAAACGGCGCATCCCGGCGCGGCATCTTCGTCACAAAATTAATCGCCCCGCCCGGTTGCGGCCCGAACTGTAGCGCCGCGCCTGCGCGGATAAACTCGATCCGCTCCACCGCATCGAGGATCGGCGTGTAGTGCGACTCCGGGAAACCGAACTGCTCGTTCTTGATCGAGAGGCCATCCTTTAACACTTGAATCGACTCGCTCCGCTGCGAATCGAGGCCGCGGTAACCGAGATTGATGATCGGCGAATTCGGTTCCTCGCTCACCAGCAAGCCCGGCGTGGTCGCGAGCGCTTCGCGGAAACTGTTATTCGCGATCTCGGGGAACTCCTCCGGCTTCACAAAGGACGTCTTCTTGCCCGAGTTAATCCGCGTTCCCTCCACATCCGGCAGCGCTGGATACTCCACCGGGTCCACATCGAACCCGCGCACCACCACTCCCTCCACCTCAGCCGTGCCCGCCGCCACCTGCGCGACCGTGTAATCGGTGTCCGTCCCCGGCTCGCGGTCGCCCTGGGCATTCACGCGCTCGGCCTTATTCCGCTGCGGGACGGCTGCACTTCGCCGGCTCAAACGCGAAGCCACCGACTGTTGCGCGGCCACCGGAGAAACAGCAATCATGGGCGTGGCGACCGCTAGCGCCACCACGAGCAAAGGATGAAGACGGAAAGACATGCCGCCGAGAAAACAGAACAGAAAAGAGCCCGACAAGCCTTTTCTGACAAAAATGTAATCGACGGCGGCGCCTTTTCGTTCCGGTCAACTCGGCCGCGGGCTCAGAGTCGCGTCGTAAGCGAGCCCGCTGGAGCCTTCCCCGCACCCCACTCGCGCCCGCCGGGTGATCCAGCGCAGGTATTGCCCATTGGCCGCGCGCGCCAGGCTCGGCACCCGCCGGACCTGGATGCCTGCGCGCGGAATTTCCTCGTCCCGAATCGTCAACGGCGTCGCACGAAGAAGCATGCCTAACGAGGCATCCGTCTCCCCCACCCGGCCTTTCCGGAGCGCGATCGTGCCCACCCCGGTGGCGATCGGGACAAAAGGAATCCAATAAGGCGGCACGCGGGTTTCGAGCAGATATTGCAACTCAGCCTCCGAGACCATTTCCTCAGCCTGATTGATCGGATGTTCTTCATCGCGCCGGGAGCGCGGATCGCCGCTTCGGTTTTGGACCACGCGCTCGACCGCCCAGGCCAGGTTGGCCATTTCATCACGCACGAAAATGACCTCCTCGAGCGCGCGCCCTTCCAGCGCGCCCAGCGCCGTCGGCGCCACCAGCAGGCCAGGCACCGTCCGGCCGCCGCCACCGCGGACCGACATCTCGAACATCCCGAAGCTGCCGGCCAGATTCGCATCCGCGGCGCGCGCGATCGCGGTCTCTTCGCCAAACGTATCCGTGTAGCGCACCTCGGTGATCACAGTCAGCGAGCCCGCCGGCACATTGACCGGCACCACCAGCCAATCGTTGCCATAGATCATGCCGAACTCGGCCACGCAGAGTCGGGCCAGATCGTGCGGCTGCGCGTCCAGATTACCGAGATTCACCTGGCCATCTTCAAATTGCCAATAGCGATCCGAGGGCATGCCGGCGAAGCGCAAAGGCGTGGCCATGACATGGAGCTCGCTCTCCACGACGGCGCGTTCGCTTTCGTCGTCTAACGAGAGCTGCGCGGCGGAGTCGACCTCAAAGGTAAACCAATCGATCTCCCCGCCTTCGTGGAGGGGCGCACGCAAGACCCGCTGTTTTTCACCGCTGCCCACCCGCAGACTGAAGCGATATTCCAGCCGCTCCGGAATCCAGGAATCGTCCCCCACTTCGCGCGGCGGCGCCTGCACCCCAGCGCGGAACCACTGCAACCAGCGCGCCGCTGCCGCCCGGGCCGCTTCCGGCGCGCCTTCCAGCCAGGCCGGGTTGCCAGCTTCTAGTTGCTCCGCCGCGCGCACCCCGTCCGGTGCGCCGCGCGCCAGCAGGCGAAAGCTGGCCGAAACCTCCGCGGCGTTCTCCGTGACCGGCAACGGACACGCCGCCACCAAACCAGCGCGCCCATCAAAGCCTTCATCGCCCAGCAGCTCGACCAGGTAAGCGCCGGCCTCCGCCCGCTGGCGCAGCCCCACCTCGGCCGGCGGCTCATTTTCCACCAACGGATCCAGCGGCACGCCCGGCACCAGCGCGCGGGCCGGCCGCTGGCTGGCGGGATCGCCCGGTTGCCAGGCCGTCACTGGCGCCTCCTGCGTTTTCACCCGCACGATCAAGGGCGTGCCCACGTCTTCACCCTCGAACTCGGCCAGTTGCCATTGGCGCGCCAGAAGCCAAAGCGGATCGTGCACGCGCGCTTCCAGGCCAGGCTCAGGATCGCCGGAAAACGATTGCGGCTCCAGCCGCGTCCAGGCCGGAGGCTCGAGCAGGATGCTTTTCAGCATCGGATTGACCTCGTTCAC
>JBBSLZ010000286.1:0-4439 GCA_038233435.1 Chthoniobacterales bacterium
CCACCACCCCGCCGAAAAGCGGCGCGGGGACGCGCCGCACTCCGAAAGCAGGCTACGCCTGCAAAATATCTCCACCCGCGCGGGCTACGCTGGCGGCAAAGCGGGCTCGGCTTCCGCCGGCGCATAGACCTGCGGCTGTTGCAGCAGCTCCGGATCTTCCAACCTCTTGTCGTATACTTCCGACCAAGTCTGCTGGTTCATCGAGCACATCGGGACCGCTTCCCATTCGCCATTCCGCTTCACCGCGCCTTTGAAAACGCAGGAATCGAGACGCGCTTTAATCGTTGGATCGCTATCCGCCTTCGCCACCTGGCTGGCATCCATGAAATTATGCATCCCCACCCCAAGCGTATGCACCTGCCCTTTCAGGAGCGACTGGAGAATCTCCCGCGGCGCATTCCGTGACGTGACGTAACGAATCATCTGAGCCACCAAGCGGGTGGCTAAAATCGGATACTTAAAGAGAATACCGGCCAACCGATACGCCGGCGTGCCCGCGTCATCGGTCACGAGCGAGAGCCCGCCGATCTTGGCCAGCACTTCACCGAGCAGCTTGTCGAATTTTTTGTCATCCGGCAGGAGGGGAAAATATTTCCCGGACGGCCGCGCGATCAGGAGCGAGGCCCAGCTATTGCAATCGGGATGACCAAAAATGGAAACATCGCGCCGCAACGGCAGCCCCGTCCCTTCACAGATTTTCTCCCACACATCTGCGGAAGTGATTGGGCGTTGCGAGAAAATAGTGCGACCGGTATCCGCTTCCGGCTGGAAACTGAGCATGCGCCAGATGTAGCTGCGGTTTGGATCGGCCAGATACCATCGGATCACTTCCGGCACGTCGTCGATAGTCCGCCGCGTCACCGTAAAGCTAAGCGCGTACTCGAGAATAAAGCCCGTCTTCTCGCGAATCCGCAGCGCCAGATCAGTAAACGCCTGCCGCACTGGATGCAGATCGGCCTCGCATTTGATCCGGCCGATCGGATACCCGTGCCGTCCCGCCTGCGTCATATCCACATGCACAGAAATCTGCCGCAGGCCGCCTTCCACCACTAGCCGCTCGAGATACTCTGGTTGTTCGATCAGCGTCTGCCCGTGCGTCATCAGCATCGGTATCGAGCCGACCGAATACGCATACTGGATGATCTCGACCAGCTCGTCGGCCCGCCCGGATTTCCAATAGGCATCCGCCACATCGCCGCCCGTGATCTGCAAGCCCCCGCCCGGACCTTGGAAGCGCCGGTTCGCATCGATCTGTTCTTTCACCTGCTCAAGCGAAGGGATCGGAATCTGGTTCGCGTTCTTCGGCAGATAACAATGCGTACAGTGAAACGAGCAGTAGCTCGCCCCGAGGGTAAAGCCGCAATGGGTCAGATGGCGGCCGGAAATCTGATTGTCCGTCTGGAGTTCCTGCGGGAGCGAATCCCAACGCTCTTTCAGCACCCGCGCCTTTTCTTCCACAATCGGATTCCGGAAAGCGTGCCAGCGCTGCCGCCAGCGGGACGGGCGTTCCATTTTTTCTTCAGAAGCGAGTGAGACCATGGGCAAGTATTTTCTAGCGGGCTTCGTTCAGCGCCCAGTCATAATCCTGGTAGCTGATTTTTGCGTTCGGCGGAATCGGTTCGGAACGGCGCTGGTTGATGAATTTGAGCACGCCGCCGTTAAAATCGTTTCGATACCAATCGAAAATCATCGAGAGTTCCACCGTCTTCCGGTCACTGGAGAGCTTCACGCCCTTCTCGGAGTTAACAAAATCCCGCGCCAGCCTTTCAAACTGCGCGTCCAGCTTGTCGCCCGAAAAGGCTTCCGGATTAAGCGGTGGGCAGCTCTGGCTCGCGCAGTTGAGGGCAAAATGAATCCGCGGATCATTAAACTTCCCGTGGATCGTTTCCTTCTCGAGCGAGTTAAAGCTGGTCTGCTCTCCCGCCACTTTGATCCGCTTGCCGGTGAAGAAGGTGAAGAACAAATCCTTCACGCTCTCGGTCGGATATTTCTTGAGCGCTTCCTGCAGGATCCAGGCGTTGTAAGCGTTGACGTAAAAGGCCAGCTGATCCTTCTGCCCCATCCCCGCGATCTTCTCCTGCGCGATCGCGTCCACCACCTTTTGCAGCGCTTTCAGATCGGCCGCGTTTTTCTTCCACGCGCCATATTTTACCCCGGAAGTGGTGGCGTATTTTCCGAGCAGCCGATTGTAATCCGCCGTCCACCCGGAGGTCGTGCCCAAGGACATCTGCGTCGCCGCCAGCCAGCCACAAAGAAAAAGCACCAGACGAGTCGCAGTTTTCATCGCCCAGAGTACGCACCGGGAGGCGCGCTTCGGCAAGTGTATTCTGCCCATGGCGTTTATCCGCGCCGGAGCAGGCAGCGGATTCATCGACCCTCCAGGATGGCGGCGAGCAGGCGCACATTGGTTTCGATCGAGAATTTTTCGGCTGCCCGCTCCCGGCCGCGGGCTCCGAGAAGGCGCGCCTCGGCGGGTTGACGGAGGAGCCCGTCGATCGCGGCTGCCAGAGCCACTGGATCATCTGGCGGCACCAGCAGACCGGTCACACCCGGCTCCACCATCTCCGGGATCCCGGCCAGCGGAGTGGAGATGACCGGCAGCCCGCTGGCCATCGCCTCCATGATGACAGTGGGCAAATTATCCATTCCACCATCTGCATCCCGTGTGCACGGCAGGACGAAGGCCGTGGCCGTCGCCAGCCGGTCAGCGATCGCGGCCTGCCCCAAAGGCCCGACCAACTGCACCTCGTTTCCCAACTGCGCATTCGCCACCTGCGTCGCCAATTCACCAAACAGCGGTCCCTCGCCGATGATCTGGCAATGGAAACGCCGGCCGCTCCGGCGCAGCCGCGCGCAGGCCGCGATCAAGGTCCGAAATCCCTTCTTCGGAATCAGCCGGCCCACAGAGATCAGGCTCGGAGGATCAGCCGGATTCTCTGCCTTCCAGAAGCGTTGCAGCTCGACTCCATTGTAAACTCGATGAATTTTCTCAGCCTCCGCCGGAAAACGCGTCCGCAGATAGTCCACCGAAAAGTCGCTCACCGTGACCACCGCGGCCGCGTCTTTCAGTATCATCGGCAGGCTGACCGCGAAATCGCGGGGTGCGAAGATATCGTTCGCGTGCGCGGTCAGGCTGTAGGCGATCCCGAAAAACTCCCGAATCCAATAAGCCGTCCGCGCCGCCATCCCGGCGAAGTGAGCGTGGACGCGCTCAATTCCCTCCTCCCGTAGGCGCGCTCCGAGAAAAGCCGCCTGCATCAGGCGAAGGAAATCGGTCTGGCGCCCCCATTTTTCTAGCGCGCGGATCGCCGCCCCAGGTAATTTTTTTTCCTTAATCAGACGCGTAACTTCCGCCGTAAGTGCGCTTTCTTCCGGTAGATAGACGACACGGCTCATAGGAGAGAGCGGGTCTGGAGGCACATCGCCCTCCGCACTCCGGATCGAGAAAATGCGGGCGTCCGCCCCTTGGCGAATCAGTTCCTGGACCTCCCGGTGGCAGAATGTCTGGCCAGCCGAAGGGAAGCGCTCGAAGAGGTAGGCGATAGGAGACATCGCACAAAGGAGCCACAAGAAAGAGTCTTGGAAAGCGGCACCGCTCAGAAAGGAATGCTCGCTCCGTTTCTCCGCCCTTCGCCCGCATGAGTCCTGCTCTAGAAGACCGCGGCATGCCCGCGCGGGACTTCTTCTTTTTTTGCACCTCCCTTCCCCCGGCCGAGCTCCGCGCCGTCGGCGCGCTCTCCAAGGTCCGCCACCTCCCCGCCGGAGCCACTATCTTCCGTCCCGGCGACGCTGGGAGCGAGTTCTATATCATCAATCGCGGCCTCGTCGAACTCCTCCCCGAGAGCGCGCATAACCGCGGCGAAGCCGCCACCTTCCTGTCGCGCGGCGATATCTTCGGCGAACTCGAAGTCCTGACCGAAGGCCTTCGCACCGACCTGGCTCGTGCCCGGCAGGCCGTCAGTTTGCAATGCTTCGAGCGCGAGCACTTCGATGAGCTGCTCCAGCGCGTGCCCACCTTTTTCCGCTTTCTTTGCCAGGATCTGGCCCGTCGGTTGGGTCAAGTCCGCGCCGCCCCCGTCCTGCCCGCGCAGCAGACCCTCCAGTTAAGCGGTACCCTGGCCCACTTCGACCTCGTCACCATCTACCAGACCATCGTGCACTCCTCCCAAACCGGGAGGCTCTCGATCCGGTGCGAAGACGGACATCCGATGGCCGGCTTCCATTTCGTCAGCGGGCAGCCGCGCACTGGCCACTTTCTCCATCTCCACGGCGAAGAAGCGCTCTGGCAACTCTTCCTCGCCGAAGATCTGACCGGAACCTTCTCCTTCGCCGCCGGCGAGCAGGAGCCAGCCGAGCCGAGCCACCACCCGCCCATCGCACGGGCCGCCAACGATCTCCTTTTCAATGCCATCCGGAATCGCGACGAATTCCAGGCGCTC
>JBBSLZ010000287.1:0-4427 GCA_038233435.1 Chthoniobacterales bacterium
GAAAGAGCGCGCGGATCTCATTCCGGGACACGCCTAACGAGCGCAAAATCCCGATCTCATTTCGCCGCCGCACCACCGAAGCCGAGACCGTGTTGTAAATCAGAAACATCCCGACTAGAAGCGAGACCATGCTCATCGCGGTCAGGTTAAGCTGGAATCCGCCCAGCATGTTCGCCACCTGCGCGCCCCGCTGCGCCGGCGTGCCGATACTCGCATCTGGCGGCACCACCGCACGCAGGCCTCGCGTCACCGCCTCGATCGCACGCGGGTCGGTCAGTTGCAGCTGGATCGCGCCTAACAGACCGCGCTTGCCCAGAAGCTCCTGCGCCCATCCGATGTCCATCGCCGCAAAGTGCTCCTCCGCCGCCGCCGGGCCGCTCGGGCGCATGATAAAGCCCACGCGCAAAGACCGGTCGACGCCATCGACCTGCGCGTGCAAAACGCGGCCCGCTTTCAAATCGTACCGCCGCGCGAAGTTCTCGGCCACCGCGATCACATCCGGACCGCCCAGCCAGGACTGCACATCGAATGAGCCGGCCGCGAAATCTGCCAGCTCAAAAGTGCGGAACGGTTCATTCGTGAAAATGTCGATCCCGAGAATCTGTAAATATTCCCCGGGCAAATCCGGCAACGTCACCACCCCGCGGACCAATGGCGTCGCCGCCGAGATGCCCGCCGCCCGCATAACCGCCGGCAAGATTGTCTCCGGCAATCCCCCGCCCGCCCGCGTGATCTGCAACTCCGCTTTCCCCGCCACCACGTCGATCGTGGCCGCAAAAGCGCGGTTCGCACTTTGATTCGCGATCTGGATGGCCAGGTAAACCGCCACCCCCAGCGCCACGCTCAGAATATTTAAAAGTGCCAACAGCCGATGCCGGGCGGCGTAGCGAATCACCTGCCGATGAAAGATACGCAGGTAGTGAGACACAGGAGAATTTCGGATTGCTGATTACGGAATGCTGAGGGAAGGTCGGGATTCCGTGCTGAGCTTTCGCGCAAATCGCAACTCGGCAATCGGAAAGATTTACGCACCGCTAGCTCAATTGGCAGAGCAAGTGACTCTTAATCACTGGGTTGTTGGTTCGATTCCAACGCGGTGCAAATCAACCCGGAAATCGATGCTGTCACCACGCTCCGGACGCGATACTGTCCCGAAACTGTGGAGGCCAAGGCAAGCGCACCATGATTGAAACCAACAATCCTGAAATCGACGTCAACCAGCTCATGGAGCGCGTCCGCCGCGAGGCCAGCAAAGTGTCACCCTCCGGCAATGGACTGTCGCGGCCGGCTGTGGCCACCAATGGAATAAAACTACCCGTCCCACTCGAGACGCCCCCGCCCTCCCTCACTCTCTCAGAAAGCGCTCCCTACAGCGATCGGATCGCCGCCTATCTCGGGAGAGCCTATCAAAAGAATCAGGTCAGCTCCTGGATTCCCGCCCTCCTTCGTGGATTATTTCGGCGCCAGGGCGGGTTCAACCGCGGCATCCTGGAAACCCTCGGCGCGCTGGACGAAGAGAACAAAAATCTGCATCGCCGGGTCGAGGAATTAGCCGGCGCCGCCCAGTCCCAAAACGCCTGGCTGCAGATCCTCGCGGGAAAACGCCAGTCGGAAGCGAGATGGCGGCAGTCCACCCACCGCCGGTTGCAGGATGAGAGTGCAAGGATTGGCGCGCTCCAGTCGGATAATGAGAGCCACCATGCCGCTGCCGAAACGCTCGAACAGGTGCGCCTCCGACAGGAGGAACTGCGAGGGGAATTGCAGACCACCCGCGAGAAACTCCAAGGGCAGGATGAGCGCGCCGGGCAGCAATTAAATAGTCTCCAGGCGGCGGCGGAGCTGGCCCTGCAGCAAATCCGCGATCTCATCAGCCAGGGCGAAAGCGCCGGCGAACATCTTCGTCATCTGCAAGGCATAGTCGATCGCACCACGCAACCTCTTCAGGACCTGCAAGCGCAGAGCGAACGCGCCGGCGAACATCTTCGCCATCTGCAAGGCATGGTCGATCGCACCACGCAACCTCTTCAGGACCTGCAAGCGCAGAGCGAACGCGCCGCCGAACATCTTCGCCATCTGCAAGATGTGGTCGATCGCACCACTCCACCTCTCCAGGACCTGCAAGCGCAGAGCGAACGCGCCGGCGAACATCTTCGCCGTTTACAAGACGTGGTCGATCGCGCCACGCAACATCTTGAGGACCTGCAGGCGCAGGGCGATCGCTCCGCCGAGCATCTGCGCAACCTGCAAGGGGAGGTCGAGAGACGGCAGCAAAATCTCCACCTCCTCCAGGAAATGCTGGTGCGGGTGGAGGATCGGCAAATCAACGATTCCATCTACACGAAAGGCGAACTCTCCTATTTCGGCATCCTCGTCCGGCGTTGCCTGGAAGCGCTGCCGTTAAAAAACGGCGCGCCAGCGGATGGCCCTGTCTCGTCGCAAATCGACGCTGAAGAGCGGCATGCACTCGATTCCCTCTATCTGACCTTCGAAAATCAATTTCGCGGCAGCCGATCCGCCATTAAAGAAAGAGTTCGATTCTATCTTCCGGCGGTGCGCGAAGTGGCGGCGGGCACTCCCGCTCGTCCCATCCTCGACTTGGGCTGCGGCCGAGGCGAATGGCTCGAATTGCTCGGCGAGGAGGGCCTCGAAACGCATGGCGTCGATCTCAACCGGATGATGGTCGCCGAGTGCGCCGAACGCGGTCTGAACGTCACCGGCGCCGACGCGCTTGAATACTTGCGTTCCCTTGCAGACGCCAGCCAAGGCGCCGTGACCGGATTCCACATCATCGAACACCTCCCTCTCGAAACCCTTGTCGCGTTGATTGCTGAA
The DNA here is from genome assembly GCA_038233435.1 of Chthoniobacterales bacterium. Classification (GTDB taxonomy): domain Bacteria; phylum Verrucomicrobiota; class Verrucomicrobiia; order Chthoniobacterales; family UBA10450; genus JACCTI01. The sequence continues at coordinate 2,833 of JBBSLZ010000287.1, forward strand.
ACGCGCCGCGTCTTGCACCCCGGAGGCCTGGCCATCTTCGAATCGCCGAATTGCAAAAACCTCATGGTGGGTGCGTCCAATTTTAATATCGATCCGACGCATCGGAACCCGGTTTATCCTGAGACCGCTCGATTCATGTTGAGCGCGCATGGCTTCGAGCGGTTGGAGATTGCCTACCTCTCGCCGGTGGACACCAGCGCCGTGGCGGACGTGGAGACCGTCCATCCAATCATGCGTGAGCTGCTCTACGGCCCACAGGACTTCGCCGTCCTCGGCCGCAAGCCAGGAGCGTCATGAAACTGGCCATCGTGATCCCGTGGTTCGGGCGGGAGCTCAAGGGCGGCGCGGAACAGCACGCCTGGAACAGCGCCCTCCAACTGGCGCGGCGCGGCCACAGCGTCGAAGTCCTGACCACCTGCTGCCGATCCCATCAGGATGATTGGGAAACGAACCACCTGCCCGAGGGGCGCGCCGCAGAACCGGAGGGCTTCGCCATCCACCGTTTCCCGGTGACCAAACGCGATCGGGAGGCATTTAACCGGGTCAACGCCGCGCTCCTCGCCATCCCGCCGGCACAGCTAAGACCAGGCGTATCGCCTCTTTCGCCTCACGACTCCAGAATCTTTGTCGACGAGTTGATCAAATCGCCCGCCCTCCTGGAGCATCTGGCCGAGGAACAGGAAACCTATGACTGGTTCATCTTTCTCCCCTATCTCTACGGGCCGATCCTGCATGGCATCCGCCAGGTCGGCGAGCGCTCCGCTCTCCAGCCATGCCTCCACGATGAAGCCTACGCCTATCTCCCGGAGGTGGCAGACGCGTTCTACGGCGCTGGCCGGATTCTTTTTATCAGCGAAGGCGAGCAGGAACTGGCCCGGCGCCTCTTTGGTCCCGGCATCGACGAGAAATCTCACCTCGTCGGCGCCGGAATCGAAACCGTCGCCGCTCCCCGGGCGAAGACATCGGCCGGTCATCACCAGAAAAGTCCTTCTGGCCGCTACGTCCTTTACCTGGGCCGGAAAGATTCCGGCAAGAACGTGCCGTTACTTCTGAAGGCCTTTCGCCGCTTCCGGCGGCAACGGCCCAATGCCGATCTGCGCCTCTTGCTCGCAGGGCACGGGAGCCTTGATCTGCTCGAAGACAAGGGCGTGGAGGACCTGGGGGTGGTCACCGACGCGCATAAGGAAACGCTCTTAGCCGACTGCGCCGCCCTCTTTCAACCAAGCCAGAACGAGAGCCTCTCGCGGGTGATTCTGGAAGCCTGGATGCATGCGAAGCCGGTCGCTGTCCATGGCGCGTGTCTTGCCACTTCTGTCGCAGTCGAACGTGCGGCGGGCGGATGGGTCGGGCAGACGGAAGACGAATGGGTGGCTCTATTCGGAGAAGTCGCGCGGGCCAGCGAGGACGTTCTCTCCGCGTTGGGGGCGCGCGGTCGGCGTTACGCCGAGGAACTCGGTGATTGGAATCGCGTCATGGAACGCTCCGAAATAGCCCTCCCGACACACCACCTCCCGTCTGCAGACCGCGCCTCGGAACCCAGCGGACCGATTTCGCGGGTGGATCAATTTCTGCCAAACCTATCCTTCGGCGACGCA
>JBBSLZ010000288.1:0-4425 GCA_038233435.1 Chthoniobacterales bacterium
GAAGGAGCGCGAGACCTTCATCAGCGGCTGCGCGGCCACGAATGGGATCAAGGAGAAGAAGGCGAGCGCGATCTTCGATCTGCTGGAGAAGTTTGCCGGCTACGGGTTCAACAAAAGCCACAGCGCGGCTTATGGCGTGATCAGTTACCAGACGGCGTATTTGAAGGCGAACTATCCGGTCGAGTTTATGGCTGGATTGCTCAGCAACGAGATCAATAACACGGAGAAAATTTCGGTTTTCGTGGGCGAGTGCAAGCGGATGGGCATCCCGATTTTGCCGCCGGATGTGAACCGGAGCGGGCTGAAGTTTACCCCGGAGGAAGCGGAGAGCGGGCAGGCGGCGATCCGCTACGGGCTGGCGGCGATCAAGAACGTGGGGCAGGGGGCGATGGAGGCGTCGATTCGCGAACGGGTGGCGAACGGCGCCTTTGCTTCACTGGAGGATTTTTGTGCGCGGCTGGATTCGCGGATCGCGAATCGCAAGATGCTGGAGAGCCTGGTGAAAGCGGGCGCGTTTGATTTCCTCGGGCGCGACCGTGCGGAAATGTTCGAGTGCATCGAGGATTCGCTGGCCGCGGCTGCGTCTTCACATCGGGATCGAGCGAGCGGGCAGGTCTCGCTTTTTGACGATCTCGATTTACCGCCGCCGTCCCCGAAGACGGGGGTGCGAGCGGTGACGCCGTGGACGCAGCATGAGACGATGTCGTTTGAGAAGGAGCTGCTCGGCTTTTATGTAACCGGGCATCCGTTGGACGCTTACGCGGCGACGATCGCGGAGGGAAAATATCAGACGATCGGCTCGTTAGGCGAGTTGCCCGACCGGGCCAGCTTTCGGATCGCGGGGGCGATCACGCAGGTGGACAAGAAATTTACGAAGAAGGAGGCGAAGCCGTTTGCGGTGGTGTGGCTGGAGGACGTGACTGGATTGCTGGAGGTGGTGCTTTGGAACGAGGTCTACGTGAAAGTGACGGAGGCGCTGGTGCCGGGCCGGGTGATTGCGATGCGGGGGACGCTGGATAAGCGGGACGATTCGGTGCGGGCGACGGCGCAACGGGTGAAGGTGCTGGAGCCGGATGCTGATCGCCCGGCCGGAAGCGAGGAAGTGGTGCCGGCGCGAGGGAACGGCGAGATGGACGCGATGGTTTTGCGGTTTGCGGCGGAGACGACGACGGAGGGCGAGCTGACAGAGGTGCGCGAAATTCTGGCGGCGTCGCCGGGGTTTTTGGCGGTGCTGCTGGTGTTTGAGCGCGGGGAGGACGAGGTGCGGATGGAGGCCGGGAAGGGACTGCGAGTGGAGGCGACGGAGGAGTTGCGGGAGAAGCTGGCGCGTTGGTTGTGAGGGGTGTGGAGTGGCGCCTGAGCGCTTCGCTCGCCGGACCCACTTCCGCCTCTTAGACCCGATCCCAGTCCGATACCGTCCCTACGGAACACGTCCCTGCCACGTGATGACGAGGATGGAGGAACTCATCCATCATTTCATCGTGTCATGGAAGGGGCCGTCACGAGGTGGCGCGAGTTCCAAACTTGTGGCCCGGCAGCTTCTGTAGCGACGGCGCTCTGTCGCTGTTTGGGCGCGTCGCTTGCACGGTACGCGTCCAAACACCGGCAGCGCAGCGGTTGCTCGCAAATCCGCGCTTTTTACGGCGACAGAGCGCCGTCGCTACAACTTCTCCGGCGACAGAGCGCCGTCGCTTGTATCTTCTCCGGCGGCCTCGCTCTGACTTTATTGCTTCGCGTTGATGGCAGGCGGGAAAGTGAGGCGGACGGGGTGATCGGCGCCGAGGCGGGTTTGGAGCTGCTGTTGCAAGGTGGTTTCGGCTTCGGTGGTGAGGCCGCTTTGAGCGGCTTTTTCGCGCGCGAGTTTGGGCAGGACGGCGAATTCTTTCTCCAGCTCGGCGGCGGAGATGCGGTTCCAGAAGCCGTTTTCAAATTCGAGCACGTCGACTTTTTGTTGCTCGACGGTGAGGATTTTGGCGTGAGGCAACTGGACCACGATCTCGTTTTCGCGGACGTCGACGGTGAGATCTTTTTTTAAGTCGAAGCCGGCTTTGACCGCGAAGGTGCCGTGCAGTTTGATCCGCTTGGTGCTGCCGGCCCAGGTGTGCATGAACTCGTGGTCGACCTCGGTCTGGCGGGAGAGGACGGCGAGCTCTGCGACGGGGCTGGTTTGCTCGAAGTAGACGCGGTTCTGGATGGTGACGCGGGGCTGGAGCTGGGCGAGCTCGATGAAGGCGTCGCGCGCTTTCCGGCCGAGACGCTCGAGTTCGGCGCTGGCGCCCTGAGCGTTGCGGAGGGGCCAGGTTTCGAGGCGCCAGAAGACGAAGAGGGAGATGAAGGCGGCGACGAGAAAGATGAGGAGGAAGGCGAGCGCCCAGGAGATCTTTCCTTTGCGGTGGACGTCGGTCATGAACGTCGAACGTCGAACGTTGAACGCCGAACGTCGAATGAAGAAAGAGCCGCGCTGCGTCGAAAGTGCATGCGTTCGATGTTCAGCGTTCAGCGTTTCCCATTCCGCGTACAAAAAAGTACCGCCCCCCGCGCCCGAAGGCACGAAGGGCGGCTGTTCCCCCCAGAACAATTGTTTACTTCGTGTAGCAGCCGTTTCGGACTGCCGCAGTCAGAGAAATTTTCTTAGCGCACGAAGTACGCGTGTTGCGCCGGGGTCGCAAGAACTTTCTGGGAAGTTCGTGCGACGAGGCGGGCGGGTTGTCTTAGTTTGCTCCCGTGAATCTCGGGCTGCGCTACAAAACCGTCTACCAGTATGAGCAGGCGGTGGGTTTTTCCCCGCACGAGGTGCGGCTCTTCCCGCGGGTGGATCGCTTCCAGCGGGTGCGGCGGCTGGAGTTTTCGGTCAACGGCGGGGCCACGATCCGGTATGCACGAGATGTCTTCGATAACGTGGTCGCGTCCTGCACGTTTCCGGAGGAGATGAGGGATCTTTGTTTCGAGCTGGAGATCGATCTGGAGCTGGAAGCGAAGGACGCGTTTGATTTTATTCTGGAGCCGCCGGCGGTGGATTGGCCGTTTGCCTACGAGGCGGAGCTGGCGGGATTGCTGGCGCCTTATTTGCAGCGGCAGACGATGGATGACATCGAGGTTCCCGGATGGCGACGGCCGCGCGCGGAGGAGCCGGCCGGGACGGTGAGCACGCTGGTGGCACTGAACCAGGCGCTGCATGAGAGAATCGGGTATGAGCGGCGGGAGGAAGGGCCGGCGCGGTCGCCGGGGGAGACTCTGCGGTTGGGACGAGGGGCGTGCCGCGATGTGGCGGTCTTGTTGGCGGAGACGCTGCGGGCGAACGGGCTGGCGGCGCGGTTGGTGAGCGGCTATCTGCGGGAGACGGATGCGAAGGAGCGGCGGGCGGAGGGTTCGCTGCACGCCTGGGCGGAGGTGTATTTGCCGGGCGCGGGCTGGGTGGGGATGGATGGAACGAACGGCGTTTTTTGTAATCATAATTTCATCGCGGCGGCGGTGGGTTTACGACCGGGGGATGTGACGCCGATTGATGGGAAGTATTTTGGCGATGTTCGCTCGGAGATGAGATGCCGGCTGGAGTTGCTCCAGTTGTGAGGCGTAGAGCCAGAGGTTTTTCTCGTCCTCGTCCCTCGTCCTCGATCGGGGAGGGGGAATTTTCGAGGACGAGGACGAGGACGAGGACGAGGACGAAGGACGATTTCGTATGCTGACCGAATTACAGCTGCGGAACTTTCGGTGCTTTGAGGCGCTGCGAGTGGAGCTGGCGCCGGGTTTTAATTTTTTCCTGGGCGCCAATGGCCAGGGGAAGACGTCCATCCTTGAGGCGGCCTGCGTGTTGTTGCGGCTACAATCGCAGCGCAGCACGACTCTGTTGCCCGCGATCCGAATGGGCGAAAAGTCTTTCGTAGTGGCCGGGCGATTCGATCAGCACCATCTGGAATTCCGCTACAGCGCGCTCCGCCGGAAACTGGCTTTCGATCATGCGGAGCAGAAGAGTCCGGCGGAGTATCTGCGGCTGGGGCGGGTGGTGTCGCTGGCGAACACGGACATCGAACTGGTGCGCGGTGGGTCGGAATTTCGGCGGCGCTTTTTGGATTTTTTGGGGTCGCAGATCGAGTCCGGGTATCGTCCGGCGTTGCGGGCTTATGAACGCGCGTTGCGCTCGCGAAACGCGCTCCTGAAATCGCCCGTGCCGAAGCCGCGGGAGCTGGCGGCCTATGATGCGCCGTTATTGGAACAGGGCGCGAAACTGTCCGCCCTGCGCGCGAGTCTGGTGGCGCGCTTGACGCCGCATGCGCTGGACGCCCACAGCGATATCGGAGGCGGAAGCGAGATGCTGGGTTTGCAATTTACGCCCGGCAACACGGAGGATTTCGCGGCAGATCTGGCCCGCACCAGTGCGGAGGAAGCGCGCCTGCGGCAGACGGTGGTGGGACCGCATCGGGATGA
>JBBSLZ010000289.1:0-4326 GCA_038233435.1 Chthoniobacterales bacterium
CGCTCTAGAATATCTAACGGGACGGCGCCGGAGAGCAGGACGATGTCGTGGAATTCGCGGAGATCGAAGCTTTCGCCGAGGGCTGTTTGGGCGCGGGCGCGCAGCTCTTTGATTTTTAATTCGCCGATCTTGTAGGCCAGCGCCTGGCCGGGCATGGAGATGTAGCGGTCGATTTCGTTGACGATGTCGTTCTCGGATTTGGCGGCGTTGGCGAGGAAGTAATCGATCGCTTTTTGGCGATCCCATTTCATCTGGTGCATGCCGGTGTCGACGACGAGCCGGACGGCGCGCCACATTTCGTAGGTGAGCTGGCCGAACTTTGCATACGGGTCTTCATACATGCCCATGTCTTCGCCTAACGACTCGGCGTAGAGACCCCAGCCTTCGCTGAAGGCGGTGTAGCCACCGTAGCGGCGGAATTTCGGGATCTCGCCGAGTTCTTGCGCGAGCGCGATCTGGAGGTGGTGGCCGGGGACGGATTCGTGGAGGGAGAGCGCCATCATTTCCCAGTTCGGACGCGTCTCGGGTTTGTAGAGATTGACGTAGTAGTAACCGGGCCGCGAGCCGTCGGCGGCGGGGCCGTTGTAGTAGGCGGTGGTGGTGTCGGGCGCGATTTTGTCGGGGATGGGGATGACGCCGTAGGGCATGCGCGGGAGGGTTTTGAAGACTTTGACCAGGTTCGGGTCGATCTCTTTCGCCATGGCGCGGTAGGCTTCGAGAAGTTCTTCGGGCGTTTTGTAGAAGAACTGCGGGTCGGTGCGCAGCTTGGTGAAGAACTCAGGCAGCGTACCCTCGAAGCCGACCTTTTTCATGATCGCCTCCATCTCGCCGCGGATGCGGGCCACTTCGCTGAGGCCTTTCTCGTGGATCTGCTGCGGGGTGAGGTCGGTGGTGGTGTAACGGCGCGCGAGGTAGGTGTAGAAGGCGTCGCCGTCGGGCATTTGCCAGACGCCGACTTCGGGGAATGCGGCGGGCAGGTATTCCTGTTCGAAGAACGGCTTTAGTTTCTCGAAGGCGGGGATAACGCCGGAATCGATCGCTTCCCGGGCGGCTTTTGTGAGGCGATCGCGTTCGGCGGCAGAGATGTCGTCGGGGAATTTTAGGAGCGGTTTGAAGAATGGGCTTTCCTGCGGGTCGGGAACGATCTGCTTGTCGATCTGCGCCGGGACGCGTTCGAGGACGATCCGCGGCCACATGATTTTGGCCTTCATGCCGTCGCGCATGAGCGCCATCTGCTGGTCCATCGAGATCGGAAACGCTTTCAGCCGCGCGATCCAGTCTTCGTAATCCTTCACGGTCTGGAAACGAAGGAGGTCGCCGAGTTCATCGGCGGTCTGGACGCCGCCGCGTTGATTGATAGGGAGGAGGTAGCGGCGAAATTTAAAACCCGCGATCTCTTCTTCGAGGTTCTTCTTGAAGAGGTCGTAGTTTAATTGATCGGCCGGAGAGAGATTGGCGCGTTCGATTTTGCTGAATCGCGCGAGCGCATCGCGGCTATGCGCCTGGCGTTTTTCGATCGCCGGGAGGCTGTCGTCTTCGAGCTGGTCGTTCCAACGCCGGTCGCCGAGGACGGAGGCGCGGGTGGGATTTTGCTCGAGTTGGTAATCCCACTCGGCGTCGAAGAAGCGGTGGAGCGCTTTGGCGGAATCGCCTAACGGAGTGGACTTGGTCTGGGCGAAGGCGGCGGGCGCGAGCAGGCAGGAAGCGGACAGGAGAGCGAGGAGCGGGATTTTCATGGATTGGAAAAACGAACTCGGTGGTCGGCCGAGGGGCCCAACATAGCAACGCCGAGCGGTTCGGCGATAAGATTGCGGCGGGGAGCGCCGGGGCGCTTCAGGGCGCTCCGGTGAGGAGCAGCCGCACGTTGCGCGCGCCGTAGGAGACGAGGTCGATTTTCTGGGTGCGGTAGTTGAAGCTGCGGATGACTTCGCTGGTGTAGGCGATGCCCTGGCCTTGCCGGTTCAGTTCTTCTGCTTCCGCACCTGAGAGGGAATAGACGTAGTGATTATGCCGTGGGGAAGCGGGCGAGAGTTCTCCGATGATCGGCTCCCAGCCGACCACTATGGTGTTCTGGCCGGGAAACGCGGCCTCCGTGCGGGCGATAAACTCTCCAATGGTCTGCAATCTCTGCAGGCGCACGCGGTGATCGGCGATGATCGGTCCGACCGCGGGACGACCTCCCGAAAAGGCGAGTCAGGGTGAGAGGAAGAGGAGGAAGCACGCCGTCTGGAAGGGAAGGCTGGGCGTGAACCGGGCAGCGAGGAGGAGGATGGCGGGGACGAGCGGGATGAGGTATCCGGCCTGATCGGGCAGGCGCAGATAGGCGAGGAGATAGATGACGACGATGGCGCCTACGGCCGGCACGAGGAGGCGGTTGGCCCGCGGCGGCATTGCCGGCGGGAGCGAGAGTGGGCGCCGCGGGATGCTTCCAAGGAGAAGGATGAGCAAGGCGAGGAGGCCGATCGCTCCCCAGACTTCGAAACTGCCGCGAACGAGGATGGCCGCGAAGGCTGGGCGGTCATGATTTTCGTAGAAAGTGAAAAAATTCCAGCCGTAGCGTAGCCAGACCGGCAGGAAAGCGAGGGCCGCGGTGCTGCCGGCGGCCAGCGTCATCCGCAGCAGCGCCCCGGGCCAGAGCTTCCCGCCTAAATGCGCCGCCCAGGACCAGCGCCAGCGGGATGATCATGGCGCCCGAGGTGATCCGGCAACCGATGGCGAGGCCGAGGAGGAGGCCGCACCAAAAGGGGCCAGCGCGGCGGAGAGGGCCCAAAGGGCGAATGCGATCGCCCAGACGTAATCCTTGGCGGTGACGCTATTGACGAAAAAAATAGGCGTGGCGGCAAAGGCGAGCGCGAGGAGAAAGGGGTGACGGCAGTGCAGGCGGCGGGCGATGGACCAGAGCGCGAGGACGGCCGCGATGCCAAAGGCGGCGCTCAAGCCATTGAGTCCGATGGCTCCGAAGTGGCGAAAGCAGGCGCTCATGATTTCGTGGATCGGGTAGCCGGGAAGACGGGAGGGCTCGTAGACGTGATTCTGTGCGATCTGGCGGGCGGCACGGGCCACCCGCCAGGCATCGACGTTCTCGCCGTAGCCGGCAGCGAGAAATGGGAGGCGGCTGAGAGCGACCAGCGCGACCAGGACGAAAGCGGAGAGACGGGTCCGCGGGCTGGTCGATGGCATCGCTCTCTGGAGCAGCCACTGTGCCGGGGGTGGGTGGGCGGAGGAGATGTGAAGCGCGGGGCGGGTCGCGGAAATTATCAGGGCAGCCTTCGGCGCGGGGGGCGCGCCGGCTCCACGTCGAGCGACGCGGTGAAGTCGGTCCGCCGTCGGGCCGAAGAATCGCCAAACCACGCGCTGTAATGGTCGCCTTTGTGCCAACTCGGAAAATAGATGGCATCGCGGCCAGCGATTTTATCGCGCGCTACCCAATCTGACGATTGACCAACCCTGCCGCGTGAGGTGGCGGCAGGTAGATTTCGGTTGTCAGGCGCGGCGGCATCCGCGACTTATCTGCCGCGGGATTCGCAGGGTGGAACGGCCGGCTCCCGCGCGCGGCCGGGCAATCGAGCGGACGCGCACTGACGAATGGTAAACTTATGAACGAAGCAGATATCCAGCGGCAAAAAGAGATTAAGGAAGCGGAGGAGTTGCTCTTCACCGGGCATCAAGAACTCGGCTTTGCGAAGGGGCTCTTTCTGGGGCAATTCGTGGCCGATTGGGCGATGCCTTACCCGCGAGTCTCGGCCACAGAGCAGAAGGAACTGGATAAGTCGCTGGCTGAAGTGCGGCAATTTTTGGATGCGGAACTGGACCCGGAGGAGATCGATCGCACGGCGGATATTCCGAAGCATGTGATCGATGGGCTCTCGCGCACGGGGGTGCTCGGGATGACGGCGCCGAAGGAATTTGGCGGGCGCGGGTTTACCCAGATGGCCTATTGCAAGGTGCTGGAGGAAATCGGGCGCCGCGACGCGTCCACCTCGGTCTTTACCAATGCGCACCACTCGATCGGGATTCGCGCGCTGTTACTTTTCGGCACCGCGGAGCAGAAACAGCGCTGGCTGCCCGCGCTGGTGAGCGGCGAGAAGCTGGCCGCGTTCGCGTTGACGGAGAAGGAAGCGGGCTCCGATGCGGCGAATGTGCAGACGACCGCCACGCCGAGCGCGGATGGGTCTCAGTATGTTTTGAATGGCGAGAAGCGCTACATCACCAATGCGGGCATCGCGCAGGTGCTGACGGTGATGGCGCGGACGCCGGTGCCGGGGAAGCCGGGCAAGGACGCGATCACCGCGTTCCTGGTTACGCCGGAGATGGAGGGCTTCGAGA
>JBBSLZ010000290.1:0-4293 GCA_038233435.1 Chthoniobacterales bacterium
CGCGATGAAAGTAGTGCATCCCGCCCAGCATCAGGGCCGGCGGCAACCGCACCCTCTACACGCGGACCCGACGGCACCGTCCTCCCCATCGCCGAACGCGCCGCCGCGCTTTCCCACGATGTCGCCCCCGGCTATTTCCAAACCTGGGGGATCCCCTTGCTCTCCGGCCGCCACCTTGATGAGCACGACCTCACCAACCATCAAAACGTCATGCGCATCAGCCAGGCCGGCGCGCGCAAAGTCTTCGGGAGCGAGACCCCGATCGGCAAAACCTTGCTCGTCACCAGTAGCAGCGTCCCGACCGAAATCATCGGCGTGGTCGGCGACGTCCGCTCCGAACGGGTCGCGCAACGTAACGACATGGAATTCTACCGCCCGCTCGCCCAGGAAAACTTCCCCTTCCTCACCATCAGCGTGCGCAGCCAGCTCCCCGCCGCCGAGATCACCCGCCAGGCACAGCGCATCCTGAGCGGAATCGACCCCAGCCTCGCCCTCGCCCGGCCGCAAACAATGGATGAAATCGTCGCGCAAGCCCTCGGCCGAGCCCGCCTCATGACCACCCTGCTCGGCCTCTTCGCGGGCGTTGCGTTCCTCCTCGCCCCCGTCGGCATCTCCGGCGCCGTCGCATACTCGGTCGAGCAACGCACCGGCGAGATCGGCGTCCGCATGGCCCCCGGCGCCCAAGCCCGCGATGTCCTCCGTCTCGTCCTCGCCCACAGGGATGAAGCCCGTCGCTTTCGGCCTCCTCGCCGCCATACTGGGTATCGCCGCTTTCCTCGCCTGCATCGTCCCAGCCCGAAAAGCCACGCGGTTAAATCCGCTGGAAGCCCTCCGTGCAGAATGAATTCCGGCGCTGGGAATAGCCTCGCCCGGCCACCTAAGCCTATCGGACTCCCCTTCTGGTTCTTGATCCCAAGTCCTAGGAAATTCTATGCGGATTTTTTCCGTTATGTTATCGTCTGCGCCTTATGGCCATCCTGAAGAAAAACGCATTTTCACGACGTGTCCCTGATCTGGTCACTGAAGAACTGGTCGCCGTCCTTTCCCGACGCGCGTCGTTTGAATTCAAACAACTCTTCGACATCATCCACGAGAATCTGCGAGCCCGGAATGCCGCCAGCGGTGGCGAGGAAATGCTGCGCCTTCGCGCCTACGAAAAACTCCAGAATTTGGTCGCGCGTGGCGCGGTCAAGAAAACCGCCAAGAAATACAAAGGGATCCCGGCCGCGCTCCCTCAGGCGATCGCGCCCCAGAACGGCCACCTCCCCGCCCTCGCGGCGGCGAAAGCGGCGGCCGCAGCCAAAAGCGCAGCGGCGGCCAAGACGGCCTCGTCCTCCGCGCAGTAGGTTCGTCTTACGCGCACCCGCGTTCCCATTGTTCAGCTCATGATCCACGAATATCTCCCGATCCTGCTGCACATCCTGGTGGCGATCGGTTTCGCGGCCGGCGCGCTCCTCGTCAGCGTGCTGCTGGGGAAGGCCGGGAAGCGTTCGCCGGTCAAGGATTCCGCCTATGAGTGCGGGATGCTGCCGCAGGGTGAGGCGCAGCCTCGCTTCAGCGTGAAATTTTACCTGGTGGCGATGCTCTTCATCCTCTTCGACCTCGAGATTGTCTTCATGTATCCGTGGGCGGTGGTTTATCGAGAGTCGATCGTGCAGAGCAAAACCATCCTCTGGAGCATGCTCAGCTTCGTCAGTATCCTAATGGTCGGCTACGTCTACGCGCTGAAAAAGGGCGCGCTCGACTGGAAGAAATAGGCGGAAGATCTCGCTCCCGTAGAGCTGGGCTCCTGGAAGGACAAGCCACATCCCCGCGACCAAACCCTTCGGCTCCCGTGACCGAGGCTCGCGCGATGTGACTTTATTGAGACGAGGCTGCCTTCCGGCCTTGATTCAAGGGAGAGCCCGGCCGGAGTTTGCCTTCACCAGCGAAACATCGCTGGCATTAACGCTCCCGCTCGCATTCACGTCGGCCCGGAGGTTCTCCGCGCTGGTCGTCCCACCCGCAGTCGCCGCTTTGGTTTGAGCGATATCACTGCCAGTGATCACGCCGTTTCCATTCACATCTCCGACCAAAAAACCCAGGGACACCATCACGTCCCCCGCCCCGTTCCCATCTTTGACGCCTTTTAGCATAAGGCCCAGCCGCTGCCGATCAGGAACTTCGACGAGATTCACCGTTACCACCGAACCGTTGATGGAAAAATTGACGACGCGGCCCGCTCCGGCGACGACCGAGGCGTTATTGACGGTCACAGGTGATGAAAAGTTGAGCAGGATTTGATGCGCGCCCATGATCGCTCCGGCGCGATCCTCGACGCCGATGGCTCCGCCCAAGGGGACTAGAGGCAGGCCTAGATCAAAGAGAAAGCCCGAGCTGCCATGCCGCTTGCGCGAGAGGGCGGAAGTCACGACGGGCGCGTTGCTGTCGCAAACTGACCTGGCGATCATGACGGTATCGATGCCGGACCCGGGGCCGAAACCAGTGCGAGAAACGCTATTGTCCGAACCTTGGCGCCACTTAAACTGCACACTCTGGCCCACGGCCGCGGTCGGGAGGTTCACTACCGTGGAGATGAAACCTGGCAAAGCGTTTGAGCCAGCACTTATGCCCGACCAAGCCTGACGGCCGGGGAGCGGATTGCCGAACCCTGTGTCTAGGGTGGAATTGTATCCGCCGCCCTCGAAGGTTCCGCCAGCCGCAAGGATATCTTGAAACGCGCCGCCGGCGACGCTGATCTCCAGAACCAATCCGTCAAAAGCCTCCTCGGTGGAATATCGGTTACGGAAGATCAATTGCTGAGCCGCACTGGTAATCGGAATGGACGGAGTGGAGACCTCCGAGAGGGCCACGCTATCACTTTCGGGAAGGTAAATCGCGTTCAGCCCCGCATCCGCAAAACCAGAGCCCGGCGCCGTTCTGCCCGGGACACCGCTGCCAGAGGCTGTGCCCGCCCGCCCGTCCCGGCAACGCGGGCGGGGTGACGGTATCGAAATTCTCGAGAAAGGCTGAATCCTTACTGCCAGTGATAAAAGTGTAGGTCAGAGTCTCGTAACTTCTGGTTCCGTCTGTCAGCACCAAAGAGGCGGTCACAGTGCTGCCACAAGGCAGCGCCGGATCGACCGCGAAGGTGTAAGGGCGATAGGCGGCCCCGCCCGCGGAACACAGCATGCCGTAGTTCTGAGGGCCGGACGGGTTCATGACGCCGCCGTCCGCCTGTAAGACTCCGAGCAGGTTCGCCGTCGTGCAGGTTCCCCCCAGATTGCAAACGTTCTGAACACCGAAAGAGACGGTGACCATTTCACCCGGATCGAGCGCGCCGTTCGCACCCGCCGCATCAATCGCCTGGCCGGCGCCCCCCAGGACGTTTCCCGGGTTATACTTCTGATTAGTGTTTTGCACGGTGCCAGCCGGGTTGAAGCCGCCCACCACGTAAAAGCTGCCTTGCAAAGCCGCAAAGATCGACCGTGTTGGAAATCGCGTCTAGCGTAAACTCGTTGCCTCCCAAAAATCCGCCCGCCAGGATGCCGACGCCCGCGTAGAAGGGGCAGCCGCTCCGTGGCGTGTTACAGGCAGGTCGGCGATCGCCTCATCGTCCCACCGATCGTTCCCTGGATCGTAGCGATACGTTTTCCTCGTGGGCTGCAAAACGAAGTTCAAATTGCGAACGAGTCCGCCTGCACCATACACGAACGGTCCTTGGGCGAAGCCGCCCAGGAGATCCGTTCGCTGCGGATAAGGCGCTGCCGTTCTCCAGGCGTCGGAGCCAATGTCATAAATCTCCAACGCGTCGATGTCCCGGCCGCCGAACTTATATAGCTTTCCATCCAAATAGACGACCGCGTGACCGTTAGCGGGCTGGTGCAGGAAGCGAGCTGCGTACGTTATAGCGGTAGGCGAGCGTTCGCGCGTTGACTGCGCAGCTCCGCCTACGATATAAATATTAGTCCCGTCCGTGACGGCCGCGGCGCCGTTAATAGCGAGCGGGTAAGAAGCGATCGGCGTCCAGGTAATTCCGTCGAATTTAAAGGCTCGCTTTGAGATGAGAGTGTCAATCGAGCCGCCGAAGCTGTAGAGATTCCCGCCGGCCGAGGCCACCGTATTTCCCACAACCTTGCCCGGAAAAGGAGCGGCGTCGCTCCAACTGCAATCCGCCGACATCGCCGGGACCGCGGAGGCTGGCTTCCGCGTCTGAGCTTCCAAGTTCAAAGAGGCTAAGAGCAGGCCGGAGAGGCCGAAAGCAGACACGACCATGAGAAAAGGAGGATTTTTCTAGTTCATTTTTTTGGGGGA
>JBBSLZ010000291.1:0-4224 GCA_038233435.1 Chthoniobacterales bacterium
AGAAGGTTACCTGCTCCAGATCTTCACCAAGCCGGTGGAAGATCGACCGACCCTGTTTTTCGAGATCATTCAGCGCAAAGGCGCGAAGAGTTTCGGAAAAGGCAACTTCAAGGCGCTCTTCGAAGCGCTCGAGAAAGAGCAGGACGCGCGCGGGAATCTGTAAAGGGAGAAGGGGGAAACGCTATGCCGCAATATCAAAAACTCGGGGAAATCCCGCGGAAACATCACGTCTGGTTTCATCGCAATGGCGCGGGACCGGGCTACAAGAACGAAGGCATTTACTACGAGCACGTCATCACGACGGAGGGCTTCAATGAAGCTTACTCGATTATGTATCACCTGCGGCCGCCCACCCGCGTCCGCAGCGTGGAGTTGCTCAAGTGCGAAGAGCTGAAAAAGGTGACCGACGCGCCCCTGCGTCATCATCACCTGAAGGCGGCGAACGTGCCGCGCAAAGGCGACCTTTACCAAGGCCGCATCCCCATGCTCTTCAATCAGGACATGATCGCCTACCGCCTGAAACCCGCGCAGGATTACGCCGACTACGAGTATTATCGCAACGCTGGCGCAGACGAGACCATCTTCGTTTTTCACGGCGCGGGCTGGCTCGAGTCACCTTTCGGCAAACTGCGTTATCGCGCGGAAGATTACATCGTCATTCCACGCGGCATCACCTACCGGCTCGTGCCGGATAAGGTCGAGGACGAAGATTACCTTATCCTGGAATCGACCGGACCGGTGCGTATTCCGCGGCGCTATTTGAATCACGACGGCCAGATCCGGATGGGCTCGCCCTATTCCGAGCGCGATTTTCACGGACCGACGGAAACGCTCGTAATCGACAAAGACGAAGATGTCGCCGTGCTCGTGAAGGACGGCCCGCGCTGGACTCGCGTGGTCCACGCGCACCACCCTTTCGACGTCGTCGGCTGGGATGGCTTTGTTTACCCGGTCACCTTCAATGCGCAGGACTTCGAGCCACTTACCGGCTTCGTCCATCAGCCGCCGCCGATCCACCAGACGTTCGAGATTCGCGGCTACGTGCTTTGCACCTTTGCGCCGCGGATGCTCGATTACGGTCCGGACGCGGTTAAAATTCCGTGGGTGCACGACAACGTCGAGGCGGACGAGGTGCTCTTTTACGTGCGCGGTAATTTTGGTTCGCGCAAAGGCATCGAAGCCGGTTCCATGACGCTGCATCCGCGCGGGATTCCGCACGGCCCGCATCCCGGCACGATCATGGCGAGCAAGGACGCGACGCGGACGGAAGAGCTGGCGGTCATGTTTGATACCCAGCACACACTCGAGCTGACCGAACAGGCTCTCGCGCTGGATGACGAGAAGTATCCGCTGAGCTGGCTGGATTAAGTCGCGCGTAGGGTTTCAACTGGTGGTCTGAAGGAGCGGGCAAGTTGGAAACTTGCCCTACGGCGGGGCTGGGAGGCGGTTGGCGCGCGTGCGCTTCTTTTCTCCTGGCAGAGCCTGGCGGGATAGACGAAGTGCGCGACGAGGATGCGGCCAGAGAACCTTTTATAGGGTTTTCCTCTATCGGCGCCTTGGTCGGGAGACCGATTCCATTGGGAGCAGTGGCACGGCATTCTCTCTTGGCGTGGAAGAGGAAGTTACACTGTCGCTAAACGACTCGGAGAAGCTGGTGGCCTTGCAGGAGGTCGATCAGTATCGCCGGTGGAATGCGCTCGACGACAAACGGCGGTGCCTGCGTTGTGGCCAGTTAATTACCGGCCGGGAAATCCGGATCGTGCTGGATGAGACTGGGGACGGGCCCTTGCGGGGACGTTGCCCGACGAAGGAATGCGCCTCCATTCCAATGGACTGGGCGTTGCCTCGGAGTGCGGAGATGGTGATTCCCGGAGCTGACGAGGTGGCGGTGCAGTTTCCTTTTCTCGCTGCTTGAGGCAAGCCAGCGCACGCCGGACTGTTCCAGTTCTTTATGCCTCACCTTCTCGCGCCCTATCGGGGCATTATTTTTGATTTAGACGGGACGCTGGTGGACTCGAATGATCTGCATGTCGAGTCCTGGGACCGTGCCTTTCGACATTTCGGGAAGTCGTTCTCGGACGCTGAACTGCGCCGGCAGATCGGGAAGGGGTCCGATAATTACCTGCCGGAGTTTCTGAGCGCGGCCGAGATTGAGCGTTTCGGGAAGGAGCTGGATGAGTTCCGGTCGGACCTCTTCCAGCGCGAGTATCTGCCGAAGGTGCAGCCTTTCCCGCGGGTGCGGGAACTTTTCGAAGCTTTGCGCCAGTTAGACAAGGCGATTGTCTTGGCTACTTCGGGGAAGGAGCCGGAGGCGAGGCATTACACGCAATTGTTACAAATCGAAGACCTGATCGCTGGCTTGACGACGGCTGATGACGCGGAGGATTCTAAGCCGGCGCCGGATATCTTTCAGGCGGCGCTGGCGCATCTGGATGGCGTGGCCGCGGCGGAAGCGATCGTGGTGGGCGATACGCCTTTTGATATGGAGGCGGCCCGGCGGGCGGAGCTGGCGGCTATCGCTGTCCTTTGCGGCAGGACGGTGGATGCAGCGGCGCTGCAGAACGCGGGCGCGCTCCTCGTTTATCAAGATCCTGCTGACTTGCTGGAGTCGCTGGCGAGAGGGGGCCGCGAGGGTTGAGGAAAACAGTATCTCCCGACGGATGGCTGCGCGGCGCATCCGCTTGATTGGTCGGTGCCTTGAGGGAATGTTTTTTGTCGGCTGCTGCAATTAACTCCTACTCCTAATCTTGGGGGGTGGGATTAGGAGTATGAGTAGGAGGAAGCTGAACGGTGGCGGCGGCTTTCGCGGAGTGGGAAGCGAACTATCGATAAGCCGTGACCGCGCAGCAGTAAGTGGCCCGTCAGGTTAGGCGAGCACCTCGGTCCTTCCATCCAGGATGTGCTGGAGGGTGGTGCGCTTTTGGCCGAGGAGGCCTTCAGTGGCGGCACGGACGGCTTCCAGGAGGTCGTCGGCTTCGCGGAGACGGGCGATGGTGACGTAGTCGGCGCCGGCTTCGAGAAGGACTCGGGCTTGGCTGAGGACTTCGGCGGTGGCGATGATCCGGGCGGTGGGATTGAGGCCGCGCAGGAGCCTGACGAGTCGCTCGTTGGTGACGCCTTTGAGGACGGAATCGGGGACGGTGCAGATGAGGACTTGGGCGTGTTCGACGCCGGCGTGGAGGAGGGTATCGCGCTGGCTGATATCGCCGTAGATGACGCGGACTTTGCGCTCGAGGAGGCCTTCGCGGGCGACGGGACTGAAATCGACCACGGCGGTGTCGCCGATGAGATCGGGGGCGTGGCGTTGCATTTCTTCCAGGAGAGAGCTGGCGGTGCGGAAGAAGCCGAGGAAGAGGATGCGCGCTTTGCCGTGGCCGTGGCCGCCTTCGGCGTGGATGTCATCGGCGACGTGGTCGAGATCGCGCAGGCCGCGCTGTTTCAACCAGGGAATGAGGCGGCGGGCGAAGGTGTCGGATTTGGACATGCCGAAGGTGGAGACGGCGGCGAGGAGGGTGAAAGCGAGCGCGACCATGCCGGTGGTGGAAGGATTGACGAGGTGATTGGCGCTGGCGCCGAGGGCGAGGATGACGAGGGAGAACTCGCTGACCTGGCTGAGATTAAGGGCGGGAATGAGGCTGGTGCGGAGGCCCTGCCGCATGAGGTAGAGGGGGGTGAAAGTGGTGAGGAAACGGATGCTGAAGACGAAGGCGGCGAAGACGAGGGCCCAACCGATGAGGAGGGGAGTGGGCAGCGGGATTTGCATGCCGAGGCCAACGAAGAAGAGGGTGATGAAGAAGTCGCGCAGGCTGGTGACTTTGGCGGTGACGTCGAGCGCGTAGGGGAAGGTGGAGAGGGCGACGCCGGCGATGAGGGCGCCCATCTCGCGGGAGAGATGGAGGCGTTCGCCGAGTTCGCCGATGAGAAAACACCAGGCGAGGGCGCCGACCTGGACGAGCTCTGGGGAACGGGCGACGCGTTTGAAGATGACGGGGAGGAGGTAGCGGCTCACGACCAAGGTGACGGCGACAAGGAGGACGACGCGGACGAGCGACATGAGGAAAATGGCGGGGGCGAGGTGTTCCAGATTTGGCTGGATGGCGAGGAAGAGGATGGCGGCGAGATCCTGGAGGACGAGGACGCCGAGGGTGATGCGGCCGGTGAGGGTGTCGAGTTCCTGCTTTTCGTAGAGAACTTTGACGATGATGACAGTGCTGCTGAGGGCGC
>JBBSLZ010000292.1:0-4224 GCA_038233435.1 Chthoniobacterales bacterium
GCCGGGTGCGTCCTTATTACATTTACCAGTGCGACCTCATCACCGGGTCGGCGCATCTGCGCAGCTCCGTGGCGAAGGGGATCGAGATCATCGAAGGCTTGCGCGGGCACACGACGGGCTACGCAGTTCCGCAATTCGTGATCGATGCCCCTGGCGGCGGCGGTAAGGTGCCGATCAATCCCGGTTACGTCCTCTATCATGACCAGGAAAAGATCGTGATTCGGAATTACGAGGGCCAGATCTTTGAATATCCGGAGGCAGGCGGTGACCAGACGGTGCAATTCGCGCCGCAGCGGGAGTATCACGACGAATATCTGTATTCGTAAACGCTCCGGCGAATTGGTCCTTTCGCCTTTTGCCGGCTCCACCGGCGAGAGCTGACACGGGGTCTGCGGAGGGAAGTTGGTTGACGATGTTGCGCCAGGAATTATTTTCCGCTATGCGACGCGCGCTTCTTCGCATCGGGCGGTCACTGCTCTGCTCGCTGCTTTTCGTTCCAGCCGTGGTGCAGGCACAAACCGGTGGCGGTACCTGGTCGGAGCGCGCGCCATTGCCGACCGCACGGCAAGAGCTGGCGACCGCCGTCCTGAACGGAAAGATTTATGTGATCGGCGGCTACGATTCTGAAGGCCGCTCCACTTCGATCGTGGAGGTCTACAACCCGGCGACGGATCGGTGGACGACCGCCCAGCCGGTCCCGGTGGCGGTGAATCACAACAGCGCGGCCGTCGCTGGCGGCAAGCTCTACAGCTTCGGCGCGGCCGGAAGTACCGCGAGTGTTTACAATCCGGGGAGCGATTCCTGGTCGCTCGTAGCCAGCATGGCGCTGAACCATGGGGGCACTCCTGCCGTGGGCGTTTTCGAGGACAAGATTTACGTCGCCGGGGGCACACACAACGATCCGCAGAGCACCCGGACATTGCGCGAACTGGAAGTCTACGACACTGTCGCGAACACTTGGACGACGCGTGCCCCGATGAACGTGGCGCGCCATCACACGGGCGGCGCTTTCCTCGACGGCAAGTTCTACGTGGTCGCCGGGCGCGGCGGGAACGGCTCGTCCACGGCGTTGGAAGTCTATGACCCTGCGACCAATTCCTGGAGTGCACGGGCGCCATTGCCGACCGGTCGTTCCGGAGTGGGCGTGGCCGCGGTAAACGGTGAGCTGTGGGTTTTCGGCGGGGAGGTGCCAGGAGCGCTCCAGCCCGAAGTTGAAGCGTACAACCCCGCGACCAACAGCTGGCGGCGGCTCCCGGACATGCCGGCGCCGCACCATGGCATTTTCGCGTCGACCATCGGCGACAGGATTTATCTAATCGGCGGCGGCAACGCGGAGAACATCAGCGTCTCGAACGCCAACCAAGTCTTCACCGTTCAGCGTAAAGGCACTTTCGCGAATATCTCTTCCCGGCTCAAAATCGAAACGGACGATCGGGTGCTGATCGGCGGCTTCATCGTCACTGGCAGCGGCCGGAAGCGGATCATCGTGCGGGCGCCGGGTCCATCGTTGCCGCTGAACGGCGCGCTCGCGGACCCCACCTTGGAATTATATAATGGAGCTGGCCAGCTGCTGGCGACGAACGACGACTGGGGCGCGGCTCCGAACCGGCAGGAGATTGCCGACTCTGCGCTCGCGCCCTCGCATCCGCGGGAACCGGCGATTCTGACCACGCTGGCACCGGGGAATTACACCGCGGTGGTGCGGGGTGCCGGCAATTTCAACGGCACTGGGCTCGTCGAAGTCTATGACCTGGAAGCGGGCTCCACCTCCCGGCTGGCAAACATTTCGACCCGTGGTTTTGTGCAGACAGCCGATGATGTCCTGATCGGCGGGCTCATCCTCTCCGGGCACGATCCGATCCGTGTGTTGGTGCGGGCGATCGGCCCCTCCCTGCCGCTCGCTGGCGCGCTGGCAAATCCCACCGTGGATCTGCACGATCAGAATGGCATGCGCTTCGCGTCGAATGACAACTGGCGCGACACGCAGGAGGCGGAGATCCTTGCCACCACCATTCCGCCTGGGCACGAACTCGAGTCGGCCATCGTGCAGACATTGCCGCCGTCCAACTACACCGCCGTGGTGCGGGGCGTCGGCAACAGCACGGGCATCGCGGTGGTGGAGGCGTATAGCCTCGATTAGTTAGCTTGCGCCCAGAGCTGCTTAACGGCGGAACGCGCCAGTAGCGGCAAGAGTCGAAGCGGGCGGCGAAAATACCTGCGCAAGAAAGCGTTTATTTCGTTGACCCGTGGTACGCAAAGTGGTTAACAATGGGGCAGAATGGAGTGAAGTGGAACAAAGCTCCTACGCCTCATGGATTCGCCAGCCCTCCCTCAAACCTTCTACGCCGGCGAGTTTCGTCACGCCATCGACGAGAAGAATCGGCTCACGATTCCCTCGCGCTGGCGCCGGGGCGAGGCGGAGGAATTCATCATCCTGCCCGAAGCGCAAAAGCAATATCTGATGGTCATGTCCCCCGCCGCCTTCGCCCGCCTGACCGAAGAGGTGGAGCGAAATCCCACCTTGACCCCGCAGGATCGGACCGTGTTTCTCCGCCACATCCACGCTCGTGCGCAACATGGCGCCGCGGATAAACAGGGCCGCCTGGTCCTGCCCGAAGAGATGTGCCGGCTTCTCGGCTTGAAAGGCGATGTGGCCCTGGTAGGCGGGCGCGGCCGCTTTGAAATCTGGAATTTACAGAAGTGGAAACGCGCCGATGAAGCGGAAAACGCCACCTACCAACATGTCGCCCACGCAATCGGCCTCTAGCCCATGTCCCCCTCCTTATGAACGCATTGCTTTTCGAACGTTCGGTCTGGTTCGCCACCGGTCCGCTCATCCTTGAAGAAGAGGCGCGCGAAATGGAAGACTTCTCTTATCACCGTCCGATTCTGGCCCCGGAAGTAGTCGAGCTGCTGGCGCCGCGCCCCGGCGCCCTCGTCGTGGATGGCACCTGCGGCGGCGGCGGGCACACCGAGGCGATCCTGCAAACGGGCGCCGACGTCCTCGGGCTGGATCAAGATCCGGACGCGATCGCGCACGCGGGCGATCGGCTGGCGCAATTCGGCGGCCGCGTCACCTTGCGGCAGGCAAATTTCCGCCAGGCCGGGGAGCTGCTCGACGCTCTCGGGATCGCGAAAATCGGCGGAGCCGTGCTCGACCTGGGCGTCTCCTCGCGCCAACTGGAAAATGCGGACCGCGGCTTCAGCCTAATGCGAAATGGCCCGCTCGATATGCGGATGGATCCGCGCCGGGAATTGACCGCCGCCGAAGTGGTCAACCACTACAGCGAAGAGGAACTGACCCAACTCTTCCGCGATCTGGGTGAAGAGCCGGCCGCGCGCCGCATCGCCAGCCAACTGGTCAAGCAGCGCAAGACCGAGCCATTCCGCGAAACCGCGCAACTCGCGAAGGCGGTGGAAAAAATCGTCTGGCGGCACGGGCGGCGGCATCCGGCCACCCAGGTCTTCCAAGCGCTGCGGATGGAAGTGAACGATGAACTGGGCGCGCTGGAAGCGGGCCTGGGCGTCCTGACCGCGCGGCTGGAAAGCGGGGCGCGGATCGCGGTCATCACCTTTCATTCATTGGAAGATCGGATCGTGAAAAATTTCTTCCGCGATCGTAGCCGGCAGTGGCTCGACCGTCCGGAATGGCCCGAGCCGCGGCCGAACCCGGATTACCAGTTTACGCTCATCACCGGCAAACCAGTCGAGCCCGGTGCCGAAGAACAGCGCGGCAACCCGCGCGCGCGCAGCGCCAAACTGCGCGTCGCAGAAAGGATCTAGATGCAACGCCAAAGACGCAAAGAATACAACACCGTCAACGCCGCCTCCCTCGTCCGCTGGGTCATCCTGACCGGCTTCATCGGGCTGACCGGATTAATCTACGTCTACCTGACGGTCCAGCTTTATCACCAGGGCGACCGCAAGAAAGGGCTCGAGAACGAGCTGACCAACGTGCGCAGTCAGAATGACGTGGCCAGCGGCCAGATCGCCGCCCTCACCTCGCGCTCCGCGCTGCAACGGCGGCTGAAGGAAGGCTATCTCCAGATGTCGCCGATCACCGATCGCAGCATCGTCCGCCTCGGCACGCCCATGCGGATGGCGGCGGAGGACGCCATCCAACCAGTCGTTAACCAGCGGGCGGGCAGATGAGGTGGACCAGCCGGTTTCGTTGTACGCTGGTCTGCCTCGCCTTCGCGGCCTTGTTCAGCGTCTTCTCCTTCC
>JBBSLZ010000293.1:0-4215 GCA_038233435.1 Chthoniobacterales bacterium
AGGGAGCGGCGTGGGGAGCGGTGTGGCAGAAGGTGTCGCGCTCGGTCCCGGCGTGGCGGTGGCCGTGGGGGTTGCGGTGGCCGTTGGGGTTGCGGTGGCCGTTGGAGTCGCGGTGGCCGTTGGAGTCGCGGTGGCCGTTGGAGTCGCGGTGGCTGTTGGCGTTGCGGTAGCCGTTGGAGTCGCGGTAGCCGTTGGAGTCGCGGTGGCCGTTGGAGTCGCGGTAGCAGAGGGCGTCGCGGTGGCTGTTGGCGTTGCGGTGGCAAAGGGAGTGGCAGTAGCCGATGGGGCGGCGGTGGCGGAGGGAGTCGCGGTGGCTGTCGGAGTTACGCTTGGAAGGGGAAATGGGGTGAAGGCCGGCGTCACACTGGGTAACGGAAAAGGCGTGACCGCTGGGGTCGCTGTCGGCGCCGGTGGAGGCGTCACGAGCGGGGTCGCAGAGGGCAAAGGCAGGGGTGTTCCGCTCGCGATCGGCGATGGAAGCACGGGCGCCGGTGGGGGGGTGGCCTGGCTGCTTCCGGGCGCAGGATCGCCCAGCACGTCCACTGGAAGATTGTGCCGCTTCTCAATTGGCTCCATGGCATCGTTGGAGGCGAGGATCACATTGGTGCCGCTGCCGTTGATGACGAGGTTGGTGGGAATCAACTCCTTGCGAGCCACGTCTTTGACCTGGTCGGCGATGGCTTCATTAATCAGCGCGAGGCTGGGAAGTGGATCGGCACCCGGGAAGTTCACCAAGGTGGAAGTGCGGGTCAGCTGCCGAATATCCACATCCACCGGATCGGGAATGCGTTTCGCGTCTGGACGCATGATCACCATTTTTCCTGGAAGAAGGAGGAGCGAATCGCCGAAACGGCCATTTACCGAAAGGCGCAAGCTGCCCTCCAGCACGATCACTTTGACGTGCTGCCGAGGTAGGAATTCCATCATGATCGTGGTGCCGGTGATAGAGGCGGTAATGGCGGGCGTGCGGATCGTGGCGCCGCCGATCCCCTTCGGCACTTGCAGGAGGAGAGTGCCGCGTTCGAGCATGAGATCGCGCGTGCCGGGCTTGAAACTAAAGTAGGTCTCGGGTCCGATCCGGGTGAGGGTTTTGTCCTGAAAGATCAGTTCGGAACGCGATTTGATGCCGGTCTTTAGGCCGAGATCGTCCTCGATGACCTCTTGCAAGACCGCGGGATGAGCCCCGTGGTCCGGATCGAAAATCCGAACGTCGTTGATGATCTTCGTGACCTGGGCACGCTCGAGGGGCGCTGCGAAGGAGGACGTGCCGGCAAAGGCAAGAAGGAGGAAGAGGACAGGGCTTCGGCAGGACATGCGAGTGTGTGAACGCCTCTCTGAATCAGCAGATCGCACGCCCTTTTGTTATAATTTCTATAGAGCTATCCTCAAAATCGGATGGTGACCGCGGCGCCAGCGCCTGTCGTCAGGACGTCGTAATTGAAGACGCTCTTATCCGATCGATTGCTGCCGAAGGAGAAAAATGCGTTTGCTTCCGCCCAGGAATTGAGGCGGTAACGCAGGTTTAAAGAGATCACCTGGTTGCCATCGAGCCGGCTGTTTTGATTATAGAAGTGGAGCGCGGCCCGGTAGAAAATCTCCGTTTCCCAAGCGCGCGCGAGTTGGAGGCGGTAGCCGGCAAACATCCCCGCCTGGTCGCGTTGCGCGGCATAGGGATTGGCGAAGCCCGCCATGCCGGTGACCCCGAGGGTGAAGGCGTGTGCCCGCCCCAGCGCGAAGACTTTCTGGGCGCCGACCGTGAATTCGTGATCCTGCAAGATCTCGTTGCCGTGCCGGCTCAACAGTTCGATCAGGTCGTAGCGCGCGAAGAGCGAGACCCCGCGCAGTTGGTCCGGGGTCCAAAAGAGCCCCGCCCCAAAACCGAGATTGGTGAAGTCGAGTTCCACGGTATCGCTGTAGCGAAAAGTGGAAGCCGAGACACCAAGCTGCGCTTCCAGGCTAGGATTGAGGCGCGGGGTCCAACTCCCGCCCGCGTGCAGGACAAAAAAAGTATCGTCAATCCGGCCGCGCCGGGTCAGGGCGACGTTGTCGGTATAAAAGAAGGCCGTGTCGCCGGTCAGCGCGAAAGTGCGCGTGCGGGGCTGGCTCTTGAGGATGATCTGATCGCCGAAGCTGTCGTCGTCCGAGGCGCCGCCGGACGAAGGAAGGGCGTTGCCGTTTGCCTCCACCACGGAGCTACCGACGCCGGGGGTGCGCTGGAAAAGACGGGCCTGCTCGATCGCGCCCTCGAGCTGCGCGGGCGCGAGCGATTGGCCCGATGCGGGATGCACGAGCGCCAGAAGCGAAAGCCCAGCCAGGGCCGTGACGATGGGAGAAGCCACGCTCCCGATTTAGCAAACCACGTGCCCGGGTCCTTTCCATCTCGAGAAACACGGCCAGCGGCATGGTTTCGGCTTCCACGCTCTCGTGTTGTGGAAACGCGCCATCCCCGTCAGCCTCGTGGCGCTGCTTTGCCTGGCCGCGGCGCTTGCGCTCGATTTCGGGGAGCCCTTCGCCTATGCCCGCGCTCGCCACCTGCTGCGAGACGCGATCGCCCGCGCGGGCCGGAAGACACCGCCCAACCCCGATCTCGTGTTTCTCGCGATCGATTCCGATTCCGTCGGCATCGAGGAGAGCGCCGATATCGAAAATCTCTATGGCCTGGCCGATTCTTCCGCGGAAGATGCCCGGGCGCTGCGCTTGATGAGCAAACACTGGCCGTGGCCGCGGGAAGTGCACGCCCTTGTCCTGCAACGCCTGGTCGAGGCAGGAGCGAAGGTGGTCCTGTTTGATCTGACGTTCCCGACTTCGACCGAGGGCGATGAACCGCTCCGCCGAGCGCTCGAGAAATACAAGGATCACGTCGTCGTGGGGAGCAACTTCGCCTCCGCTTCCGGGCGCGGTTTCACCACCATCGGCGCCAGCCACACCCGCCCGCCGGAGACGCTGATTCCACAAACCTCTCCGATCGACGATCGCGTCGCCTATACAAATTTCTGGCCGGATGACGACGATGTCGTCCGGCGCGCCCAATTCCGCGTCACCTTCGAGCAGGTGCAAGGCGAAGCGCCTTTGCCGGATACTGAGCGCTTTCTCTCGCTCGTCGGTCGCGGCCTGATGAAAGCAGGTTTTGCCGATCGCGTGCCGGATGGGCTGGCCCAACAAGCCTTCCGCTACACGGCGCCTCCGCGGCAGGGTTTTCGGCCCCGCTCGCTTTTTGAAATTTTTGTCCCGGATTACTGGAAACATAACTATCAATCAGGCGAGTTTTTCCGCGGCAAAATCGTAATCGTAGGGGCGGAAGGGAACTGGCAGCACGACGAGCACGTTACGCCAATGGGCGTGATGCCGGGCCCCGAGCTGCATCTCAACGCCATGAACGCCGCGCTCCACGGCGAATTCATTCGCGAACTCTCGCGTCCGATGGTGATACTGGTGGGCCTGCTGGCGGCAGCGCTCGCGATTGCGCTCTCGCTCAGAATCCGGTCGCCTGCGCTGCGGCTTGCCCTGCTCCTCGCGTTCGATGGGCTTGACGTCTGGGTCACGCTCCTGGCCTTCAATCACCTTTCGCTCTACGTGCCGTGCCTGCCTTTCCTCGCTGTCTTGAATGGCACCGTGCTGCTTGGGTTGGTGACCGATTTCACCTCCGAACGGATGGAAAAAAATCGTGTCCGGCGCGTTCTCGAGCGTTACGTCTCGAGCAACGTCGTGCGCGAGTTGCTCGATGCGCCGAAGGACTTCCAGCAGGCGCTCGGCGGCGACATGAAACCGGTGACGGTCTTGTTCTCCGATTTGCGCGGCTTCTCCTCTGTCAGCGCCCGCACCGATCCGCAGGCGCTCATTTCTCAACTGAACGAGTACCTCGGCGCGATGGTGGAATGCGTCTTCCGGCACGGCGGCACGCTCGATAAATTCGTGGGCGACGCCGTCATGGCCGTCTGGGGCAACGTCAAGACCGCCGGAGTGCGGGATGATGCCGCCGCCGCCGTGCGCGCCGCTTTGGAAATGCGCACCGAGCTGGCGCGTTTGAATCGCGATTGGCGGCGGCGCGGTGTGCCGGAACTGAAAGCTGGCATCGCGGTGAATCAGGGAACCGTCGTCGTCGGCAATATCGGTTCGCCGCAGCGGATGGAATTCACCGTCATCGGCGACGCGGTGAACATTTGTTGGAAATTGCAGGAACTGACCAAGCAGCTCGGTTCGGATCTGATCGTGAGC
>JBBSLZ010000294.1:0-4214 GCA_038233435.1 Chthoniobacterales bacterium
CGCGCAGTATCACCCAGGCTTTCCAATCGACCGAGCATCTGGCGACGATTCAGGTCCGTCGGGGAGACCGGATGATCCGCGCTTACAGCGTTTTCGTCTGCAAAAGTTACCGCCCTTTAGCGCTATGATGGATTCCTCCGCTGGACTGGCCCTTTCCGTGATCGTGCCGCTTTATAACGAGGAGGAAAATGTGGCCCTCTTGCAGGGCGAGCTGACGGCGGCGCTGGCTGGGCTGGATTACGAAATCATTTTCGTGGATGACGGCTCGTGCGACGGGACGATCGCTCGGATCGTGCCTAACGAGCGGGTGCGGGTGCTGCCCTTTGCGCAGAATGCAGGACAGAGCGCGGCCATGTACGCGGGGCTGCACGCGGCGCGCGGCGCGGTGGCGGTCTTGATCGATGGCGATCTGCAGAATGACCCGGCGGATATTCCGAAGCTGCTGCGCGAGATCGAGACGGGTGCGGATCTCGTCTGCGGGTACCGCGCGCAGCGTAAGGACACAACGGTGAAGCGGCTAACGAGCCGGGTGGCAAATTTCGTCCGGAGCCGTTTTACGAAAGACGGGGTGCGCGATACGGGCTGCACGCTGAAGGCGATGCGGCGGGAGTGCGTGCAGGCGCTGGTGCCGTTCAAAGGGATGCATCGCTTCATTCCGGCGCTCGTGAAAGGCGCGGGCTATAGTCTGGTGGAGGTGCCCGTGAATCATCGCGCGCGGCAATTCGGGGTGAGCAAGTACGGGCTCGGCAACCGGGCGGTCCGCGCCACGGTGGATATGTTCGGGGTGCGCTGGCTGCTTTCGCGGCAGCTGAGTTACAAGATCCCCGACGAAGGTTAGGAGAGGGCGGATTCCGCGGTCTGCGGCGCGGGCTCGATCCACTTCCCGTGTTCGCGGATGAGATCTTGCAGGCGATCAACTGCTTCGCCTTCCGGGATATTGAACTTCACCGCGGTCTTGCCGACGTAGAGATTGATCTTGCCCGGCGCGCCGCCCACGTAGCCAAAATCGGCGTCGGCCATTTCGCCTGGGCCGTTCACGATGCAGCCCATGACTGCGATGGTGACGCCTTTCAAATGGGCGGTGGCTTCTTTGATCCGGGCGGTGGTGGTCTGGAGGTTGAAGAGAGTGCGGCCGCACGACGGACAGGCCACGTAGTCGGTCTTAAAAATGCGGCAGCGCGCGGCCTGCAAAAGATTGTAGCTCAGGCGCAACGCCTGGCCGGGCGCATCTTCGCCTTGCACGAGAATGGCGTCACCAACTCCGTCACACAGGAGCGAGCCGATATTGGTGGAGGCGGTGAGCAGGCTATGGAGAAAAGGCGGCGGGCAGATTGGTGATGGCTGATTTTTTAGGACATCCTTCAGCAGGATGGGGTGCCGCGGATTTGCTTTCGCGGCCAGCAAGCGGAAGGCGGTGATGACTGGAAGGTCCACGCCGTCGCGGACGGTGATGAGACGCGGGACTTCGTCTTGGTTCAATCTCGCCAGTTGCTCATCATCGCGCGGATCGATTTCCACGACGCTGGCGTTTTCGTAAACGATCTCCGGTTTGTAATCGCCCATCCGCTCAACCTTGTGCGCGATCTTCTCAAAGCTCGTTCGGCGGACGAGGACACGGACGAGCTCTTCGCCACCGACAGCGATCTCACCGTCGATAGCAGGGACTCGAATGGTCGCGGACGGCCGCCGCTGATAGGAAAACGGATCGTAAGAAACCTGGACGTTCGACGTTGGAAGTTCGACGTTCGACGTTTCCGCAATCAATGCGACAAGCGCTTTCGCGACCGGAATCTCGTGGATGCTATCCTCCGTCAACGAAACCCGAATGGTATCGCCGATCCCATCCGCGAGGAGCGAGCCGATCCCGATCGCGCTTTTGATCCGTGCGTCTTCGCCTTCGCCGGCTTCGGTCACGCCGAGGTGGATCGGGTAATTCCAGGTGGAACACGCGTCTCGCGTGCTCTGGCCATCGGAGCGCAAGCGGGACGCATGCGCCACGTCTTCCTCTGCCAGTCGCGCCACGAGCAGTCGATAGGCGTTGATCATCACTTTCGGGTTGCTCGATTTCATCGAGAAAACGAAAGAGTGGTAATCGAGATCGCGCGCGATGCGGGCAAACTCGAGCGCGCTCTCCACCATCCCGAGCGGCGTGTCGCCGTAGCGGTTCATGATGCGGTCGGAGAGCGAGCCATGATTGGTGCCGATCCGCATCGCAATGCCGCGCGCTTTGCTGAGCTGCACCAAAGGCGTGAAACGCTCACGGATGCGCTCGAGTTCGGCGGCGTATTGCTCGTCGCTGTATTCGAGGATCTTGAACTTCTTCGAGTCGGCGTAGTTGCCGGGATTGATGCGCACTTTCTCGACCCAGCGCGCCGCTTCCAGCGCGGCATCGGGCTTGAAATGGATGTCGGCGACGATCGGCACCTCGCATCCGCGCTCGCGCAAGCCGCGCACGATGTGCTCTAAATTGGCGGCATCTTTCACGGTGGGCGCGGTGATGCGCACGATCTCGCAGCCCACCTCCGCCAGCTCGATCGTCTGTGCGATCGACGCCTCCGTGTCCATCGTGTCGCAGGTGATCATCGACTGGACGCGAATCGGATTCGCACCGCCGACGCCGACAGGGCCCACCATGACCTCGCGGGTGGGGCGACGTTGATAAGCAAACGGACTCTGGCAGTAACCGTCGTTCACTTTGATTTTCGCGAAACTTTGCCGCCGTTGCGCAAGGAAACGACGAGAAGGAGATCGATGATCTCGACCGAGCCAGACTCTTCTTCCACCCAAACGAGTTCGTCGTCTTCGTTGACCGTGACAAAGTCGGGATGATCCACGTGGATCGCACGACCATCCATCAGTTGCAGCCAATAGGGTTGAAACGGCGCGGCACGCTGGAGACGCGCCACTTCATGCACGGTCACGCTTTTTCCTTTTTCCGCTTCGCACGCGTGCGCAGGCGCACAATCTCGGCGACGAGAAACTCAAAGGAGCCGTCGAGGCCGAAGCCGCGCACGGTCTCTCCAGATCGCGATAAAGCGATCCGCAATGGCTCTTCGATCACCACTTTTCGGCCGTTCCGGGTTTTAATTTCGAAGGGGCGAAACGGTTGCGCGTGTTTGAGCGCTCGAATGTCATCAATGCTCATCAATTCCAGTGTAGGCGCGAAGCCGCACGCCGCAATGCTACGGCGCAGGCGTCGCCGGTTGCTCGCTCGCCGGCGGTTTCGGCTCCGCTTTTTCGCGGCCGAAAAGGTCGCCGATGTCGAAGAAGCTCACGTAGGCCATGTAGCCGATGATCAGGACCGCGCAGCTGGTTTGCACGAACTCGAGGATCTTGATGTTAACCGGTTTGCGCCGGATCGATTCGATGATGGCGAGGACAATGTGGCCGCCGTCGAGCACGGGAATCGGGAGCATGTTCAAGATGGCGAGGTTAACGTTCAGGATCACGCTGAACCAGAGCGCGAGTTGCCAGCCGCGTTCGCTCTGGAAGAGGAGATAATAAATGCGCCCGATGCCGACCGGGCCGCTGAGATGTTGCAGCTTGACGTCGGACTTCGGTGAAGCGACCGCGCCGATCGTGCTCAAGGTGCTGGTGATGCTGTTGTAAACCTGCTCCATCGGGCTGGGGTGAGCGATCGCCATCCGGCCGGCGCTATCCCAGCCGATGCCGATGCGCGGCGTCGTTTCGTCGCCCAGGATTTTTGGCTGGAGGGTGGGTTCGAGGAGTTTGCCGGCGCGCATTACCTGGAGCGTGAGCGGCGCCTCGCTGTGGGCCCGGATGTATTCGCCGAGCGCGTAGGGCGTGTAGATTTTCGTCCCGTTGTAGCCGACCACGATATCGCCAGCTTGCAGACCGGCGGCGGCGGCCGGGGTATTCGGCTGCACTTCCTCGATGATGGGCGTCTGCGCGGGCTGGATGAGGACCTGCCGGACGCTCTTCCGGCGCCAGCCGCTCGTCTGCGCAATGTACGGGGCTACCTGGAAATCGCGGATCGCGCCGGCGCGTTCCACCTTGAACGCGATGGTGTCGCCTTCGCTGCGCACCACGCTCCAGATGACGCTGTTGTTCATCCCGGAAAAACGCGTCACGGGCTGGCCATCGACTTCGAGGATTTTATCACCGGGGAGGAGGCCGCCTTTGGATGCGGGCGAGTCCGCCTGGACGTAGCCGATCACGGTGGTGGTGTCCGATTCGCTCACCGGATGCCCGAC
>JBBSLZ010000295.1:0-4183 GCA_038233435.1 Chthoniobacterales bacterium
ACTGCGTTTGCGGCCGAATTCTTTCACCGTGGAGGGCGTGCGTTCGCCGCACACGTTGATGCGTTCCGAGATGGCCAGCTACGGGGAAAGGACTTCGCTTTGGACCGGGGCGGAAGCGGCCGCTTACGCGAAAATTTTTGGCGTTCCGCAAATGCTCGCGATGACGGCGCGCGCGGAGGAGACGAAATGATTCGCACCCATCTGGACAAGATCGCTTCCGTGACGCGCAATCTGCGGCTCGGGCGGCAGGTGACGTTGACCGAGGAGATCGAGGCGCGGCCAGGCGCGGTGGTGGTGGGCCGAATTCGCGGAGAGAAGAGCGTTTATAATCAGCTCGAAGACGTGCATGGCCGGCTCAGTGTTTTGCACGATGGCGATGTGATCGTGGGCGCGCTCGGGCATCGCAACGCGTTGCAGGGTTATGAAGGCGTGATGCCGGATACGGTGACGCCCGGCGACATCTTGCACCTGCTCAACATCGGCGGCGTGATTGGGCGCGCGATTTCCGGGAGCCCGGATGTGGGCAAGCCATTCGAGGTGGAAGTGCTCGGGCAGGTGCTGCTTTTTCCGGAGTTCGGCAGTCGCGTGGGACAGCCGGCGTTTATTGATTCGGCGGCAGTGAAAGGGCAACCGGAGGCGACGCCGGTGCCGGTGATCTACATCTCCGGCACTTGCATGAACGCGGGGAAAACGCATGCCGCGTGTGCATTGGTGCGGCGCCTTTCGCAGGAAGGAATCAAAGTGGGCGGCGCGAAATTGACCGGCGTGAGCCTGCTGCGCGACGTGCTCTCGATGCGCGATTACGGCGCGGAGGCGGTGCTTGATTTCACGGATGCGGGCGTGGCTTGCACGGGACCGGAAACTTCCGCGCGAATCGCGCGCGTGATCTTGAGCGAGTTGGCGGCGCGCGATGTGGATGTGATTATTGCCGAGACGGGCGACGGCATCATGGGCGAGTACGGGGTGCAAACCATCCTGACCGATCCGGAGCTGCAGGCGTGGGGAAAGGTGCACATCCTCTGCGCGAACGATCCGGTGGGCGTGGCGGGCGCGGTGGAGCATTTCCGGAGCGCGTTTGGTTTGACGGTGGATGTCGTGACCGGGCCCGCGACCGATAACCGGGTGGGGACGCGTTTTGTGGAGTCGTTAGGCCTGCCGGCGGCGAATGCGCGCTCGAATGCGCAGCAGTTGGGAGATATCGTGCTCGCGAAATTGCGGCCGCATCTGGAGAACTCTCATGCAGCTTGATGCCGTCATTCTGGGCGCTTCCGGCTACGGCGGTGGCGAGTTGATTCGCTGGCTGTCGCAGCATCCTAACGTGTCGAGTCTGCGCGGGACGTCGCGCAGTCTGGCGGGGAAGCCGTTCGCGGAGGCGCATCCGAATCTGCGCGGCATCGTGGAGGAAAATTTCGTGGCGGAGATAGACTGGCGCGAACTCGGAGAGAGCGCGCAGCCGGTTTTCTTTTCGGCGTTGCCGCATGGGGAACTGGCGAAACTCTTACCGGCTCTGGAGGAGGAGTGGCGGGCGGCGGGTATATCGGAGCGCGTGCTTCTGCTCGATTTGTCGGCTGATTTTCGAGCGTCGGAAGATTTCGTCTACGGAATGCCGGAATGGAATCGCGCCGCGCTGCCGGGCGCGAAACGGATCGCGTGTCCGGGATGTTTTGCGACGGCCTTGCAGATCGGGCTGTTGCCGTTGCGCGAGCTGGAGATCGATTTCATCGCGGCGAGCGCGGTGACCGGTTCGAGCGGGAGCGGCATGTCCGCGAGCGCGGGCACGCATCATCCGACGCGCGCGCATGATTTTCGCGCTTACAAGGTGCTCACGCATCAGCATGTCGCGGAGGTGCGGATGGCGATGCGGTCTTTCGGGTTGCGCGGTCCGCTCTCGTTCGTGCCGCAGAGCGGGCCCTTCGTGCGCGGCATTTTCGCGACGGTGCAGTTTGCCTTGCCGCGCGATCTTTCGGAGGCGCAATTACGCGAACGCGCGGCTCGGGTTTTCGCGGACGCGCCCTTCATCCGCATGGTCGAGACGAGTCCGCGCGTGGGGGCGGTGACGGGAAGTAATTTCGCCGACGTGAGCATGGCGGTGGCGGAGGGCGGCGTGGCCATCCTGGTGGCGCTGGATAATCTCGGTAAAGGCATGGCCGGCCAGGCGGTGCAGGCGATGAACCTCGCGCTCGGCCTGCCGGAGACGGCGGGTCTGTGGGTGGCGGGTCGTTATCCGGGCTAATCCAGCTTCGGCGGTTGAAGGTTCGGGGTGGGCCGGTAAGGTTGCGTCCATGAAACTGAACCTCCTCGGTTGCCTCGCGGCAATCGCGCTGACCGCACCAAACGCCTTCAGCCAGGAAGCCACCGCAACCCCGTCACCTACCGCCACACCTACCATGAGTGCATCACCCAGCCCCGCCGCCAAAGAAGTCGCCGTCATCAAAACCAGCGAGGGCGAAATGGTCGCCGAATTCTGGCCCGAAGTGGCTCCGAAGACGGTGGAAAATTTTAAGAAACTGGCGCGCGAAGGATTCTACGATGGCACCGCCTTTCACCGCGTGATCAAGGGCTTCATGATCCAGGGCGGCGATCCGCTGACGAAGGACGACTCGAAGCAGAGCCGTTGGGGCACGGGCGATCCCGGCTATAAGATTCCGGCGGAGTTTAACACCCGCTCGCACGAGCGCGGGGTCCTCTCGATGGCGCGTTCACAGGATCCGGATTCGGCGGGGAGCCAGTTCTTCATCTGCCACGGCGCGCCGAAGTTTCTCGACGGGCAATACACCGGCTTCGGCCAATTGATTAAGGGCGACGACGTGCTGGAGAAAATCGCGACCACCCCGACGACCACACCCGATCGTCCGGTCACGCGCATGAACGTCGAGAGCATCAAGATCGTGCCTGCGGATTCGGTGAAGTAGCGCCGCCTTCGATCCTGTAGCGACGGTCCCGCTAAAGCGGGATCGCCGTAAATCAGCGTCTTCACATGAAAAGCGTCGAGAAAACCAAAGTCGCGCTCGTCCAGATGCAATGCGGGACGGACCCGGCCGCGAATCTGGAGAAAGCGATCGGCTTCATTCACGATGCGGCCAAGCAGGGCGCGCAGATCGTTTGTCTGCCGGAGCTGTTCCGCTCGCAGTATTTCTGTCAGGCGGAAGATCACGCCAACTTTGCGCTCGCCGAGGAAGTGCCGGGACCGACGACCGCACGCCTCGAAGAGGTAGCGCGCAAAACGGGCGCGGTGATCGTGGCCTCGCTTTTCGAAAAACGGGCGGCGGGCGTTTACCACAACACTGCGGCGATCATCGATTCCGACGGAAAATATCTGGGCAAGTATCGCAAGATGCACATCCCGGATGACCCGGCGTTTTATGAGAAGTTTTATTTCACGCCCGGTGATCTCGGGTTCAAAGCCTGGCCAACGCAGCAGGGCAACATCGGCGTCTGCGTTTGCTGGGATCAATGGTATCCAGAAGCCGCGCGTCTGACCGCGCTCCGCGGCGCGCAGCTTTTGTTTTACCCGACGGCGATCGGTTGGCATCCGGCCGAGAAGGCGGATTACGGCGAGGCGCAACATTCCGCTTGGGAAACGATGCAGCGCAGTCACGCGATCGCGAATGGCTGCTACGTGGCGGCAGTGAATCGGGTCGGCCACGAAGCGCCGGCGGGTGGAGCGGGGTTGGAATTTTGGGGGCAAAGTTTTTTGGTCGCGCCCGATGGTCGCATTCTGGCCAAGGGCAGCGTTGATCGCGAGGAGATCGTGATGGCGGAGGTGGTCTGGGGCAGTCTGGATGTGCAGCGGACGCATTGGCCGTTTCTGCGCGATCGGCGGATCGATGCCTACGCGGGGATCGAGCAGCGGTTGATCGATTAAACTTCGGCCCGAGGGCGGGCCGACTCCAACGCTTGGTGGTTCGCAATGCCTCAACTTGTCGCGGGGCTCGGGGTGCGTTAGTCTGCGCCCCGCGTTTATTTTGCCGGCTTAGCTCAGTTGGTAGAGCAGCTGATTTGTAATCAGCAGGTCATCGGTTCGAGCCCGATAGCCGGCTTTAGCTATCGTTAGCAGTCGTTGCAAATCAGGCATTTACGACGTTTTGATATGTTTCGGCTTTAGCTGCGTTTGACTCTAATATGCTCGGTTTTGCGCGTGCCGTATAAGATCAACGTATAGGGTTGTGCTCAGAATCGCGTC
>JBBSLZ010000296.1:0-4180 GCA_038233435.1 Chthoniobacterales bacterium
AACATCTCCGTCTCCCGCCACCGCAAACGAGCTCCCCGGCCTATTGTTCCAGGTGCTCAAGCTGAAGCCGCGCACCAATCCAGGACCCGTCCAGACCACTGCCCCGGAGTTGTTGATCACACCGTTGCTCCCCACATCCTTTAACCCGGCCCCGCTGATCTCCAAGGTCGCGCCGCTTGCGATGTTGAAGTTTTTGAGCGTTCCACCAGTCCAGAGGCCGGACGTTGTAATCGTGAGGCCCGTTCCCGCCGTGGGGAAATCCACCGCACCCTGCGACATCGAAAATTTGGCTACAGTCCGTGCCACGTTGGACAAGATTGTGTCGGCCCGGTTGAGCACCACGGCGTCACCCGCTCCGGGAATGCCATACGCGCCGGCCACCCCATCCACCAACCAGTTCGCGGCGTTCTCCCAGTTGTAATTATTGTTAGTGGGATCGGGATCCGAGAAGCTGCCGAGCGTCCACACCAGGCGGCGAAAATAGTCAACCGTCACTGCCGTTTGGGTCTGCGTTTGATTGCCGGCGCGGTCGAACGCGATCGCGTAGAAGGTGTAGTTTCCGTTCGTCAGCTGCGTCGCCGGATCAGGCCCAGGCAGCGGCAGCCGATTTCCATCCGGCGCGACCGTGTAGACCGAGGCCCAGGTGAAATTGTTCAGGTCATAGACTGAGCCCAGGTTGGCGTTAAGCGCGTTCGGCACCCAGCCCGTTCCATTCCAGTATTGTCCGTCTGCGCCGCGCTGAATGAAGAGGATGACCCGATCAATCCCCGCCGGATCGGTGGCCGCGCCTTCGAAGCGGTAATTCAGAGTCTCAATCCTCGATCCATTGGCCGGAGAAGTGATCGAAACGGCGGGCGGGGAGTTATCGATGAAGAAGTTCGTCTGGTTGATCCCGGATTGATCGACCGATGGAATGCCGGCTCCATCGCGCGCGCTCGCCCGAACCTTGTATTGGCCCGGCCGCAGATTTTCGCCGGTCGGCAAAGAGGTGTAAATCCAAGCGCCGCTGCCATTCACCGGTGCTTGCAAGACGGTGGCGGTGTTCAGCCAGGCCGACCCGTTCCAAAACTGGCCGGTGCCCTCGTGGAGCAGATTCAGCTGCACCATATTATTCTCGATGCCGCTGAGGTCGGTGGCCGTTCCGCTGATGGCGGTGAGAGTTTGGCGCGCGCTGTTATGCGGTGGATCTGTGACCGCGACGTTCGGGGGCGCGTTGTCGTTGATCGTGACGACGGAGTCCTTCTGCGCCGAATTACCTGCCGTATCGGTGGCAAGGGCAATGAAAGTATAACTACCCTGGGTAAGCGCGCCGCCGGGCTGCGGGAGAGTGGCCGTGCAATTCCAAGCCTGCGAGCTGGCATCGTAGCTCACCGCGAGATTCGCGGTGAGCGGGTCTACAACCCAGCCGGAGCCGTTCCAGTAGCGGTTGTCGGTCTGGCGGCGGATGAATCCGATCACTCCGCTCACTCCACTCGAGTCCGTCGCGGTGCCATTGAAGGAATAACCAGCCGTCGAGAGGAAAGAGCCATTCGCCGGTGAGGTGATGGTTACCCTCGGCGCATCCGCGTCGATCCGGAAGAAGATCTGGTTCACTCCGGTCTGGGGCGGGGAGAGATTATTGGCATTGTCTCGGGCGCTGACGCTGAGCGAGAACTGACCCGTCCGCGCATTTGCGCCGCTCGGCACACTCGTGGCGGCCCACCGGTCATTCGGGCCGACGGGCGCGGTAAAGTCTACGATTCCGGAGACCCAGGCGCTCCCGTTCCAGCTTTGCGCAGCGTTGATGTCACGCAAAGTGATACGGACGACGTTGCCTTGAATGCCCTGGCCATCGGGATCAACCGCGGTCCCTGTAATGGTAGTAAGCTCGCTGATGGTCGAGTTATGCGACGGAGTGTCGACGGTAACCTGCGGCGGTGCGGTGATGGTGAAATTTGGCCTCGAGATGGCAAAGAAAATGTTGCCTACAGGCTGCACTTTAATGCGGGCTTGGGTGGTGCCCTGAGCCGGAACGGTGATGTCTTCTGCGCCGTCATTCGGGGTGTTCGCCGCCAGGGTGAACGGGAAGGTGGCGCCGCCGTTGATCGAGAGAAGAATGTCCACATGGCTCGCGTTGATGCCGTTTCCTGTCGTTCCCGCAACAGACCAGGTGACCGTCTGCGTGCTCCCGGCCTGCCAGGTAACCGGTGAGCTCTGAGAAGTGACGGCGAACGGTCCTGCCGCCCCGGCTACAAACACGGTCATATCGTCGAATTCCACTCCGCCTGAGCCTGCGCGATTGTCCCGCACGGTGAGACGGAATTTCATCGCCCGACTCCGACTCGGCAGTTGCTCTCCCACACTGGGTGTATTGCTCAGGAGCTTGGGAAGACTTGGGAAGAAACGCTGGTTGTCTGAGGTCGGCCGGAACGAACGAAAAAGGGGGCTACTCCCGTTATCCGCGTCCGCCAAGTTCTGAGCCGGACCCAGGTCCCGCTCCTCCCAGGCATACGTCAGGGCGTCGCCGTCAGCGTCTG
Source organism: Chthoniobacterales bacterium (assembly GCA_038233435.1). GTDB lineage: Bacteria > Verrucomicrobiota > Verrucomicrobiia > Chthoniobacterales > UBA10450 > JACCTI01. The sequence goes on from JBBSLZ010000296.1 coordinate 2,517, forward strand.
ACGCGAGTCCCGTTAGGACAAACGGGGTGCTTTTGGGAATCGTGTAGTTCACGCCGGCATCGACTAGCGGCGGCGTGTTGCCAGTATTGACGGCAGGGCGGCAGTCGCCCAAGCCAATCCCCGGCGTGATGTAGTTCCGCATCTCCTGATAGCTGTAAAAGTGAAAATATGGGTCTCCAGCCGACTGCGTGTCGTCGGGCGCACAGTTCCCGGCGTAGCCCATGATAGTGGTAGCGCTCCCAGGCTCGTAAGCAGCAGCGCTGAATCGATTCGTCCGGCAGGTTCCGTTGTTCTCACTGTTGAAAGTGTGATTGGCGCCGAATTGGTGGCCCATTTCATGTGCGACATAGTCGACGTAAAAAGGGTCACCGACTGGATTGGCAAGTCCGGTGACTCCCTGCGCTTTGATGCTCGGCTGGCAGACACCATTCGCCGCGATTCCTCCGCCTCCAGTGCTGAAGACATGGCCAATATCGTAGTTTGCGCTCCCGATGACGGAATCGACCTTACTTTGATTTTGGGTCAGCATCGCGGTGCCGTTGTTGTTCGTGTAGCCGTCGGTAGCTGCATCGGTGAAAACCAGCTGGTCGTTGTTGCCCACCAGGACCAGCCGCACGGAGATTTCCTGTTCGAAGATCCCATTCACACGGTTGATCGCGACGACAATGGCCGCTTGCCCTCCCTCCACCGTGCCCCCGCCGACCGCTGCCGTGTATTCCCCGGTCGCCGCACAAGCTAATCGATACGACCGTCGCGTGCTGCCTGAGCTCTCGGGAATTGGCTCGCCCTCAGCATTCCGCCGCATGTCTGCTGTTATCAGCGGCTCTTTTTTTTCGGTTGCGACAGGCGTTTGCGAGCAGATAAACTTCTCCGCGGCGCGCGCGGATTGATCATCCTTCCGATAGCTCACGTAGAGATCCGCCGCCGCGTTCGGGACAGGATCTACCAGCCAGGCGCCTTGGACTGGCGAACGCACCTGTGCGTGAAATCCTAATGCGGTGACGCTAATGGCCGCGGTCGCCGTCCGGTCGTCCATCCCCTGGCCGCGATAGGTTCTGATCTCGGGAAATTTGGCTGCGAGCTCGGGCTCCATCATCACGATCTCTTCGATCCGGAAGCGTTCGAACGTGCCCTCTGGTCTTGGTACACTTATGACGACCTTGCTGCCGGCCGCACCTTTCGCCTGGGCGCCTTCTTGTTCGCGCGGAGCTTTGGCTAATTGCGCTCGCAGCAACGCCGTATCAAGGGTGTAAAGCTGCCTTGCGGCGGTCCCTGTCGCACTGCCACTGGAACTGACGGAAGGCGCAGCGGCGGACCTTTGCCAGAGTCCGTCGTCCGATTTCGCGGCATCGTCGGCTGCGATTGCCCCAAACCCAACGAAGACTGCGACGATGACGCAGAGGCGACGGAAAAATGCGCGGCAGGAGGCGGAGTTAAGAAGAGAGAGGTTCATTGTCTGGGGGCTTTGAAGGTGCATAGATTCACTGCGTGGTGGCGCTTCATACCTATCCACGCGCGGAAAACCGCGAGAATGGCTCAAAAAGTTTTTCCTTAGTGACGGAAACTTCTCAAAGTCGTACTCTGCAGCGTGTCCAACGCTCAGGATTCACCCCCGCCGGGTGGCAGAGGCGAGGAGAACGGCGACGCTCCCAGCGCGCTTCCGC
>JBBSLZ010000297.1:0-4164 GCA_038233435.1 Chthoniobacterales bacterium
AAAGCCTCCTTTCGGGGGAGCAAGGGCGCCCCGTCCGCTGTTTTTGGCGCCCCGCCGAAAACACTTGGAAGCGCTTATTGTCACAGAGCGTCGACCCGCTGGATGGTGTCGCGCGAGGCGCACGACACGGCGGGCGGGGCGCCCGCGCTCCCCGGCACTTTCTTGCCGCGCTCGTGATGAAACCAATGCGGATTGCTTTGTTAGGGGCGCAAGGGCGGATGGGGCTGGCGATTCAAGCTGCGATGCGAGGGAGTGAAGCGTACGAACTGGTGGCGGGTCTCGGACGCGCCGACGACATGACGCAAGCAGTGAACGACGCGGAGGTGGTGATCGATTTCAGTCACGCGGATTCTACGGAGGAAGTTTGCGCGGCGTGCGTGGCGGCGGGGAGACCGCTCGTGATCGGGACGACCGGACACTCGAAAGCGCAACTGGCGTTGATTCACGAAGCGGCGAAGACGGTGCCGCTTATTCTGGCCGCGAATTTCAGCGTGGGCGTGAACATGTTGTTCTGGCTGACGCGGAAGGCGGCGGAGTTGTTAGGCCCGGGTTTTGATCTGGAGATCGCGGAGACGCATCATCGCTTGAAGAAGGATGCGCCGAGCGGGACGGCGAAGCGGCTGGCGGAGGTGCTCTGCGAAGCGCGCGGGCTCGACTACGACAAGAATGTCGCGCACGGGCGCGAGGGGATGATAGGCGCGCGGCCGGCGAACGAGATTGGGATGCACTCGATTCGCGCGGGCGATGTGGTGGGCGAGCACACGGTGCTCTTTGCGGGCGCGGGCGAGCGGCTGGAGCTGACGCACAAGGCGGCAAGCCGGGAGACCTTTGCGGTGGGGGCGCTCCGCGCAGCGCGCTGGGTGATTGGCAAACAGGCGGGGCTTTACAGCATGGAAGACGTGCTCGGCTTGTAGTGGCCAGTGGTGTCGGATGATGAGAGCTGGCATCGCACTTGGGTCGAATCTGGGCGATCGCCTGGCGACAATGGAAGCGGCGCGACGGAAGGTCGAGCGGCTGGCGGGAATCGAACCACGCTTTCTCGCCTCTGCGGTTTACGAAACGGAGCCGGTGGATTGCGGTCCGGACGCGGGCGCGTTTTATAACGCCGTCGTGGAGATCGGTTACGCCGCAGACGCGTTCGCGCTCTTGCGCGCGCTGCGGCGGATCGAAGCGGCGCTGGGTCGCGAGCCGCGGCACGCGCGGAATGAGTCGCGCACGCTTGATCTCGATTTGCTTTATTGCGGCGATCTTGTTCTGGCCACGCCGGAGTTGGAGCTGCCGCATCCGCGGATGACGACGCGGCGCTTTGTGCTGGAGCCGCTGGCGGAGATCCGGCCGGAGTTGGTGTTGCCGGGAGAAGTGGAGAGCGTTTCGGATTTACTCGCGCAATTGCCGGATCGATCGCCGTTGGTGCGCGTGACTTCGGAATGGTAGCGTCTTTTCCCATGCAGGATTTCCGCGCGAGAAAAGAACGGGGCGAGCGTCTCACAGCCCTGACGGCGTACGATTACCCGACCGCCCGCCTGCTCGACGAGGCGGGGATCGACATCATCCTTGTGGGCGACTCGTTAGGGATGGTGGTGCTCGGTTTTGAGGACACGACCGAGGTGACGCTGGAGATGATGCTGCACCACACGCGTGCGGTGGCGCGGGCGGTGAAGCGGGCGTTGCTGGTGGTTGATTTGCCGATTCACACCTACGAGACGCCGGCGGAGGCGGTGAAGAATGCGAGAACTCTGGTCGCCGCGGGCGCGCAGGCGGTGAAGCTGGAAGGCGGAGCGAGCCACGTGGAGCAGATCCGCGCGATCGTGCAGGCGGGCATTCCGTTGATGGGGCACATCGGGATGTTGCCGCAGAGTGTGCGCGAAGAAGGCGGCTATAAACTAAAAGGACGGACGAAGGCGGAAGCGGAGGTGCTGCTCTGCGATGCGCGCGCGGTGGAGGAAGCGGGCGCGTTTGCGGTGGTGCTGGAGATCGTGGCCGCGGAAACGTCGCGCGAAATTATGGAAGCGATTGCGATTCCGACGGTCGGGATTGGCTCGGGCGAAAGTTGCGACGGGCAGATTTTGGTCACGCACGATCTGATCGGATTGTTTCCCTGGTTCACCCCGAAGTTTGTCCGGCCGGAGGCGGACGTGGCGGGAGAGATTCGAAAGGCGGCGCAGGCGTTTATCGAGCGGTTGCCAGAGCGGTTGGTGGAATAGCGGCCGGAAACTGATATTTGCCGACGCCTCGACATATCACGAAGCTGCGCGGTGCGAAGCGCAATCCGAGGGGGACTCATCCTGGCGACGTGGCTGGCGGCTGCGCTGGCCTTGCAGGCAGAGCCTGAGATCAGCCCCGCAAACAAGCTTTACCAACAGGCAGTAGTCGAGGCCGGGCGGGCTTCGCGACTGGAGCGCCGCGGAAAAAAGGAGGCCGCCATCGCCGGCTACGAACTGGCAGGGCACTTATCCGAGGCCTCCATCGCGGAAGCGGAACGGAGCGGTCTGGCGCGGGAGCAGCGGCCGCCGGAAGTGTATTTCCGCTGCGCCACTTCGTATCTGCACGCGGGCCGGTTGCTCACGTATCAGGGAAGAGAAGACGAGCGAAAAGACGAAGACTTGCGCAAGGCCATCCTTTATTTGGAGCTGGTCGAGAGGATTGAATTGGAGCGCGCCCAACTGGCGAATGGTGCGATTAACCCCGAGATCTGGCGGGTGCGAAACGCGGCCGGTTACGCCAATTTTCTGCGCGGCGAATTGGCGCAAGCCCGCCTGCAATATGGCGCCGTGCTCGAATTAAACCCAAGCTACAAACCGGCCGAGCAAGCCATCGCCGAGATCAATAAAATGGAGCAGCAGGATAACGAACTCTTCACCCCGCAAGGGCGCACGCTCCAGAAGGAGAAGAACCGGAAGGTGCTGCGCGGCATGGTCGACGCGCTGCGGCTGGTGCGGGATATCGTCACCCTGGGCAGGTGACGTTTCGGCGCGCGCCTTTCCTTGACGGCCGGCCCGGCTCCATGCTTTTCCTTCTCTGGTGGCCTGGCGAATTCACGAAAATGTGCGGCGCGGCGAGATCGATAATCGGACCCGCGGACGCGTCGCTGGCCGCATCTGGCTCGAGGGTGTCGCGGAACCGCTGGCCCTCGAATTGGCAGGTGATTGTGCGCCCGATCTGGCAGGCTGTCGGTTGTGTTTTGAGAATCCTCGACCGATCGCCCTTCGCACCGAGCCGCCCACGCTGGGCCAGCGCGGCACGGCGGGAGAGATCACGGCCGCGCGGAAAGTGCGCGTTTTCGATGTGCCCCTGGAGGAGGCCATTGTCCTCCTGAAGGCCGGGGAAAAGCCGCCCGACCATCTCGCCGCTGGCCTTTACCTGGAGTGGTTTTCCGAGTTGAGCGGTCGCCTTGTGATCGAGAGCGCCGATTACCGTCTGGAAATATCCGAGCCTGCCTGGCGTTTCAGTGCGGAGGAACTGCGCGACCGCGAACGCCTCGCGCGGGAAGCCGGCGCAGCTCCCTTCAGCAGCGAAATTCACCTCGAGGAAACGGAAGCGCCGTGGGACGAATTCCGCTCCGAACAATTCTTGCGCGAGAGCGATGCGCGCACCGACCGCTACGGCAAGCTCCTGAAGAAGTACGCGGACCACCCCGACTCCGAGCGCATCATCGCGCGCGAGATGGGCTGGGATTGGCTGGAGGAAGTGCTCGATGCGGAAGCCGCCAGCAAGGCCGAAGATGAGCCGGCCGCAGCCACGCCCGCGTTTGCCGAATCCGACGAGTTCGAGGAACCCGCGCCCGACCCCGCGCGGGAAGGGATCGATTGGATGCGCGACGAGGATGGCGATCTTGTTCACCCAATCCAAAAGCAAGCCCACGACGCGCTCTATGAGTTAAGCGATGAACTCAAGGCGGCGGGCCATTTTCCCGACTGCCCCGACGACGATCTCGGGATTTTTGTTGAAGCGCTTCGTCTAATTCGTTGCGGCTTGGCGCGTCGATCTCAACGTCGCCGGGATAGCGGAATTGCCAGGCGTAGGGAGAAAGCAGTTCCGCGGCGTCCAAAATCTCCTCGAAACGCGGGTCCAGGGTGGAAGCCTGCTCGACGAGCGATTCGATCTCGTGTGTCTTCGGGAAAAGCTGGTCGTGCCAGATCAAGAAGGCTTTGACTGCCTTCTCTG
>JBBSLZ010000298.1:0-4132 GCA_038233435.1 Chthoniobacterales bacterium
ATATCAGAGTTCTCTGCGGAAGGCGCGGTGCTGGAGGGTGGCGAAGAGCGCGTCCAGCTCCGCCAGCGACGCGCGGTGCATCGTTCTCAGGCGCTCCACCGCCATCACCCGCCGGGCGGATTCGCGCTGCCATCGTATCAGGGCGACACCGTTCACGGGCACAGTTGGTTGTGGTAGTCGATGAACTCCTGCCGGACGGAATGACCAGAAGCGGTTCGCAGCTTCTTCGGATCGATCTTCACTGCCGCAAAATCCAGGAGCGTGTGACAGTTGGGGCACACGCAAAGAATATTGTCCTTAACGTCCGGCCCGCTGTGGGGTTGACCCAGTGGCTTCAGATGATGGCCTTCCGAGTAGAGTCGACCGGGCGACAATTCCAGCTTTAGGCTGCAGACTTGGCAGGTGTTACCGTGAGCAGCTTTGACTTCACGGACCACCTTGGTGTCCCGGATAAGTCGGGATACTTCCATTTTTAACCGCTGGGGCAGTTCGTCATTGGGAACATCCGCCGCCTGTCGGAATTCCGGCGTTTGCGCCGTAGACCCAGTCGGAAAGACCGCTTCCGCAAAGCGTGCGTAGGCTTGGAGTGCAAAAACAAGATTCCGCTTCACGTCGAAGGTGTTGAACGTTCCCTTAACCCAACGACCTCGCTGGTTCACGACTCCGCTCACCGCATTGATGATCCGCTGTACGTCGGCATCGTTCCGCACTGTCTGTTCGTTAATCGTTTCGGCGTAGTGTTCGGCACAGTGCGTGAGAAACCGTGCGTAAATTTTGGCCGTTCCGTCGGCCTTGCCATCACTCCGTACGATCCAGTCTTGAAACTTGGGGAGATGAGCCGGAGGCGGAGTATTCATCGGCTTGGGATCACAGTTCGCCGCGGAAGGCGCGGTGCTGGAGGGTGGCGAAGAGCGCGTCCAGCTCCGCCAGCGACGCGCGGTGCGCCGTTTTCAGGCGCTCAACCGCCGTCACCCGCCGGGCAAATTCGCGCTGCAACGGAAGCGGCGGCTTGGGGATAGAAATGTCGCGAACCATTGAAAGGTTCAGATTTTTCTGACGAACTCCCCTCTGCAAGCGTCGGAAGTGTTCTCTGCCAATGGTGATCGCGAAATAGACAAACACCGTCTCGGCGATTGCGGAGTCAATCGTTGCAAATGCGATGGCTTGGTTACACGAGCACTCCACACCGGCGATACTGGCTTTCAGGGCCGCCGTATCATACATGCCGAGCATGAGAGCACCTTTCCGAACAGCCTTCGCCGTTGTTTCGCGAAGAGCCACCGTCGAGACGTGCTCGTCGCTCTCGACAGAAAACATGTTGTTCAACTCGCCAGACGAAAACCAAGGAATTGAGCCGGCGAAGTAGTCTTCACGTGAGCGTGGTGGTGTTCCTCCGCTTGACCAGTCTCCAAGATTCCCCAACGAGATCGTCGGCAACTTCTTTGTGTTACGGGCTGGGTCGCCGAAGAGGTCGAGGAAGAGAGATTGGGTGAGGGAGTCGAGTTGGGCGAGGGCGGCGCGGCGCTTGGCCCGCAACGCCTCCGCCCGGTCCAGCACCTCCGCAATCCGCCGCTGCTCCGCAAGCGGCGGCAGGGGGATTTCCAAATCACGGACGTGATGAATGTTCAGCCGAGGAACGCCAGTGCCAAGCCGGTGATAGTCATACTGACGAATCGCCACCGGCGAACGAAGAATCTGACGAACGTAACGCTGATGAGCGACCTTTGGGGCTAAGCGAATCCGCGCGGAAGACTGCGTGATGTTCGCGCCGTCAAGCTCGGGTGGAACGACCGCAATCTTTCCGAGCGTCCCAACAATCGTGATAAGCAGGTCGCCCGGCTTTAGCATTGCGCGTCGATACTTGGCGGCGATTTCAGGAGTCGTTCGCTTAATCTCTTCGAGCTTTATGCGGTCGTCGTCGATTTCGGTGGGGCGCACGTAGGGAACTCCATCTTCAATCTCAGGACCGGGTTGAAGAATTCCATACATGATGGGCGCGCCCGCTTCGCAAAGCTCAGAGAGCCGCACATTTTTCCAACCTCCTGGTGTCGCTACTTCCTTCACTTCAGCATCCCCTCCAGTTCCTTCATGCCCTGCTGTAATCTCCATCTCCAGCTTGGCGAGGCTTTGCAGGACTTCGCCCGGCGGGCGGTGCGCGACTTTGGCGTGGACGACTTCCTTGTAGCGGTTGAGCGAGAGGTCGTAGCCCTGCGCGGCGAGGTCGGCGTTGGGCACGCAGAAGCTTTGCGCGGTGCGCGGGTTCTGGCGCTCGCCCCGGTCGCGCTGCGTCCAGCGGGCGAGGATGTCGGGCAGGTTGTTTTTGGCGTGGTCGTCGGCGGTGAGCGCGGCCTTGGGCACCGGGCCGAGCTTTTCCGGCGGGAGGAGTTCGGTGCGTTTGTCGTCGAGCGACATGCCGTCGGCGCGCCGGAGTTGGTCTTGGTGAAGAGGAGGATGGCGGTGGAGACGCCGGCGTAGGGCTTGAACACGCCGCCGGGCAGCGAGATGACGGCATCGAGTTTCTGATCCTCGACGAGGATTTTGCGCAGGGTCTTGTGCGCGTTGGACGAGCCGAAGAGGACGCCGTCGGGCACGATGACGGCGGCGCGTCCGCCGGGCTTGAGCAGGCGCAGGAAGAGGGCGAGGAAGAGCAGTTCGGTCTTCTTGGTTTTGACGATTTGCTGGAGGTCCTTGGCGCAGTTCTCGTAGTCGAGCGAGCCGGCGAAGGGCGGATTGGCGAGGACGAGGGTGTATTTCTCCTCCTCGCCGGCGTGGTCCTGCGCGAGGGAGTCGCGGTAGCGGATGTCGGGATTTTCCACGCCGTGCAGGAGCATGTTCATGCTGCCGATGCGGAGCATGGTGTTGTCGAAGTCGAAGCCGTGGAAGAGGTGGTGGTGGAAGTGTTCCTTGAGTTTTTCGTCGCGGAGGATTTCCGGGTGATGCTGGCGCAGGTTTTCGCCCGTGGCGACGAGGAAGCCGGCAGTGCCGCAAGCGGGATCGCAAACGATGTCTTTCGGCTGCGGCGCGACCATCTCGACCATGAGTTGAATGATGTGGCGCGGGGTGCGGAACTGGCCGTTCTGCCCGGCGCTGGCGATCTTGCCGAGCATGTATTCGTAAAGGTCGCCCTTCGTGTCGCGGTCCTCCATCGGGACCTTGTCGATCATGTCCACGACGCGCGTTAAGAGCGAAGCAGTGGGGATGGTGAAGCGCGCACCCTCCATGTGCTGGGAGTAGGTGGAGCCGTCGCTGCCTAACGAGCGGAGAAAGGGGAAGACGTGTTCGCCGACGACGATAAACATGTCCTTCGCTTCGAAATGCTTGAAGCGTGACCAGCGGAAGTCCTCGTAGGAGCGGCCCCGTGCGTCTTGGCCCTCCGGGAAAACGCGGCGCGCGATCGGCTTCTTTGTCCGGTTGGCTTTGTTTTCCTCGAGTGTGTGAAGATCGTCGAGTCGCCGGATGAAGAGGAGGTAGGTAATCTGCTCGATGACTTCGAGCGGATTGGAAATGCCGCCTGTCCAAAAGGCATTCCAGATTTGATCGATTTGACTGCGGATTTCACCGGTGAGCATGCGGGCTGGTTTTACCCGGCTAACTCCGGAAAGGCCACTGGAAAGATCGCATGCGAGAAAGTGTTTCCGTCGGAGCACTGCTCGTGCTCGCGCAGTGTTCAATCAGGTTCCGCATTTTCGGGCACTGCTTTGAGGGGAAATAAACCGGATGTGATTTAGGCGCGGTTGGGCGATAGTCGCCGGCTCGTGCCATTCAGTTCTCTCGGTCTTGATGACCGCATCTTTAAAGACATCCAGGAAGCTGGTTACACTGAACCTACCCCGATCCAATCGGCGGCCATTCCGGAGGTTCTCGCCGGGAAGGATGTGATCGGGATCGCGCAGACCGGCACGGGGAAGACGGCGGCGTTTGTGTTGCCGATTTTGCATCATCTTGCGCAGCGGTTGGGCGAGGGGAATCGCAAGGGGACGCGCGTATTGGTGGTGGCGCCAACGCGCGAGCTGGTGATGCAGATTGAGGAAAACGTGCGCGCTTACGCGAAGCATTTGCCGCTGCGGATGGCGACTATCGTGGGCGGTTTGAGCGAGCGGCCGCAGATTGAGGCGTTGCGCTCGGGGGTTGA
>JBBSLZ010000299.1:0-4099 GCA_038233435.1 Chthoniobacterales bacterium
CCCAGTTCATGGCACGCCAAGGCTCTGCTCACGAGGCATGACTGGCGGCACCGACGCGGTGGACGATTCCTTTGGCGCGCAGGATGTCGGCCGCTTCGCTGAAGTAATCTTTCACGTCGGCCTGAGCGCGGATCCAATCGAGGTAACGCCCGATCCCGGTGGCGAGATCGACCTGTGGCGCGTAGCCGGCGGCGCGGATGCGTTCGGTGCCACTGGTCAGGTGGCGCATCTCGCCGGGCCGGAATTCGCCCTTCGCTTCCACAGGGATGTGAATGCCGAGCGCGTCGGAGATTTGTTCGGCCACTTCGCGAATGCTGACGCCTTGGCCGCTGCCCACATTCACCGGCAGGCCGTCGAGTTTGTCGGTGGTGGCGGCGAGGAGATTGGCGCGGGCGATGTCTTCGACGAAGGAGAAATCGCGCGTTTGCTCGCCGTCTTCGTAAACGACCGGTGGGAGATCGTTCAGCAGGCGGGTGCAGAAGATCGCGATCACGCCGGTGTAGGGATTGAAGATGGATTGGCGCGGGCCGTAGGTGCAGGAGTAGCGCAGCGCGACCGTCGGGATGCCGGCTTGTTTGCCCCAGAGCAGGACGAGCTTTTCCTGGTCGACTTTCGTTAGACCGTAAACCGTCTCGCCGCCGACGGGCGCTTCTTCCGGCGTAGGCGCGGAGGTAGTGTCCGCACCGCAGACCGGACAATGCACGGTCCAATCGCCGACCCGCAGTTGGGTGACCGGACGCACGTCGGGGAAAACGAGGCCGTGCTCCGGACAGGTGGCCGCGCCTTCGCTGTAAACGGCTTGGGAGGAGGCAACGATGACTTTCTTGATCGGGAGATTTTCTTCGCGGATCACCTCCAACATTTGCGCGGTGCCGAAGCTGTTGACGTGTACATACTTTGCGATCTCCTGCATGTAACCGCCGTAGGCGGCTTCGTGGAAAACAACGTCGATGCCCTGAAGTGCGGCGGTGATATCGGCGCGCTCGCGCATGTCTCCCTGCACGAATTCCGCGGCATCGTTGATCCAGGCGGGACGGCCGAGCTTGTGTGTGTTCGGCTCGAGGTTGTCAAAAATGCGGACGCGCCAGCCTTCCCGGATGAGCAGGTCGACCAGGTGCGATCCGATCAAGCCGGCGCCACCAGTAACGAGGGCATGTTTATGGTGAGGCTTGTTCATTTATGGAATGCGTATCTTTTGTCCTCCTCATCGGCTCGGCCAGATGCGCTCGCGTCCTTCTTGCGCAATCAGATTTTTCAGGAATCCGTTCGTGGCTGGCGCGGGATAGCCGGCGGGCTCGTCGTTTAACAATTCGTCGCAGAGCCGGTGCAAGGTGGCGCGGTCGTCGACGTCGTACCAGGTGGGGAGCAGTTGCACTTCGATCCCTATTTCTTGCGCGCGGGCCAGGGTCTGGGCACAGACGTGCTCTGTGCTCCAGTCGATCTCCTCGAAGAGGCGCCGCTGCTTGCGATTCATCCCGATTAGGTAATATCCGCCATCATCCGAAGGCCCCAGGACGATGCTCTCTTCCTTCACCGCGAGACGCTGGAGGGCGAGGGCGTAGGCGCTCGGCGGAACGGTGGGGCTGTCCGAATCGATCAGGCAGAGCGAGTCAAAGCCGAGTTGGAAGAGATCGTCCGCCGCGTGAATGAGGCGGTCGCCAAAAGCATCGCCGCGCTGCAGCACCAACTCGAAGTGCGCCGGCAGGATGTCGGTGAACGCGTTTTCCTCGCCCACCGGAGTGTAAACGCCCACGCCCCGCGCTCCCCCTTTCTCCACCGTGGCCGTGATCGCGGCGGTGGTGTCGCGCAGAAAACAAATATTCAGCGCGGCCGCTTCCTCCGGCGTGAGCGGAGGTGTCAGCCGCGTCTTCACCCGGCCCGCGCGTGGCGCTTTCGTCATCACGGCGAGCGCGCACATCCCGGGCGGCACCTGCTGGCCGAAGCTCGGATCGAGGACGCGGTGCACGGTCTTCATGAGCCGTGCTGTTTGCGTTTGAAGACGGGACGCGTCAACCCTTTTCGCAGAGTGCGTATTGGTAACGCCCATCCTGCCACGTCTTCATCTTGCTCCAGGGCTGGGAGGCGAAGAGCTGCGCAAAAGCGGCTCCCGAAAGGACGGTGGCTCGTCCCGGTTCGCGGCAACGGTTGTTCATCCCGGTGAGGCCGGCCAAAACCCACATCGCGAGCAAGGGGAGAGAAGCCCAGAAGGCGTAGCGGGGTTCGGCCACAAAACAGCGGCCGCCCGGACGCAGAACGCGATACATCTCGCTCACGGCTCGTTCTTGATCCGGCAGGACGGTGAAGAGACGCGCGGAGACGAGGGCATCGAAGGATTGGTCGGGATGGGAAAGGGCCAGCACGTTGTCGGCTTCGAAGTGGCAGTTCTGCAAATTCCGGGTGCTCGCTTTCTTACCCGCGCATTCCAACTGCCGGACCGAGCGGTCCACACCCAGGACGGATAGTTCCGGAAATCGCGTGGCCAGCTCACAGGAGTAAAATCCCGGTCCGCAACCCAGCTCCAGCAACCGCTCTTCGCTCGCTGGCTGGCCGTCCGGCCACAGAGCCCGAATGATCCGGCCGGTGTCGTTCCGAAAGAGGCGTTCCCGAAAGAAAACGTAAAGCCAAGCGAAATGCTCGAAGAGGCTGTCTTCCTCGCCCGACGCGAGCGCGGGGGTCGGCACCGCCAGAAGTGGCGCGGGTGCGAGAGAACTCTCCAGCGCGGCGGGCGCGGTGGAGGCGAAGGTGTTCTCGGATTGAAGGAGCTGGCTCATGCGTCGACTGGCTGAGAGCGACCGGAGTCCTCGCTTATTGCACGGAACGTTTCGTTTTCGGGGCGGAAGTTTTTCACAACGTTCTATGATTAAATTCTTTAAACTGAAACTATCTCTTCTTCATCTGGCAGCCAATAACTCCCAACCTCACCCCCGGTCTTCCCGGGCAAGAATCGTTTGTTGATAACCTATCAGCCGTCATGAGCAAACAATCCTGGGAGTGGAGCAGACGAAATCTATTCGTCCTTATTCGATCTTGTTGGATTCTTATTCCGGGTTTCCTTAACGCGCCCGGGAGGCTGTTTCCGGGTGCAATATCCTGTTTCACCATCACCTTCGCTTTCCTGCTTATGACGAAAATACCCAGCCAGACCGCCGAGCCTACTCTGCCAGAAATCCGGAAGATCCTCACCAGCAAGAGAATGGTCGATCTGACCCATGCTTTCGCTCCCGGCATCCCCCATTGGCCCGGCTTCCCGGACGAGCAGCGCGAGACGCTTTACGCTTTTGAAAAAGGAGGGGGCAGCCTGGGCGCGGGATTTTTCACTGAGCGCTTCAGCCATGTGGGCCAGTGGGGAACGCACGTGGATCCGCCAGCGCACTTTGCGCAGGGATCGCGCACGGTGGATCAGATCGATTTGCAGGAAATGATTCTCCCTTTGGTGGTAATCGACGCCCACGAAGAAGCGGCCGCGAATGCGGACTACACGCTCACGCTCGAGCGAGTGAAAAAGTGGGAGGAAGCACACGGCCGAATCCCGGAAGGATCGTTCGTCGCTCTGCGCACGGATTGGTCAAAACGCTGGCCGGAGATGGAGAAGATGGAGAACAAAGATGCGGCCGGCGTGGCCCATTTCCCCGGCTGGAGCCTGGAAGCGCTCCGCTATCTCTACGAGGAAAGCAAGATCACGGCCAGCGGCCACGAGACAACCGATACGGATCCCGGGAGCGCGACTTCGAAGGGAGACTACGCGTTGGAAACCTACGTCCTGGGCACGAACCACTACCAAATCGAGCTGCTTACAAATCTCGACCGGGTCCCCGAGTCCGGCGCGATCGTCTTCGCCACCTTCCCGAAACCGCAGGGCGGCTCGGGAGTCCCGGCGCGCGTCTTCGCGATTATCCCGGAGTGACAGTTGCGACTCTGGCCACGCCGCTCGGACGCCGCATCTTCAGCGACGCCTGCGACCCGGAGCGTTTACCGCTCGACAAATTAGAGGCGGCCACCAGGATGGTCGCGGTGGCACAACGCGGGAAAAGTTTCCGCGCTGTTTCTCCAAATCCAGACTCATGATCACAAAAATATCGGCATGCTGCTGCTCGCGCTC
>JBBSLZ010000300.1:0-4089 GCA_038233435.1 Chthoniobacterales bacterium
GCCGCGAGCCACCGCCGCATTACTCTACGCCGCCGTGAAGGCCGCTCGGGGAAAACCGTGGCCAGAGGCGCTCTTCCTCGGATCGGTCAATTCAGCAATCGGGCAAGGCTACTTCGTCCGCGCGGAAGGGACGGGCCCGCCCACATCCAGGATTACCTTCCAGGCCTCGTCCGCCTGTTTTTTCCAAACCGAAATGTATTGGCCGTAGCCGAGCGGCTTCTCGTCTCCTTTTTCTTTCCGCCACTCCGCCGGCCCGGTCGTAAAGCCGAGATCGCAACTGCGCGCCATGACCGCGAAAGTCGGCTGCCAGCTCAAGGAAAGCCCGCCCTCGGGACGCGCCGTCCAGGTCTTCTTCGCGTTCACCGGGCCGGGCTCGAACATGATCGCGTCCTCGGCCAGGAAGGCGAGCGAAGCCGCGCGCGCGCCCTCGGCCTGCCCCTGCGCGACGAAGCGCGCCTCGTTCTCCATCATAGTGCGCGCGGCCTCCGCGGGATCGCACTCCTGCGCGCGTAGGAGCGTGACCCATCCCAGAACGAGGAGGCAGCAGAAAAGTTTCATCGCCTAAGACAAATAAGACCTTTCGCGGCGTCTGCACAGGGAAACGACGCCTCGCCGAGGCAACGAGAATTTAACCGCGAATGAACACGAATGAACGCGAATGGGGGAGGGGGGACCGGGATTTGTCTTTCATTTGTGTTCATTCGCGTCCATTCGCGGTAAGAGAAAAATCCAGCCCAATAGACAAATTCCCTGAGCGGCGGCGTCCTGTTATGAAAGACCCCGTCAAGGTCATGGAAAATGTCGCCCCACATGAAGACTGGAAAACTTGCTTCGCCGAAGCCGCGCCCGGGCTCGTCCTCTTCGCGCGTCAATTCGTCCGCACCAGCGCGGACGCAGAGGATATCGTCCAGGAAGCGTTCGTTAGGTTTTGGCGGAAACAGCATCCGGTCCAAAACCGCGCTCTCCTTTTCGCCACTGTCCGCTCCATCTCGCTCGATCTCCTCCGGCGCGATGCCCGTCGCGCCCGGCGTGAAGCGACGGTCGTGGCCGAGTCCGAGCATTCGGTTGCGCCGCAGTTCGACACCTCCAGCGATACGCAACAAGCGCTGGCCCGCGCCGTCGACACCCTCCCCGCGGAGCAACGCGAGGTGCTGGTCATGAAAATCTGGAACGAGCTCACGTTTGCCGACATCGGATCGGTCCTCGGCATTTCGCAAAACACGGCCGCCTCGCGTTATCGCTACGCCCTTGGCGCGCTCAAAAAAAATCTCACGAACCATGAATGATTTTTCCGAACTGGAAGCGGAGCTGAGAGAACTTCGGCCCGCCGCGCCATCGCCCGAACTCGCGCTGCGGATCGAGCGCTCGCTCGCCTCCGCGCATTCCACCACGCCCGCCGCCGGCATTTTGCCGCGACCGAAACGCGCCCGGCTGAACTGGTTTACCCTCGGGATCGGAGTCGCGACCGCGGCGGCGGCAATCCTGTTTCTAGCGCGTCCCGATGTGGAGCGGTCCACGCCCGCCGGGCCCACCATTGCCACCGCGACCCCGCCCATCAGTGCGCCCATCGTTTCAACCGACCGGCGTCTCGTGCCGGATGGCGTCACGCGGGTGGTCTACGGCCAGCGCGATGAGGGTCTTGTTTTCCCGAGCGATGGCGGAGAGCCGGTCCGTCGGTTGCGCGCTCGCTCGCAGGAGACGTTGCAATGGCGCGATCGCCAGACGGGCGCCTCGCTCCGCGTTTCCTACCCGACCGAGGAGGTCGAGCTCATCCCGGTTTCCGGACAATAAATTTCCAACCCTAACCAACACCTCACCTATGAAAACAAAAACCATCGCAGCTCTCGCCGCCGTCGGCCTTCTCCCGGCGCTCGGCTTCGCCCAGACCACGCCCGCCGTTCCACCGGTGCCGCCCACCGCGCCTGTGCCGGCCGTTCCACCCGTGCCACCGCCGGATAAAGATGACGACGATGATGGCCCCGGAGATCGCGCGCCCAAGGTGCCGATCACATTTCTCGGCGTCGAAACTTCGGATGTGCCAAACGTGGTCGCCGAACAGCTCGCACTCGCCAAAGGCTTCGGCCTGGTGGTCGACTACGTGGTGCCGGACGGTCCGGCGGCCGCGGCCGGTCTGCAGCAGAACGACATCTTGAAGATGTTAAACGACCAGATCCTGACCGAGCCCGACCAGCTCGGGAAATTAATCCGGAGCATGACCGAAGGCACGAGCGTGACCCTGACCGTGTTGCGCAAAGGTGCGGAGACGAAATTGACCGCGAAGCTCGGAAAACGCGAAGTGTCACAACGCCGCGGCAACACGCGGCGCTGGCGGAATGGGAAAGGGTTCGGCTTCAACCTGGGGCCGGATTTCGAGCGCAAGATGGAAAAGTTTGGCGAAGAGATGGGCCAGATGAACTTCGATGGACTCGAACAGGATGTCGCCCAACAGGTGCGCGAGGCGACCCGCGATGCGCAACACCAGGCGCGGGACGCGCAGCGCGAGGCCCAACGCGGCGCCCGAGAGGCAGCGCGGGAAGCGGCGCGCGCGACCCGCGACGCGGCTCGCGCCTTCCGGGTCACCCGGCGGGATAATGGCGCCCTCACGACGACGCGGATGGACATGAATCGCGCTCAAATTATTTACCACGATGAGCAGGGCGAACTGAAACTGGAGAACGTGGCCGGGAAGAAAATCCTGACCGCGAAAGATCCCCAAGGCCGGAATGTTTTCAGCGGCCCGGTGGAAACGAAGGAAGATCTCGACAAGATGCCGGCAGAAGTGCGGCAGCGGTTTGAGAAACTGGAACAGAAAGATTTGCCTGCGCTCGCGCCGAACGTGACGAAGGAGCAACGCGAGAAAGAAGCAAGCGAAGCGAACGAGGACAGCGACGACGACAACGATAGCGCTGCGGACGAAGGCGACGCGGCGAGCGTGTTGCAGGTCAGTGGTCTGCAGGCCGCGCCGGCGGCGGCGAGCGCGTTCGATCTGAACGTGGTTCTGATCTAGGCGCCGCCCGAAAAAGTTGCAGAAAGAAAACAGTCCGCCGGGCTCTTAACCCAGCCTAAACAGCTGCCCGGCGGACTGCTTTTCGATTTCGCTCATCGCCGTGTCGCCACGCTCGCAGTGTAGCCACATCCCTGCGGGACGTGTGAGATCGGCGTAGAGGGCGGAGCCGACCTCGCAATTTGATCGGCGTTCCCCCCGCACGTCCCACAGGGACGTGGCTACACGCGCCGCGAGCTCTCAGAAACGCCTTGTTGTAGCCACGCCACTCCGTTGGGTTTCCACGCATTGCCTGCAATCCATGCACCCTTACGGCGACAGAGCGCCGTCGCTACAATTCGGGCGCGAGCTCCGCTCGCGTGTAGCCACGTCCCTGCGGGACGTGTGAGATCGGCGTAGAACTTGGGGACGACCTTGCTATGTAATCGGCGTTCTCCCCCGCACGTCCCGCAGGGACGTGGCGACACGCGTCAGACTTTTTCTTGTCGTTCCGATCGTCGTCTCTATAAAGGGGCGCGTGTCACCCGACGATCCTCAGCCGCCGCTCGATCCCACGCCGATCAGCGGCGCGCCGACGGATGTGGCGCGGACTTCGCGCCAAGCCCCGAAACCGGCGCATGAACGGACCGCGGACGAGGATCGGGAGCTGGCGGATTGGGCGGGCATCGCGGGCTCGTTGAAATTCAAGGAGCTGCTGCGCGCGAAGCGGCGGTTCATTATCCCGGCCACGGTTTTCTTTCTCGTTTACTATTTCGCGCTGCCTTACCTGGTCGGGTATCACCCGGAATTGATGGAGCGGAAGGTCTGGCAGGAGGTGAATTGGGCTTATCTCTTCGCTCTCTCGCAATTTTTCATGGCCTGGGGCCTGGCCGCGATTTACGTGGTGGTGGCGGCCGGCTGGGACCGGAAAGCGCGCGAAATTATCGAGGGAGTGAACCGATGAGGACGCGATGCCCTGGGCGCAATGGAGCCGGCCCGCCCTCGGGCCGCAGTCTGATCTCGGCCGGTGGGGAGGAAACTTCGGCCCGGGGGCGGGCCGGCTCCAGCGTCGATCGCAAATCGCATCGCTCGGGGTTCGGCTCAGC
>JBBSLZ010000301.1:0-4089 GCA_038233435.1 Chthoniobacterales bacterium
CAGATGACCGCCGCCCTCCACCAAGCCCTCGTCGACGGCCGCAGCTTCTCCCAAGCCCTGCGCGATTTCCCCCGCATCTTCCCCGCCATCTACGTCAACTTGATCGCCGCCGGTGAAGCCAGCGGTGCCCTCCCCGAAATCCTAAAACGCCTCGTCGAGCACTTAATGCAGGCCAAAAACCTGCGCGATCGCGTCCAGCAAGCGCTCATCTATCCCGCCTTCCTCGCCTTCGCCGGCGCCGCCCTGATGGTCATCTTCATCACCTTCATGGTGCCGCAGTTGACCGGCTTCATGTCGCAAAACGGCGGCACCCTGCCCCTACCCACCCGCATCCTGGTCGGGCTGCACCACGCCATCACCGGCTACTGGTGGCTTGCCCTCGCCCTCGCCGCCGCGGCGGTCATCGGCTTCCGCGCCTTCGTTCGCACCGACGAAGGCAAAATCGCCTTCGACCGCCTCCGCCTCGCCCTCCCCGGCTACGGCCGCGTCATCCGCCACCGGCATTACGCGCAATTCTCCCGCACCCTCGGCACTCTCATGGAAAACGGCGTGCCCCTCCTAAAAGCCCTCGACCTCGTCGCCGAGATTGCCGGCAATCGCCACATCGAGACCCAACTGGCCGAAGTGCGAAAAGCAGTCATCGACGGCGCCCACCTTTCCAATGCCCTCGCCGCCACCCGCCTCTTCCCCGAGCTCTTCACCGACATGATGGCCGTCGGCGAGCAAACCGGCCACTTCGCTCAGACCATGCAGACCGTCGCCGACGTCTACGAGCGCGAACTCGACCGCACCGTCAACCTCATCTCCGCCCTCATCCCGCCCGTCATCATTGCGCTCATCGCCATCATCGTCGGCTTCGTCGTCTACAGCATCCTTTCCGCCGTCTTCGAGATGACGAGTAGTTTACAGGTGCGACCGCAATAGTTTAACCTGCGCGCTCCCATGCTCCTTCGCCCGCTCGCGCTCGTCGCGCTCCTCCTGGCCGCTCCCGCCCTCCGCGCCCAGGATGCGCGCAGCGACGGCCTCCCCTATTACAGCGACGCCAACGGGATGCGGATCGACGCCCCCCACAGCGCCTGGCTCGACCTCCGCCAATCCGACGGCACCTACTCGAAACCCCAAAACACCCCCGCCTGGGTCGAATCCGTCACCCTCGTCAACACCCCCAAAAAAGGCGACGAACCCGAACGCTCCGTCTTCCGTATCCGCGTCGCGCGCCCGCAGCTCGACCTCCCGCTCCTCCTCCTTCGTATTCTCTTCGACGACAAACCCGAGCAGCGTCCCACCATCACCATCTGGGATGAATCCGGCACCCAGGTCATGCAATCCGGGGCGCTCGGCGCCGGCCTCGATCTCCCCACCAGCGACTCCGTCCTCCTCCCCATGATCGGCATTTCCTGCATCGACCTCGAAGTGCCCGGCGATGGCAGCACTATCCGGGGCGCGTTCCTCGATTGGATGATGAGCCGCCCGGTCGCCCATCCCGCCACCGCCCAAAAGCAAGACATCATCGCCGAACCCTTCGCCGCCTCCCCCCACCTCCAGGCGCCCTCCAGCGATACCGAAAGCTTTGGCACCGTCACCGCCCCTCTCGCCGCGGAAAGCATCCGCGTCGGCGCCAGCGTGCAGACCGGCGCCGCCTTTCAATTCGGGATCGAAACCCAGCCGCTGCTCGCCCTCCTCAGCTTCGAGGTAAACAGCGCACGCGTCGATTCACCGCCCGAAATTTTCCTCAACGGCCAATCGCTCGGCCCCGTCTCCCTCACCCTCCCCGACCTCGCCGACCCCGCTTATCGCGGCGAAACCTCCCGGCTCATCGGCCCGATGCGGTTCGGTTACACCGGCTGGATCCGAGCCCAAAAACTCATTCCCGCCAGCTCTCTGCGCGTCGGCACCAACGACCTCGTCATCACCGGCGGCGCCGGCGCCCCCGCCTCCGCCATTCGCGCCACCCAGATCCAGCTCAAATATCTCTGGGACAAATCCGACTACCTCCTCCGCACCGACCCATAACCGATCACGGCTCCTCCACCGCGTTACCATCACCCCAAACGCAGCGACTTATCCTCATGAAACGGAACGACAGCGGCTTCACTCTTTTAGAGATCATGCTCGTAGTCATGATCATCGGGCTCCTCCTCGGCACTGCCATCTACAAACTCCGCGGCAACGTCGAGGTCAGCCGGATCGTCGCCGTGCAAAGCTCCCTCCAAAGCCTGCGCACCCAGATCAAACTCTACGAAAGCTTCAACGGCACCCCGCCCACCACCGATCAAGGCCTCAACGCCCTCGTCACCCAACCCCAAGCCGAACCGCGCCCCGCCCGCTGGACCCAGCTCCTCGATTCCGTCCCCAAAGATCCGTGGGGCAAAGACTACATCTACCTCAGTCCCGGCCGAAAAAACCCCAACGGCTACGACCTCTACTCCGCCGGCCCCGACCGCCTCCCCGACACCGCCGACGACATCGTAGAGTAACCAAGACCGCCGCCGACCGCTCTGCGCCGACTCACGAGCGAGTCGATCACCACATCCGGGTAGCGCACGTCTCCAGGCGTGCTGGTTTCGGCATTCTGCCGAAACAGGCTTCCAAACCGCCCCCCAAAAATCCGCGTCCCATCCCGCCAACGCGCCCACCCAGCCAAAACCTTTCCCCCTAAACCGACCCCCTTGCTATAACCAACCCCCGCGCCCCATGAGACCCCACAAAACGCCCCGGAACATCTCGCCCATCGTGATCTCATCCCCGGCCAGCGAAGTCTGCGCGCTGCTGGCCTACCAACTCCTGCGCCAAGGCCTCTACTGGAGCGCCTCCCCCTCGCTCTCGCGGTCATCCTGGCCAGCCTCCCCTTCACTTCCCGAGGCAACACCTTCACCGCCAATACCCTCCTCGTGCAGCGCCTCGTCATATAAACCTCGTTAGGCACATGCCACGCGTCCCCACCAATAAAGCAACCGAGCTTGAAGAGCAGCTGCGAAGCTTCATCAAGGAATTCGCGCCGCAGCATCAGGCAGTCATTCGCGCAGCGCGCAAAGCGCTGCGGAAACGCTTCCCCAGCGCGACCGAACTCGTGTATGACAACTATCGTGACGATGCTGTCCGAAGGTCGCTCGTTCGGGCCGAACCCAATGACAAAGAAATTGTAGCGCGATGGCGAACCTCAAGTTTATCCAAGGCACGCCAGAGGCGGGGCGGGTCGATTATCAAAAAGCACTCGACCTCTTTTCAAAATATGCACAATTCGATTCCTACATCCGCGCCGCTACGAACGTATCGACTGAATGTCATGGGCATTTTCGGAGGCTGCGAGCGGATTGGGACTCGCAGACCAGCATTTGAGAACGCGGAAAATATTGTGGCTCCGATGCCCCGCAGTCCCGGAGTGGATCAACTAAAATCCCAAATCGCCCAGGCCCGCTCACAGATTTTCGGCGGTGCCATGCCGAGCAATCCTATACCCCCGTTCTCAACTGGTTGTTCCTCTACCCACTCCATCTGATTGGTAAGCCCGGCTAACAAGTCATCATCGCCCCTGTTGGCCGGGACCAGCGGCTTCGCGAGCAGCATTTCCCCCTTGGCGGTTATAACGCGTTTGCGCCCAGCCTGGCCGCCAGCGCCAAGGTCAATCGATCGCCAACTGGCGCACCACGGCCGTGATTGCTTCTTTCTCGCCATCCCGGTGGAGAGTGCGCCTTTGAATAGCAAGCGACGGCTCTCCACCTCACCTCTCGATCCGGCTCTGGCCGGAATCCATGACGGAATGCTTTTCACGTTGGTAACCCAAAGCCGCCACCATAAGCTGCTCGCATGGTAACAACACCGACTCCGTGTCCGATTAAGCCGCTGATCCACGGATACCTCGATGCCGTGGACCGGCAGCCGAACGGAGAGATACGGATCGCAGGCTGGATTTTTCGGGAAGACGCGCGCTTGGAGACCGTGGACATCGTCTTGAACGGCCATCTCTGGCTTTCCTCGATCCGATTACAAGAGCGGCCAGATGTGCTGGCAACCTATCGCGCCACGATCGGCGACCGGCCGCATCTGGCCTGGAGCGGATTTGATGTCACTGCCGAGACGCCCCACGGC
>JBBSLZ010000302.1:0-4072 GCA_038233435.1 Chthoniobacterales bacterium
AACGCGACTGCGGGCGAAGAGCAGTCGTCGAGGTCGACTCGCAAGGTTTGTGTATTGGCGATGAAGAACACCTTACCCGTTGCCGGGTTGACCCCGATTGAGGGTTCCCCTGCGCTCTCGCCAAGGCCTGGAGGCGGGGCGTAGTTCTGATAGCGCGGCGGGACAACGAGAAGGTTAGCGGCATCGGGTTGCAGTGATTCTTGAGTGACGTCCCCGGCTTTTCCGGGAGTGCCTGGAGAGGAAGAGGGGCGACCGAACGCCAGGGCGACGAACCCGAGGGTGCAGGCGAACAAGGCGAGGGAGGAGGCGCGACGAGCAGAAGGAGATAACGAGAGAGCGAGTTTCATTTTAGTTGGTCCTCAATTTTCCCGGCGCCGCGGCGCCCTTGGTTCGACTCGGGTAGAAGCCCGACGTACGCGAGCGATCGTGAGGAGAAATCCTGCACTCATGGGAGATAGCCGTCACTCTTTTTGGTTCGCGCGCCCCTCGATCTCTGCGCGTATATTTCAGCCGGAGGAGGGAGAATCCCCGAACCGGGGAAGTAAATATAAGGGCCGGCTTTATTTCGACCGATACAATCGGGGAGGCTCCGAGCGCCGAAAATAGACCGTACCGCAGGCGATCGCCGTCAATCTTTCCAACGTCGCCGACCTGCAAACGAAACGTGAGCGGCGGGACGAACGCGAGTGATATCAGTCTCGTCAAGGAGCGCTCCGGGGCCGCTCTGGCGCCCTGAGCGTCGTTTTAATCAGGAACTAATTCGAAGCGCGGCGTGCTTTCGCGAGCACGCCGCGCTTTCGGCATGGTGCGGGAACAGCCGTCTCCATGCAGTTGGGAAGCGCGGCTGAGCGCCGCTACCACCCGCCGATCGCCACCGCCTCCAACTGCATTCCGACGGCTTAGCGGGAGCGCCCCGTTGCGCTGGGATTCGCCGGATGGTAGCCTCGCCGTTCCCGCGATGGCCCAGAATTATAAAGAAACGCTGAACCTTCCGAAGACGGATTTTCCGATGAAGGCGAGTCTGACGGCTCGGGAGCCGCAGATTCTGAAAACGTGGGAGGAGACCGGGCTTTACCAGCAGATCCAGCAGGCGCGGGAAGGCGCGGAATTGTTCGTCCTACACGATGGGCCGCCGTTTGCGAATGGCGATGTCCACATGGGCACGGCCTTGAACAAGATCCTCAAGGATCTGGTCGTGAAATCGAAAACGATGCTTGGCTTCCGCGCGCCCTTTGTGCCGGGCTGGGATTGTCACGGGCTGCCGATCGAGTTCAAGGTGGTGAAGGAGACGCGCGGCCTTTCGCCACTGGAAGTGCGGCAGCGCTCCGAGGCTTTCGCGCGCAAGTTTGTCGATCTGCAACGGGGCCAATTCAAACGGTTGGGCGTGCTGGGCGATTGGGAGCATCCGTATCTCACGCTCGATCCGGCTTATGAAGCGGAGATCTTGCGCGCGTTCGCGGTCTTGGTGGAGAAGGGCCTGGTTTACGAATCGAAGAAGCCGGTCTTCTGGAGCACGGGAGCGCAGACCGCGCTGGCGGTCGCGGAAGTGGAATATCATGATCGCGAGGATCCGGCCGTTTACGTCCAATTCCCAATCGCGACGGGCGAGTTGAAAGGGAAGGCCAGTATCGTTATCTGGACGACAACGCCCTGGACGTTGCCCGCCAACCTCGCCATCGCCGTGCATCCCAAAGAACGCTATGTGGCCCAGGAGTTCTCCAAGGTAGCGCAAGCTTCCAGCTTGCAGATTGGAGAGAGCAACCAGAATGGTTGCGCTACCTTCGTCCTCGCAGCATCGCTCGTGGAGAAATTCAGCGCTGCCACTGGCTGGCTGCCCGCGGGCGAGCCGGCGCAATCGTTTCCCGGCACCAAGCTGGAAGGTATCGGCGCCCAACATCCGTTTTTGCCGCGCACCGCGATCGTCCTGACGGCTGATTTCGTAACGATGGACACCGGGACGGGCTGCGTCCACATCGCGCCGGGCCACGGCGACGATGATTACTCATTAGGGAAAAAGAATGGTCTGCCAATTCTTTCGCCGGTGGACGATGAAGGCCGCTTCACGGACGAAGCTGGCCTTCCGGAGTTGACCGGCAAATACGTTTTCGAAGCGAACGCCGCCATCGTGGCCCTCCTCCGCGAACGCCAAATGCTCGTGGCGGAGGAAGTTTACCAGCATTCCTATCCCTATTGCTGGCGTTCGAAGACGCCGATCATTTTTCGGGCGGTGGAGCAATTCTTTATCCGGATCGATGACCTGCGCGGAAAAGCGCTCGAAGCGATCAAGGAGGTAAAATGGCTGCCGCCGTGGGGCGAGGCGCGGATTTCGGGGACGGTGGAATCGCGGCCTGATTGGGTCATTTCCCGGCAGCGAAGCTGGGGCGTGCCGCTGCCGGCTTTCTATTCGGCGGAAGGCGAACCCATTCTTAATCCGGACTGGATTCGCAAGCTGGCGGAAGTGGTGGAAAAGCGGGGATCGAATGTGTGGTTTGAACTGGACGATGCCGCCCTCGCGCAGGAACTCGATTTGCCGGAAGGCACGCGCCATCGTGGCGATACGATCGATGTCTGGATCGATTCCGGCGTCAGCCATCAGGCGGTGCTGGCGACTCATCCCGCGCTCCGCGATCCGGCGGATATGTATCTCGAAGCGACGGATCAACACCGCGGCTGGTTTCAATCTTCGCTCATGACGAGCGTGGCTTTGCACGATCGTGCGCCTTACCGGACCTGCGTCACCCACGGTTTCGTGGTGGACGTGGATGGGAAGAAAATCTCGAAGTCGAGCGAGTATGCCAAGCCGATGGATGCCGGGCATTTCGTCGGTAAACACGGCGCCGATATCGTTCGGCTTTGGGTTAGCAGCGTGAATTACACCGACGATGTGCCCTTCTCGGAAGAGATGTTTACGCGGCTGAGCGATACTTATCGGCGCATCCGAAATACGTTACGGATTCTGCTCGGAAATCTGGCGGGATTCGAGGCGGGTGAAGAGGCCCGGGACAAGGCGGGTTTCACCCTCGTAGACCGGTGGATCATGCATCGGCTGCAGCAGGTGATTGCGGAGTGCCGCGCGGCTTATGCGAACTACGAGTTCCACAAGGTTTACCACACGCTCAATCAGTTTTGCGCGGTCGATCTGAGCAGCCTTTACGTCGATATCACAAAGGACCGGATGTATTGCGATCCGGCGGCTGCCGGACGCCGGCGCGCCACGCAAAGGGCGATGCACGAAGTCTTCGCCGCGCTCACCCGGCTGCTCGCGCCCATCCTGGCTTTCACCGCGGAGGAAGCATGGGGTTATCTCGGCCACAAGCGCTCGGTGCATCTGGAGTTTTTCCCGGAAGTGGATCCCAAGTGGCAGGACGCAGCGGCGGAAGCAGCCGTCGAGACACTCCTGAGGTGGCGCGGCACGATCGGTCAGGCGGTCGAACAGGCGCGCCAGGAAAAGCTGATCGGAAACGCCTTGGAAGCCGCGGTCGTCCTGCGAGCTGATCTGACCCAGAGCAAGGGCGCCGAGCGAGAGGAGCTGGAGGAGTTCTTGATTCTGAGTGATCTCACGCTCGAGCAAAGCCTGGAGACGACCGCCACGATAGAGCGCACTGCGCACGCGAAGTGCAGCCGCTGCTGGCGTCATCGCGCCTCCGTGGGTGCCAGCGTTTTGCATCCGGAACTCTGTGATCGCTGTGAAGAGGTGGTCGCTGCCTTACCGGAAAAGAAACCGAACGCGGCAAGTTGACCGACAGAATCTCTCCCGCGCTGCCCGCCATGAAATTTATCCTTCTGCTGACCCTGCCGCTCTATCTCCTCGACCAGGTGACCAAGTGGCTTGCCTTGCGTTTCATCCTGCCGGAGGAACCACTCATCGTCATCCCGGAATTCTTCGCGCTGGTCTTCGTCACCAATACCGGCGCCGCCTTTGGTTCTTTTAAGAACAACAATCTTTTTTTCGTGGCCCTCTCCAGCGCGGCGCTTCTCTTTGTCCTGGTGCTTTTACTGCGGTCGCATCCGCGCGATCTTTGGCGTGACGTTTCTCTGAGCCTCCTCCTAGCTGGGGTGGTGGGGAACTTAA
>JBBSLZ010000303.1:0-4063 GCA_038233435.1 Chthoniobacterales bacterium
CGATCAGGAGGTAATGCCGGCCTTTCCGCTCGTAGGCGATGTCGACCGAGTCGCGCGTGGTGCCTGGGATGTCGCTTACGATCGTGCGTTGATCCTGGAGGACGGCGTTGACGAGCGAGGATTTGCCGGCGTTGGGACGGCCGATGATGGCGAGGGCGAGGGGTTTTTGGATCTCTGATTTCTGATCGCTGATTTCCGATTTGGGGAGCAACGCGTCGATTGTTTCGAGGAGATCGGAGATGCCGCGGCCGTGGGCGGCGCTGATGGGGACCAGACGCTTGAAGTTCAGGCGGGCGAAATCGGATTCGAGCGCTTCGTGGTTCGGGTGGTCGATCTTGTTGACCACCAGCACCACCGGGGTCTTCGATTTGCGTAGCATGGCGGCGAGGTCTTGATCGATCGGCGCCATCCCGTGCTGCGCGTCGACGACGAAGAGGATGAGATCGCTCTCGCGCATGGCGGCGTCGGCGGCGGTCCGGACCTGAGCCGCGAGCTCCGTTTCGCCGGCGCCGCCGATCCCGCCCGTGTCCCAGATGAGAAATGGGCGCGCGCCTTTCGTGCACGGTGCGGCCAGGCGATCGCGGGTGATGCCGGGTTGATCGTGCACGATGGCGATGGTGCGGCCGGCGAGCCGATTGAAGAGCGCGCTCTTGCCGACGTTGGGACGGCCGACGATGGCGACCTTGCCGACAAATTTCTCGTGAGGCTGCGTTGTCATTAAAAAAAGAAGACCGGTGCTAGTCCGGCCGGGCGTTTGCGTGGCCTGCGACCTGGAGCTGGCGAACGCCGTCGAGCACGTAGATGACACCGGAGACGGCGGTGAAGAGACCGGCGGCGGCGACGACGTAAATGAGCGGCAGGAAGTGGAACTGTAGCATGACCCAGGCGATTGCCGTCATTTGCAAAAAGGTGGCGACTTTTCCGGTCCAACTGGTTCGCACCAAGACCTTGCCATTCAGCAATTGCAGAACGGCGCTCCCGACCAGAATGACCACATCGCGCGAGATGACGAGGACCGGAAACCAGGCCGGGAAGCGGCCGTACTCGGGGCTGAGTTCGCTCCAGTTACTGATGCTGAGCGTGATGATGCCGCTGAGGAGGAGGCCTTTGTCGGCGATCGGGTCGAGAATGACGCCGAGCGCGCTGCGCTGATTATAGCGCCGGGCCACATAGCCATCGAGGCCGTCGCTGACCGCGGCGACAAGGAAGATGATGATGGCGGCGAAGCGTTGCCATTCCAGCGGCTCGCCTTCGGCCACGCTCTGGCCGTAGTAGATCGCCATCGTCACAAACGCCGGAATGAGGAGAATCCGGACGATTGTGATTTTATTGGCGGTGGTCATGCGGGGGCGGGAGTTGGAAAAAATCAGGGTGGCTCGCGGGCTCGGCCATCGCAAATGATTTGGTCTGCGCGCGGAGACGGGTAAGATAACGCCGCTTCCCGCCGATGTGGCGAAATGGCAGACGCAACGGACTTAAAATCCGTTGGGCTTAACGGCCCGTGCCGGTTCGAGTCCGGCCATCGGTAGGGTGGGGGGAGCCGACCGATGCTTGGCTCGCCTTATGAAACGGGAGGCGGATGATTGTTGGCCCTTTCTCGCGCCTGCCGGATTGTCTGGGCGAACTTGGTGGCACCATAACAGCGCATCTTAAAAGCCCCGCACTGTGTCTGGATCGCGATGATCTTTGTAAAATAACTGGGTTCGATCACGACATCGGTCACATCCGCCAACGGGATAGCGAAGGACATGTCTCCCTTGTGCACAACCCTGTTCAGGGCATTCGGCGCGAATGCAATTTCGTTCGGGCTAAGCGACGCTTTACCACCCACCCATAGGCCTCCGTAATATTCCTGAAAGGCCGATAGAATACTTTCTGTAGCGGCTTTCTGAACCTCCCCGAGAGTGCCGCCGAGCCCGGTCGCCCTGGCCAGCGAGGTATAAAGCGCGAAATTCGGAGTCGCATTCGCGATCAGCGCGTTGACTATCTTGCTCGCCAGGAGAGGCTCCATGATTCTGGCGTCTCTTATAGCTTCGGCGCGGTCGGCATGTCGAATTTTATTAGCTGGCTTCGGTTTGCAGATAGAAGTCGCAGGCAAAGCAAAAGGTCTTTACGCTGATCTGTCCGACCGTGATGCCGCCTCCGCAACTTTTACCTCCCGGAACCGCGCGGCAAGGCCGGCAGTACGTGGGGCGGAGGGCGAAGTTTTTAAATGAGCTTGTCTGGATGTCGCGCGTCATGCGGCACGGGCGCGAACAAATTCCGCCGCTCTAAGCAATGAGCGAGCTGCGGGAGTCAGATCTGGAGGAAACCTTCGCTCGCTCGGGCGGCCCCGGCGGGCAGAACGTGAACAAGGTCTCGACCGCCGTCACCCTGCGGCATCGGCCGAGCGGGTTGAGCGTGACAGTGCAGGATTCGCGTTCGCAGGCGATGAACCGGAAGCTGGCGCGCGCGCGTTTAACCGAAGCGGTCGAAACCCGGGAGCGGACCAGCAAGGCCGCCGCCAAAGCGGAGCGCGAAAAGGTGCGCCGCCAGAATCGGCCGCGGCCGCGAGCGTTAAAACGTCGCATTCTGGAAACGAAACGGAAGCGGTCCACCTTGAAAAAGCTGCGCGGCTCGGTCGCGGATTGATTGGGTCGCCCTCGAGTGGGATCGACGACAAGTGAGAAAGTTGACGCTTGATACAGCCTTTCGCTCGCCTTCCTCCGAATCGAGGTTGATCACAAACCAAACTAATATGAAAAAACTCCTTATCCTGACGCCACTTCTCGCCGTTTTTGCTGCCGTGTTGTCCTCGTGCTCCACGCCTTCCTCCACCACCACGACCACTTCGACCCGTGAGGCCGTAGTGACCCGGCCAGCCACGACCAGTACGACGACGACGCGAGCCACCACCCCGGGCTACTAGTCGGGCTACGCACGGAAGTTCGGCCCGAGGGCGGGCCGGCTCCAGCTTTGAGAAGGGACACGCTTTCGGGCGTGTCCCTTTTTCTTTTGCCGGGCCGCCACCAGGGCGCATGGCCAAGGGTACACGGGGTAGGGACGCCCGCGTTGCGGCGTCTAGGACGCGTGGTCCGCGCTGAGATCATTCCGCACCATGACGCGCAGCCACGACTCCTAGACCGCGCAGCGCGCGGTCCCTACCGGCCGACTAAGACGCGCTTTACGCTTCCGTGGCGGGAGCCACTTCTTCCTCTTCAGATTCTTCCTGGCTGACGACTCGGGCGATTGCCTGCAACTTCTCCGCGCCGCGCAGGTCCATCAGCTTCACGCCTTGCGCGTTCCGGCCGGTCTCGCGGATTTCCTTCACGCGAGTGCGGACCATCTGGCCTTTGGTCGTGATCAGCATCAGCTCGTCCGCGTCGGTGACGGTGAGCGCGCCGACGACTTTTCCGGTTTTCTCCCCGGTCTTCATCGTGATGATGCCTTTGCCGCCGCGCTTCTGCTTCCGGTAGTTTTCGAACGATGTGCGTTTGCCGATGCCGTTTTCGCCTGCCACGAGCAGCATTGATTGATCATCGACCAACGCGATCCCGACGATGAGGTCGCCTTTCTCTGGGCGAATGCCCCAGACGCCAACGGTGTTACGCCCTTGATCGCGCAGTTGTTCTTCGTGAAAGCGGAGGCTCATGCCTTCGTGTGTGATGAGAATGATCTCGTTGTCGCCGTTGGTTAACTTGGCGTCGATCAGGCAATCATCGGCTTCGATGTTGATCGCGATGATGCCGCCCTTCCGCACGTTGCTGTAATCGGAGAGATTCGACTTCTTTACGATCCCGGTCCGGGTCACGAAAACGATGTGGAAGTTTTCGTCCCAGGTGGTGTCGATGATATTTGGGGCGATGCCGCTTTTTTGCGCTTGGACGCGAATGGTGGCGGCAATTTTTTCTTCGCTCCGGAGTTCGAGCAGGTTGGCAATGGAGCGGCCTTTGGCGGCGCGTCCCATCTCGGGAATTTCGTAGACCTTCTCCACGTAGGCGCGGCCGCTGGTGGTGAAGAACATGAGATAATCGTGCGTGGTGGCGCTGAAGAGATGCTCGACGAAATCGCCTTCATCCTCCTC
>JBBSLZ010000304.1:0-4045 GCA_038233435.1 Chthoniobacterales bacterium
AGACCGCGGCCTGCTTCCAATTCGCCGAAGAATTCTCCTTTCGGTTTAAGGGGCGGACGCGGCGGCTCCATCGGCGATCGGATCGAAAGTGAGAAATAGAAAAGCGGAGGGGGTGGGATTCGAACCCACGAGGACTTTCGCCCTGCCGGTTTTCAAGACCGGAGCCATCAACCACTCGACCACCCCTCCTGGTGTGCGGCGCAGCGTTCCTATTGTTCCATTCCACGCGGGATGATCAAGGAGCGGCGCGTCGGCAGTAGTGGTGGGCGAGGTGCGCTTCGTGAGGGCGTTTGGTGACCTTTGGACGCTTTGAGGTGGCGGGATAACGGTTCACACGCCGACGCAGCGGCGTGGCTACAGCGGGTTCCGGCGCGGTCCCGTCTTGAGCGTGGCGGCTGGACAGGAGGGCATGTTCACGCGAACGTTTTCGTTTGAAGAAGCGTTCTAACCCGGAGGAAGCCTGGAGGGCCTACGCGGATTCCGAAGATGCCCGAGTGCAGGCGACACGGGGCGCGTCGGGGAATCCCGCGAATCGCTTCGAGAAGCTGCATCTCGAACTCGATCCGGTCGAGCCGTCGGAGGAAGACGATGAGCGTCCGCGCCCGGCCACGCAGTTCTTTCGCGATAGCACCAAGAGCATCATCGCGCGGAACGACAGTCCGGACATCGGTTTCGGCGCGAGCGTGAATCCCTATCGCGGCTGTGAGCACGGCTGCGCATATTGCTACGCGCGGCCCACGCATGAGTATCTTGGGTTCTCGGCCGGGCTCGATTTTGAGACGCGCATCATGGTGAAGGAGAATGCGCCCGAGCTCTTGGAAGCGGAATTGGCTTCGCCGAAGTGGGAGCCGCAGACGGTTGTTTTGAGCGGGGTGACGGACCCGTATCAACCGGTCGAGCGCCGGCTTCGGATCACGCGACGTTGCCTGGAGGTGCTGGCGAAATTTCGTAACCCGGTCGGCATTATTACGAAGAACCGACTGGTCACGCGCGACATGGATGTCTTGCGCGAGCTGGCCGCGCACAACGCCGTGGCGGTAAATCTTTCGGTGACTTCGCTGGATCGCGGGTTGCAACGCATCCTCGAGCCGCGCACTTCGCCGCCACAAGCGCGGCTGGATGCGATCTCGCAATTGCGCGCTGCGGGCGTGCCGGTCGGCTTCATGGTGGCGCCGATTGTGCCCGGGATTACCGACCATGAGGTGCCGGCGATCGTGGCTGCGTGCGCGAAGGCGGGGGCGCAGTTTGGCGGTTTTGTGGTGCTGCGCCTGCCTTGGACGGTGGCGCCGATTTTTGAGCGCTGGTTAGGCGAGCATTTCCCGGAGCGGAAGGAGAAGGTGCTCGGCCGGCTGCGCGATCTGCGTGGCGGCGATCGGCTTTACGATGCGAAGTGGGGTAAACGCCAGACGGGTGAGGGAATTTTTGCGGAACAGATCGGGGCGATGTTTCGGGTGGCTTGCCGGCGGGAGGGGATCGGGGAGCGGCCGGTGTTGTCTACCGCTGGGTTCCGGCCGCGGGTGGAGCAGTTGCAGCTGTTGTAGCCGCGTCCCTGCGGGACGCGCGGGGGAGGAGGGGAATGGTGGGTCGGACGTCGATTGGTTTCGCGAACGCCGCTCTCGCACGTCCCGCAGGGACGTGGCTACAGCGCGCTCCGCTAGCGCGGCTGTGCGCGGGGGTCGCCGGCGGCGGTTAGGCGTTTTTGTTTTCGCATCACGAGCAACATGGAGACGCCGCCGATGGCGCCGAAGCTGGCCATGGTGGGATACCAGACGCCCCAACCGTAGCGGTCGATCAGCCATCCGGTGACGGGGAGCGCGATGGCGGCGCCGTAGTATTGGAAGGAATCGATCACGCCGGAGGCGAAGCCGGCCATTTTTCGGCCGCCGATGTCCATCGGGGCGGCGGCGCCGACGATGGCGTGGGTGGAATTCGCGGTCAGCGAGATGAGGACGAGGAAGAGGCAGCCGATGAAAATGCCGAGCGGCGTCGGGCCGACCGCGCCGGAGAGGATGACGACGGCGGCGATCAGGATGACGATGGTTTCGAGAAAATAGAGACCCATCGCGACCGGGGAACGCTGGCCTTTGAAGACTTTATCGGAGAGGACGCCGGCGGAGAAGGAACCGAGCACGGCGACCAAGGGCATGGCGTTGATGGTCCAGAAAACGGCGGCTGGTTTGGCCTCCATGTTCAGTTTGAGCTGCTCGACGAAGTAGAGGATGGCGAGCTGATCGGAGCTGTTCCGGACGGCGCCGGTGCAGGCGTAGGCGATGGCGTAGAACCAGATTAATGGATGGGTGAAGATGGTGACGAAACATTCGCGCACGCCGGTGGTCACCTCGCTGGCGGAGCCGCCGTCGCGTTCGATTACGTCCGGGTAGCCAGCTTCTTCGGGAGTTTGTTTGACGAAAAGCGCGAGCAGGATGGCGACGAAGGCGACGATGAAGGGCGGGATGCGGAAGAGCCACCGCCATTCGCCCGGGGCCACCACCCAGACGCCGATGGTGAAGCCGGCCAGGATGATGGGCGCCAGGTTGCCGATCGCGAATTGCCCGAGCTGGATCATGAACCCGAAGATGCCGGCGAAGGTGCCGCGCTCGGTGCGCTGGAACCAGGCGGCGTTCATCTTGACCATGCCGGGCGTGCCCCAGGCCTGGATGTATCCGTTCATGAGCCAGATGAGGGCGAAGGTGGCGAAGGTGCCGGTGAAGGAAGCGAAGCCGAAGATGAGGTTGACGATGATGGTGCCGACCGCGCCGATGAGCATGGCGGGTTTGCCGCCGATGCGGTCGGTCATGAGGCCGTTGACGAGCTGGCCGGTGCCGTAGGCGAGCGCCCAGGCGCTGAGCATGCCGGTGATCTGGAAGGTGGTGAAGCCGAACTCGGCTTTCAGCCCTGGGGTGGCGAAGCGGAAGTTGTAGCGGCACATGTAATAGGAGGCGTACATGAGGCCGATGAGGAACCAGTTCAGTCCGCGCCGGGGTCGGAAACCGGGGGGATAGGGACGCGTGCTGGATTCGTTCATGCGGCGGGAGCATGCGTGGAACGGGAAGGGGGAGACAATCTCAAAACGTTTCGGCTGCGCTGGAACTTTTTGTGCTAAGTCCTTCCCTGTGTGTCGCGTCTGCATCCAAGCTGCTTTCCACGGCGTTTCGTCTCTAGAGCAATGAAGGCGGTTCGCACGATCAAGTATGTCACCCGCCAGACCGGCCTCTCGCCGCACGTCATCCGGGTTTGGGAGAAACGCTATGGCGCGGTGCAGCCGGTGCGGGCGAGTAATAATCGCCGCCTCTATACCGAAGAAGACGTCGAGCGGCTCCGTTTACTGAAGGAAGCGAGCGATGCCGGCCACAGCATTGGCCAAATCGCGAACGCTACCTTGCCGGAACTGCAGCGTCTCCTGCGCGAGGTCGGAGTCGCCCCAACCGGCGGCCGGAGCCAGCAAGCGGAGGAACGGCAGGCGCGCGCGGCGGCGATGATTGAGAACGCGATGGCCTTGATCGGCGAGATGAACGGGCGTGCCCTGCGCAAACTTTTGGAGCGGGCGGCGGTCGAGCTGGGCTCGCCGGCGGTGTTGCAAAAATTCATCGCGCCGCTCACGGAAAGAGTGGGGGAAGTCTGGCGGGAGGGCGACTTCACGATCGCGCACGAGCATTTTGCGACGGCGTGCATCACCGAGTTCCTGGCCACGTTCGCGCGGCCCTACGCCGAGAATGTGCAGGCACCTCATCTGGTGCTGGCCACGCCGCCGGGACAGTTGCACGAACTCGGTGCGATCATCGTAGCGGCGGCGGCGCGGAGCCACGGCTGGCGCACCACCTATCTGGGCGCGGCGTTGCCGGTGGAAGAATTGGCGGGCGCACTGCGGAATCTGCGGCCGCGCGCGGTCGGCCTCAGTATTGTCTATCCTCCGGACGATACCGCCTTGCGCCGCGATCTGAAAAACTTGCGCGCACTGCTGCCGGCGGGCTGCGCGTTTCTGTTGGGCGGGCGTTCCGCGGGGGGCTATGCCGAGGTGGCGCGCAGCTTGGATGCGATCATGGTC
>JBBSLZ010000305.1:0-4043 GCA_038233435.1 Chthoniobacterales bacterium
CCGCGCACCGCCAGCCCGATTTTGTTTACCGCCCCGATGACCTGATTGATCATCTCGCTTAAGACCAATCCCGGAAGGTGCAACATCGCCGAAGCGCGCATCCCGGTGCCGACGTTCGTCGGGCACGCGGTCAAATATCCGAGCCGCGCGTCGTAAGCGAAATCCAGCTTCCCTTCCAGCGTGCTGTCCACTTTATCGACCAGCTTGAAGGCGTTCTTCAGTTGCAACCCCGAGCGGATCGATTGCATCCGCAGGTGATCCTCTTCGTTCACCATGATGCTCAGCGTCTGGCGTCGATTCATCACCACTGCGCTGCCCACGCTTTTGGCGGCCTGCTCCCGGCTGATTAAGTGGCGCTCCACCAGGACCTGTTTTTCCAAAGCGGAAAGATCCTGCAGCATCTCCGAAAAGGAGTCCTGCATTTCCGGTAATTCTTCCACCCGCGGCTTGATCAGCTCCAGCACCTGCGTGCGCTCCGCCTTCTTCGCCCAGCCCGGAAAGGCGTGGTGCCGGATATTCCGCGCCAGCCGGACGCGGCTGCTGATCACGATCTGATGGTGCGGGCCATCGCCGCGCAGCCACTCACCGCCACTCGCCAAAACATTCGAAAATTTCATCGCGTCAATCTGCCGTCAGTTGCGTTCCGAGTTGCTTGATCTGATCCCGCAGCGCGGCCGCGCCCTCATAATTCTCGTCCGCGACCGCCTTCTTTAGATCCTTCGTCAATGTCCGCATCCGATCGCTCCGCTCGATCTCCCGGTGCGCGCGATGCGGCAATTTGCCCACGTGTTCAGTGCCTTTGTGCATCGCTTTGAGGAGACTGCCCAAACCTTCCGCAAAGGTTACGTAGCAGGCGCTGCACCCCAGCCGGCCCGTTTTCTTAAAATCTGCCTGCGTAAAACCGCAGACCGGGCACTTCTCGGTCGGTGCCCCTTTCTCGATCTCCTCCGCCGCGCCGATTCCCAGCAAGAGATCCGCCAGCGCAAAACCGGTCGGATCCTGCACGCCCTTCTCCTTCGAGCAGGCATCGCACAGGTTCACCTTCTGCATCTTTCCCTCCACGATCTGGGTCAGGAAAACAGTCGCATCATTGCATTTGCAAACGTCACACAACATCTCAGTAAGTTAGACCTGCTTCGGTGGAAAATATTTCAGCGAAATTCATCCTGACGCGCCTGCGGAAAGTCCCCGCCGCATCTTTACGAATAGATCGGCGTCCCGGACGCGCGCGTCAGCTCCCGGAAACGCGCGATCATGCGACCGCTTAACTCGCCCGGCTTCCCAGTGCCAATCATCCGCCCGTCCGCTTTGATCACGGGGATGACCTCCGCCGCTGTGCCCGTCAGGAAACATTCGTCCGCCACGAAAACATCGTGCCGCGAGATGTCCGTCTCCTTGATCGGAATCCCCAGCTCATCCGCAATCTCGAAGACAACCGCACGCGTAATTCCGCGCAAGGCGCCCGCGCTGATCGGCGGCGTGAAGAGTTGCCCTTTTTTAATAATGAAAACGTTATCCGCGGTGCATTCAGCCACGTTGCCCGCATCGTTCAACATCAACGCCTCGTCCGCACCGGCCAGATTCGCCTCGATCCGCGCCATCACGTTATTCAGATAATTGAGCGACTTGACCGCGGGGTTGAGCGTGGCCGCACCGGCCCGGCGCGTCGGGCAGGTCACGATCGTTAGACCATTCCGATAAACATCCTCCGGATAGAGCGCGATCGTGGCCGCGATGATGATGACGGTCGGCTTTTCACAACCGACCGGATTCAACCCCAGATTGCCCACCCCGCGCGTCACGATCTGGCGGATATAGCCGTCCTTCAGCCCATTCTGCCGCACCGTCTCGAGTAACGCCTCCGTCATCGCCGCCCGGCTCATCGGAATCTCCAGGCAAATCGAGCGCGCCGAATCCCAGAGCCGATCATGATGCTCCTCCAGCCGAAAGACGCGCCCATTGTAAAAGCGGATTCCCTCGAAAATGCCGTCGCCGTAGAGCAAGCCGTGATCGAAAACCGAAACCTTCGCCTCGCCTTCTGGAACGAATTTTCCGTCCACATAAATGGTCAACGGCTTGACCGCCGCCTCCGCCGCCTGGGTCCGCGATTCGTTCGCCGGTTTGACCGCGTCTTGAGGCGAAGCTTCACCCGTTTCCGGTTCGTCCATCACCATCGTATCGGCATCATCTGATTTTGTAGGCACGCAAAAAGGTTCGGCTCTTCGCGGGTCAATTCAAGGGTAAATGACACCGCGCACGCGAGACGAGCGCTTGTGAGGACGCCGCGCGACCAGCGCCGTACTCAGCCGAGTGCGCCATCCACGATCCGCAACTCGCGATCACCGCGCGCGGCCAACCGGCTGTCATGCGTCACCACCAGCAGTGTCTTCTGCCGGTCTCGGGCCAGGCCGAGCAGGAGATCGATAATCGTGTCGCCCGTTTTCGAATCCAGATTCCCGGTCGGTTCATCCGCGAAGATAATTTCGGGATCGTTCGTTAAGGCCCGCGCGATCGCCACCCGCTGCTGCTCGCCCCCGGAGAGTTCCGCCGGCAAATGGTGCATCCGGTCCTCCAACCCGACGTCCCGTAGACTCGCTTCCGCCGCAGCGCGGTTCAGCTTCCCGCCGATCATTCCCGGCAGGGTTACATTCTCCAGCGCGGTTAATTCCGGCAAAAGAAAATAGCCTTGGAAGACGAAGCCCATCTTCTCATTCCGCAGCTTCGCCTGCGACCCCGCGCTCCCCTCGTAGAGACGCTGTCCCTCGAATTCGACCGTCCCCGCCTCCGGCCGCTCCAGGCCCGCCAGGGTGTAGAGCAAAGTCGTCTTCCCGGCGCCCGATGCGCCAACCAGAAAAGCCGCTTCGCCGTGCTGCACTTCCAATGAAATGCCGCGCAGCACTTCGATTCGGCGGGCGCCGATCCGAAAAGAGCGTTGTAAATCGCGGGCCACAAGCTGCGCGGAAGACATCGCCGGAGCATTCGCCCAATCCCCGCCCCCGCGCAATCCGCCCGCGCACAAAACAAAACCGCGCGCCGGATTTCTCCAGCGCGCGGCTCGCAGATTGACTCGTCGATTTTCGCTTAGGTCAGGCCCAGCGAAGCGAGCGTCGGGCCATCGATCGCCCGCGTCACGGAAAGCCCGCGCTCCCGCTGATACCGCGCCAGCGCCGCGCGTGTATTCGGCCCGATCAAGCCGTCGATCGAATCGCGATAGTAACCTTCCCGCCGCAGTTCGCGCTGCACGTTCACGATCACTTGGCTGGGATCGAGCGAATTGTAGCCGTAGATCGGCTCGTCAAACCGATAAGTCGAGTAGGCCGAGTCGTATCCGTAGGCGGGATACCAGTAGCCGCGGTCGAAGTAATAGTAGCCACCTGCAAAAAGCGCAAAGCGATTATAACGGCTGCGGTAATAGCCGCGGTCCCGCCGCACCCCGCGATTAAAACGACTGCGCGCCTCGCTGTAATCCCAGGAGAAATTCGCTGGCCCGCGACGGGTAATGTTGGCGCGGACATTATTGCGGACGCCACGATCGAAATTCCGTCCCACTGGACTAGGCGTTACCACCGCTTCGATCCCCGCGCGGTCGAGGGCACGTCCTCGATTAAAGGCACGGTTGTTTTTCCGTTCCGACTTCACCTCGTTTCGAGCGGCTTTCGCCTGCCGCTTGAAAACTTTCTCTTGGGTCTTCCGGTATTTTTTGGCTCCCTTGTCTTTATCCTTTGCCTCCACCGCAACGATGGAAGCGATTCCCAGACAGAGGATCAACGATAGTAGGCGTTTCATCAGTTATTCATGTTCCTTTGGTTCAATGTTTCCCGTCGCTATTCGAGTCCAAGCGCTTCCAGAGTGGTCTCATCAATCTCTCCCGTCGTCGGGAGCCCATTGTCGCGCTGGAAGTTGAGCAGCGCCCGCCGGGTGGCCGGACCAAATTGTCCATCCACGCCCCCCACACTATAACCGAGGCGTTGCAATTCCGTCTGCACGTTAGCGATCACGTCTCCCGGGTTCTGATCGTTATAGGCGTAGATCGGCGCGTCGTA
>JBBSLZ010000306.1:0-4043 GCA_038233435.1 Chthoniobacterales bacterium
CGAACCGCTCATCCCCGTGATCACGACCAACTTCTCGCGCGGAATGGCGAGATGCAGATTCTTGAGATTGTGCTGGCGCGCACCGCTGATCTTGATACTTTCGGCAGGCATCGGAAGACGACAAAAAACGAACCTGTCAGTAAAGCATCAACGCGTCGTTTCTCCAGTATTTTGCCCCAAATCATGAGTGATCCAGAGCGCACCATTTCCCAGGAAGAGCTGATCGTGCTGCAAAAGAAGTTCAGCGAGATCAAGCATTCGATTAACAATGCGCTCGCGGTCATGATGGCCTTGTCGGAAATGTCGCAGCGCCGCCCGGATTACTCGGAGAAGCTGGCCAGCACGGTTTTGACGAAGGCGCCGCAGATTGTTTCGAGTCTGCAGGAGTTCACTCAAGCTTTGAACGAAAAGGCCGGCCCAAAGCCCGAAGGTATTCCGAGCGGATTGTAGGCTGGCTGCGGGGGCTTGGGCCCGGGCTTGAGTGGAGTTCGCGCACGGTAGGGACGAGCGCGCTGCGCCGTCCAAGGCGGTGGGGCTCGCTTGGAATCGCACGAGCTATTTCAGCGCAGACCACGCGTCGTGGTCTACGCAGCGCGGCGGACCCTACCCGGCTACGGGTTCGGCGTCCCGGAGGCGCTCGGAGCCGGTGCTTCCGGCGGAGGCGCATCGGTCGCCGGGACGGGCGCCGTTACTCCCACGGCGAGATCGGCTGGAGTGGGCGGCTCGCCGGACGTGACGGTCGATTGACCGTCGCCCGGGGTAGGATTCGTGATCGTATTGGGCGCGCCGATGGCGGGATTGGCGGCAGACACGGGAGCCGTGGGGACCACCGCGGAGGCGCCGGCGTTCTTCTCCAACCGTTGGCGCAAGCCGCTGCCGCTCTGGTTCGTCTGGTGCGCGTAGAGCATCGAGAGCACGAAGGTGAGGGTGAAAAAGAGGCCTGCCAGCCAGCCGGTGATCTTGGTCAGGACGTTGGTGGTTTGGGCGCCGAAGATGTTTTCCGTGACGCCGCCACCGAAGGCGGCGCCGAGACCTTCGCTTTTCGGACGCTGCATAAGGATGACCAGGATCATGAGCAAGGCCACGAGGACGAAGACGCCGAGGAGAAGATTGATCAAAATGGCCATGGGGACGGGCAATATGGCCAATGCGGGCCATTTGTAAACGGCGGCCTTGTCGGCATCGTAATCGTGCTCGCGCTCCTGCTCGCGCTCGCACGGGGAGGAGAATTCGAGCGCGAGCGGGAGCACGAGCACGATTACGGTGGGAAAGTCATGAACGTCGCCGGCCAGCATTACCGCACCATTTGGATCAAACCGGACGACCAGCGCGTCGTACAGTTGATCGACCAGCGGGCCCTCCCTCACCGCTTCGTGATCGAGGACGTGGCCACGGTCGCGCAGATGGCGGAGGCGATTCGCGCCATGCATGTGCGCGGCGCGGGTTTGATCGGCGCAGCGGCTGGCTTTGGCATGTATCTCGCGGCTTTGGCCGGGGTCGACCTGGCGGAGGCGGCGGCGGAATTGAAAAGCACCCGGCCGACGGCGGTGAACCTGGCGTGGGCGGTGGAACGGCAGTTGGCACGGATCGCCACCGGTGGAAGCAGCGCCGAAAAAGTGGCACGCGCGCTCGAGACCGCGCAAGTCATCGCGGATGAAGATGCGCAGCATTGCCAGCAGATCGGCGTGCACGGATTGGAGCTGATCGAACAAATTTCCCGGCGGAAAGGCGGCCAGCCGGTGAATGTCCTCACTCATTGCAACGCGGGCTGGCTGGCTTTTGTGGATCACGGTTCGGCCACGGCGCCGATCTACGCGGCGCACGATCGCGGACTGCCGGTGCACGTCTGGGTGGATGAAACGCGGCCGCGGAATCAAGGCTCGAAGTTGACGGCTTGGGAACTGGGCGAGCACGGCGTGCCGCACACCGTCATCGCCGATAACGCGGGCGGCCATCTCATGCAGCGCGGCGAGGTCGATCTCGTGATCGTGGGTACGGACCGGACGACTTACACGGGCGATGTCGCGAACAAGATCGGCACCTATCTGAAAGCGCTCGCAGCGCAGGATAATGGAGTGCCGTTTTACGTGGCGCTGCCTTCGTCTTCCTTCGATTGGACGATGCGCGATGGGCTGGCCGAAATCCCGATCGAGGAGCGCGGTGCGGAGGAAGTGAAGCACGCCGATGGCTGGAGCGAGGGCCGGCATCTGGAGGTGCGCGTGACTCCGGAGCACAGCGCGGCGGCGAACTACGGGTTCGATGTCACGCCGCGGCGGCTGGTCACGGGCTTGATCACGGAACGCGGCGTTTGCCCGGCTAACGAAGAGGCCATCCGCGCGCTCTTCCCTGAGGGAAGGGCCTGAGCGGTGCGCACGGCGGCGCGGTCCGGGAAGTGAGCTTGCGCCGGTAGACGTTTTGGCGCTTCATGTAGGCGATGGAGAAAGATCACGTTTTTACCCTCGGGGTTGAGGAAGAGTTTCAAATTATCGATCCGGAGACGCGGGAGTTGCGCTCGCATATCCAGCAGATTCTGGGAGACGGGAAAGTCGTGATGCAGGAGCGGATCAAACCGGAGATGCATCAATCCGTCGTGGAGACCGGCACCGACGTCTGCCGCACCGCCGCGGAAGCGCGCGAGCAGGTGATCCGTTTACGCAGCGAACTGGGCGAACTGGCCGCGCGCGGCGGGACGAAATTTGCCTCCGCGGGCACGCACCCGTTTTCGCATTGGCACGACCAACGCATCACGGAAGGCGAGCGCTACGAGACGATCGTGAAAGACATGCAGCAGGTGGCGCGGGCCAATCTCATTTTCGGCCTGCACGTGCATGTGGGAATTCCCGACCGCGAGATGGCCATCCACGTCATGAATCAGGCGCGTTATTTTCTCCCGCACATCTACGCGCTCTCCTGCAACTCGCCCTTCTGGGTCGGCCGCAATACTGGCTTCAAAGGCTACCGCCTGAAAGTGTTCGAGCGCTTCCCGCGCACCGGCATCCCGGATGCCTTCGAAGGGCTCTCGGAGTACGAGGATTACTGCAAGCTGCTCGTGCGCACCAATTGCGTGGATAACGCCAAGAAAATCTGGTGGGACATCCGGCTCCACCCGTTTTTCGACACGCTCGAGATTCGGGTTTGCGACGCGCAATCGCGGGTCGACGATACCATCGCGCTTGCTGCCGTCATCCAGGGCATCATCGTAAAGTTGCACCGTTTGCAGCGCCAGAACCTGAGCTTCCGGATTTATCGGCGGCGCTTGATCGATGAGAACCGCTGGCGCGCGGCGCGCTACGGGTTGGACGGGAAGCTGATCGATTTCGGCCGGGAACGCGAAATGGAAGCGCGCAGTCTGCTTAACGAGATGCTGGAGTTCATCGGCGCGGAATTAGAGGAGCTGGGCAGCCAGGCCGAGCTCGAGCACATCCACCGCATCATGAGGGAAGGAAACGGTGCCGACCGGCAATTGGAAGTCTGGGCTCGCACCCGCGATATGCGCGAGGTGGTGGATCACATTGTGCGGGAGACCTACGAAGGGCTGACGATTCCCGAGCCTGGCACGGTGGCCGCCTGACCGGGCCCGCTTCGCTGATCATTCTCCGGGTTGCCGCTGGCGTCATTTCGCGCCATCATGACCGCCTTCTTTCCCATGCCGGACCAACTCGCCACTGACACGATCGACCAGGAACTGACGCCGGGCGCGCGCAACGCCATCCGCGATTGCCTGCGCCTGCAGCCGACCGAGCGGATCACGATCATTACCGACGAGGCCACCCAGGAGATCGCGGCCGCCTTGCAAGCGGAGGTGGAAGAACTGGGCGCCGCCCACGCTGTTTTCGTCCTCGAGCACTACGCGCCGCGGCCTTTGACCGGTATGCCGGAAGTGATTCTGGAAGATTTGGCCACCTCGCAGGTCAGCATCTTTTGCGCGCAAACCCAGCGCGGCGAACTCGGCTCCCGGATCCAAATGACCGCGGTGGTGAACAAGCATCGCCTCCGCCACGGCCACATGGTGAACATCACCCCCCAAATCATGCGCGAAGGCA
>JBBSLZ010000307.1:0-4028 GCA_038233435.1 Chthoniobacterales bacterium
CGACGTTGAGCCGATGAATCTCTGGTATTGGGGCGGCTATTATCTCACCGTCGGTATCGCGAAAACCTTCTTTCGCTTTCAGGTTCGCCATCGCGAACGCCGCATTCTGGAAGGCCCGGTTATCCTGGCGATGAACCACGAAAGCTACCTCGACCCGCCGCTCGCTGGGATCGCTTCCGGACGAGCCGTCTTCTTCCTGGCGCGCAAGACTTTGCTCGATCATCCAGTCCTGCACTGGCTCTTGCCGCGGCTCAATGTCATCCCCGTCGATCAGGAAGGGAACGATCGCAGCGCCTTGAAAGCGTTGATTCGGATTTTGAAAAATGGCCGCGGCACCGTGGTCTTTCCGGAAGGAGCGCGCACGCTCGATGGCAACCTGCAGCCCGCCCTCCCCGGCCTCGGCTTCGTGATCGCCAAGACGCTCGCGCCAGTCTTGCCGATGCGAATCTTTGGCGCCCGCGCCGCCTTGCCACGCGGCGGCGGACGTCTGCGCTTCCGTCGCATCACGGTCGTGATCGGCGAGCCTATTTACTTCACCGCCGCCGATCTCGAACCGCGCAGTAAAGAGCTCTACGGTCGCCTGAGCCAGCGCGTCATGGACGCGATCGCCGCCTTGCATCTCGAATAGTCGGGGCGCCTGCACGCGGTGGTGCCGGGGATAGCAGCCGTGACTTCGCCGCGATCCGACAGGGACCCTTCCGCGTCCGTTGCCTTGCCGATGATGGGCGCTCGTCGCCATGACTCTGATCACAATTGCTTTAATGTGCAGCGCGCGCGCCGCCACCAGATCGAGACGGGGACGATCGCACCCACCGCTTCCACGCCGGTGCAGGGTGCCGGCTGGGCCTACAAAAGACTCAAGAGAGGAAGATCGGAGGCCGCGATGCCCCAGCACAGAGCGGCCAAGCCCAGGAGCGCGCTTTGGCCAGCCGCGACCGCTTCGTAAAAGCTGGCGGCAGCGGTTCGGTTTTCCACCCCCAGCTTCTGGAAAATCGATTCCAGATGCTTGTTGATGGTGCGGGGCGAGAGAGTCAGGATTTCGGCCATCTCGCGGTTGGATTTGCCGGCTGCGATCCAACCCAGCACTTCCGTCTGGCGACAGGTGAGCGCCGAGTGCCGGCGGGAAGCGGCGAAGGAGAGGTTGCGGAAGCATTCGAGCGAGAGGGCGATGGCATCCGGCGAGTGCGGCCGGAGACGGTGAATGAAGAGGCGCCGCCCGCCCGCCCGCGCCATCAGGGATTCTTTCCCGCGTGTCTCCAGATCCGCGATGAGCCAGAGGC
This sequence comes from Chthoniobacterales bacterium, assembly GCA_038233435.1. GTDB lineage: Bacteria > Verrucomicrobiota > Verrucomicrobiia > Chthoniobacterales > UBA10450 > JACCTI01. The sequence continues at coordinate 1,281 of JBBSLZ010000307.1, forward strand.
AGACGCGATGGGGCAGGAGAGCGACCCGGCGCGGCCGACGGAAGAACTCCCGCAGCCAGCGGCGGGACCCCACGCTGGCGAAGATGATCTCGCCCATTGGGCTCACGACCAGCAGTCGGCAGCAGCTTTCCGAAGGAGATGGTTGGCTAGGAGTTTTGAGGTTCAAAGGAGCGTTTCCTTGTATGGTTCTACGGTAAAACAGAAAGAAAGTTTCGAGCGCCGCCGGTTTTCTTTTACCTAGGCAGACTGCAATCCGCCCCAAGGAGGTCTGTACGTCATTCGCCTCATAGACGGCGTTTCCGAAGCCTGCGCACCATGAGGCCGTCCCCAGAAAGCCGGTCCCCCCGTGCCACACCCCTTCAGGAGCGCAAACCCATGAAAAAAAAGACCCTTCTCCGCCTCGCGGTGCTGCTAAGCTTGGCGATCCCGATTGGCGTCCGCGCGCAAACCGGCGACAACAACCCCACCGGCGTCTCTGGCCAGTTCAATGGCAACGTGACCACCGCCGGAAGTTACGATCCACTGACCGGTAATAGCACGAGGTCGATTACAGACCTGACGGTCCCCTCCGCGGTCGGAAAATATCCCCTCGCTTTTACCCGCACCATGAACACGCGCGATCAGCGCAATAACGCTCCCGGCGCCGGTTTCCCCGCTTTCGGCGAGGCTGGAGGCTGGCGGCATTCCCACCAATGGGCCATCGAACGTATTGTCCTTGACGGCCCAGAAACGGCCCGTCCTTCCACCTATTCTGTGCACTATCCCGACGGGCGGCGGATCACCTTCTCTGGCGATCCAAACCAAGGCATCTCCTTCGCGCCGGGAAGTCCTGGAATTTCTGACCGCTTTCAACAACTTCCGGCCGACCAGCCGATCGATTTCTGTTATCTCCTTCTTTCCGATGGCGGCAAAATCGAGTTCGAGGCCAAGGGCTATACCAGCCGCGGAGCGAACATAGTAGATCCCCCGCCGGAGACCCTGACGATCGTTTACCACCTCAGCGCGATCATTGATCCCTTTGGACAGGTCAGCCCGGTGGAGGGGGAGGATGACGGGATCGACGGAAACTTCCAGGTCACCAAAGTCACCGATCCCACCGGAGAGCGCAGCCTCTCCTTGGTCTACGAGCCCGGTCCGGCCGGGGACCAGGTTATTACCAGGGTGGAAGAAAGGCTTTCTTCTGCCCAAAACGCTCCCGCGACCCGGACGGTGGCCTACCGTTATGCGGCGTTTGGGGGCGTTTCCGCTCTGGTGGGCGTGAATTACTTCGGCGATTCATCGCTCGACGCGGTTTACACCTATCAAAACAGCGTCCTCGGAACCTCCGGGCCGCCGCTCATCCAGACCTGCTCCGATTCCATGTACGGCGGCGCCATGGCCAACATCGCCTATGAATTCGAGACGGTGAACGCCGCTTACGGCCAGATCAAAAGTGAGAAATATTACGATCCGGCGACGGGCACGATCGGCTCGGCTGTTTCCACCCTCACGGTCAGTGGCGATCAGCGCACCGAGACGCGGGGAGACGGCCCGTCGCGCACTTTTAATTACCAGGTCGGCTATCTCCAAAATTGGAAAGACTTCAAGGGGGCCTCTTTCGCCCAAGGCCACACCCAAGGGCCGAGCGGATTCATCAGTTCATTAACTGAGCCGCAGCGCACCCCGCAGTTTGACTACACCACTCGTTACCAGCGCCACCCGGTCACCGGCTTGGTGACGGGGATCACCTACCCTTTGACCCCCTCGGACGAGAACGGCGCCCCGGGCAGCGCGGCGATTGGCTACGGCGCGAGCCCCAATTTCTTCTACATCGTCAGCCAGACGGATGCGAACAATCACCCCACCACTTACACCCGCGATCCAGCCACGCAGCAGGTCACGGACATCGCCTACCCGGATCTGGCGCACGAGGGATTCAGCTATAACGGCTTCGGCCAGGTCCTCGTCCACCAGCGCAAGAACGGCTTCTACGAGCACATGTCCTACGACGGGCGCGGACTCCTCCAGTCGGCCTCCAATCCGGACACCAACTCCGGGGTCGAGGCCAACGCGGATACTCCGCGCACTCGCTTTCTCTATTACCCCTTGGGTGATGCCTGGGCGGATCGCGTCAAGACCGTGATCGACCCGCGCGGCAATCGCACCACTTACGAGTATGAAGTCACCGGAGCCGGCACCCCCATTCGGAGCCGCGGTTTGATCAGCAAGATCATCCTCCCACGCACCGTTTCTGCCTCCAGTGTCCCCGACCCCTACAAGACGTTCACCTACGATCGCCTCGGCAATTTGAAGCGAACCGAGAACGAATTGCGGCAGCCGGTCGAGTACGACTACGACGACTACAGCCGGATGACGGAAATGCGGGTGGCACGCCCCTCGATCGCGGACCCGGCGGTACGAGATGGCTGGATGAAGACCACCTACGACTACACCCCAGAAACGGGCGACGCTTACAGCCGGACCGCGAATGTGCCGACCACAGTGACCACTCCCGCGACTGCTGATGCTCCCACCGGCCGGGTCACGAAAAATACCTATGACGCGAATCTGCGCCTGAAAACCTCCACCCAAGTGGACTCCGTCGAGGGCAACAACTCCGCCCTCACCCAGTTCGACTACGATGAAGTGGGGAACCGCAATTCGGTCACGGACCCGAACGGGAACCAGACGGAGATGATGTTCGACCCGCGCAACCGACGAAGCAAAGCGACCAGCCCGGAGGTGGACGTGGAGGGAGCCATACCGAGC
>JBBSLZ010000308.1:0-3981 GCA_038233435.1 Chthoniobacterales bacterium
AGCGCGGCTACACGATTCCTTACCCCGATCTCCTGATTTTTTCCTGCGCGCAGGAAAACGGAGCCGAACTGCTTCACCGCGACAAGCATTTCGATTTGCTCGCGAAGCTCTGACGGAGAGTTTCCGCGCGATGAAAGCCCTTGTCTCGAAGGACCGCGCTTCGCGTGTCCTGGATGTTCCCCAGCCGATTCTGGCAGAAGGCGACATCTTGCTGCGCGTGGAAGCGTGCGGCGTTTGTTTTTCCGATCTCCACAAGCTTCGGTTTCGCGCGCTGGAAGCGCCGACGGTGCTCGGGCATGAAGTCGCGGGAACGGTGGTGGAGACCGGCGGTGCGGTGCGCCGGTTTGCGGTGGGCGATCGCGTCGTGACGGCCCATCATGTTCCCTGCCTCGAATGTCACTACTGCCGCGGCGAAAGCTTTTCGATGTGTCGGCAATTCAAGTCGACCAATCTCGATCCAGGCGGGTTTGCCGAGTTGGTGCGCGTGCCTGCGACGCACGTGGAGAGCGTGGCCTTTCGCGTTCCGGATCAACTGTCAGCCGGCGAAGCCTCGTTCATGGAACCGCTCGGCTGCTGCGTGCGCGCGGTGAAACGCGCAGGAATCAAGGCGGGCGATGTCGTGGTGCTGGTTGGGCTGGGATCGATCGGGCTGCTCCTGATGCAGCTGATTCGCCACCTCGGCGCCGAATGTATCGGACTCGACCTCGATCCGAGCCGCCGGGAGTTCGCGGGTGACCTCGGCCTGAAAGCGAGCTTCGCCGAAGCAGGCTCGGAGTTTAACGAATCACTCGCGCGTCTTTCCAATCGTCGCGGCGCCGATGCCGTGATCCTGACCGCCGCCACGCCGGCGCTCGCGCGCAACTCGTTAACCTGGCTGCGCGATGGCGGGACCTGCGTCGCGTTTGCCAGTCTCCATCCCGATTCGGAAGTGGCGCTGGATTGGAACGAACTATATTACCGGGAGATCAATCTCGTCACTACCTACTCCTCCGCGCCGGCCGATCTGGCGGAGGCGCTCGACTTGTTGGCCAGCGGCGCGGTGCGGGTGAGTGCTCTAACCGGAAACACTTACCGCCTCGAACAATTCGAAGAAGCGGTGGCGGCAATCGAGAGCCGCGCCATTCTTAAAGCGATCATCACTCCTCATGGCTGAACCCGCCAAGATGCAGGCCGTGTTTTTTCATGGCCCGGGCGATTTGCGACTGCAGGAAACGCCCATCCCGCTTGCGGGGCCGGGCGAGTTGGTGGTGAAGATTTGCGCCGCGCTCACCTGCGGGACGGATTTCAAAGCCTATCGGCAGGGGCACCCGGTTTTGCTCGCGCGGCTCCCCTCGCCTTTCGGACACGAGATGGCCGGAACGATCAGCGAGATCGGCGAAGGCTCGGACGGCTGGCAGTTGGGAGAGCGCGTCGTGGTGCTGAACTCCGCGCCCTGCGACCGCTGCTACTTCTGCGCGCAAGGCACGCCGGAACTTTGCGATCATCTCGATCTGCTTAACGGCGCCTACGCAGAATACATCCGCGTGCCGGCGCACGTCACGCGACACAACGTGCATCGCCTGCCGGATGCGATGGACTTCGCCACGGCGGCGTTGGCCGAACCGTTCGCCTGCGCTTTGCACGCGGTCGACCGGATGCGGCTGCGATCGGGCGACACGGTGGCGGTGATCGGCGCGGGCAACATGGCTCGGCTACTCGTCTGTGCGCTCAAGGCGGTGGAAGCGCGTGTCCTCGTTGTCGGACGCAACCCCCAGCGGCTAGCGCTCGCCAAAGCCGCCGGCGCGGATGACGCGATTTGCCTCCCAAACGAACCTGACGCGATCGCCGCGGTCCGCGGCCGCACGACGGACGGCCGCGGCGTGGATGGAGTGATCGAAGCCGTCGGCCTGCCGGAAACCTGGGCCATGAGCGTGGGCATGGCGCGTAAGGGCGGCCAGGTTTGCCTCTTCGGCGGCTGCGCGCGCGGTGCAATCGCTCCGCTCGACGCGCACCGGATTCACTACCACGAGCTGCGTGTCTTCGGCGTCTTTCATCACCGACCGCAGTATGTGCGGCAGGCGCTGGAGTTGTTAGGCCGGGGCGCGGCGCCACGCGAACTCTTTATTGATCGCCGCATTTCGCTCGCAGAAGTTCCCGCTTTCTTCGCCGCTCATCGCAACGCCAGCGCACTGAAAGCGGAAGTGGCGACGATTTAGCTCCTCCATTTTCGCCGATCCGATAGCTTCGGACGCCAGATATGAAACAGATCGCGCTGGTTGCCCTTTCGATTCTACTCGCCTGCCGAACTGGAGCGCAGACGCCCGCCGCGAAAGGCGAGAGCGACTTGCAGAAGCTAGCGCAGGATTTTTGGACGTGGCGCGCGCAATACGCGCCGTTCACCGGCGATGACGTGAATCGAATCGAACGCCCCGGCGGAAGGCGCGACTGGTCGCAGGCTGCAATTGAAAAGCAGTGGTCAGATCTGACGGGCTTCGAGACGCGCTGGAAGAAGATTGACGCAAGCAAGTGGCCGATCGCGCAACAGGTGGATTACCGCCTGATCGGCTCCGCTCTGGCGCGGATACGATGGGAGCTGGAGATTAATCCGCGCTGGAAACGCGACCCAAACTTTTACCTCGCGCAATCTCTCACCGCAGTCGCGGAAGCGTTAACTGTGCCCGCTCCTTACGACGAGGCGCGCAGTCGCGAGATTCTTAATCGCATCCAGAACATTCCCGGCCTTCTCGAAAACGCGGAGGCCAATCTCGCGCATCCGCCGGCTCCGTTTGCCAGCGTCGCGATCGAATCGCTCGATAAAATTCGGGAGCATCTCCAGAAAATGGCGCGCGCGCTCCAGCCCGCGACCACGCTTTCAGCCGCGGAGTTGAACCAAGCGACCGAGCAGGCGGCGGATGCGCTGGAAAAGTTCCGCGCCTCCTTGGAGAAGCAGCTTCCTTCACTGCCCGCGGAAACGGCGCTCGGGCGCGAGGCTTACCTTTTCTTCCTCCAGAATGTCGCGCTGATGCCGTTTACGCCGGGGGACCTGCTCGCGATGGGGCGGCAGGAGTGGGATCGCGCGGTCGCCTTCGAAGCCTTCGAGAAAAACCGGAACCGCGACGTGCCGCCGTTGCGCATGGCGGAGAACAGCGAGGCTTGGATGAAGGATGCCGCCGCGAAGGAATTGGAGGTGCGGAAGTTTCTCGAACAAAACAATCTGCTCACGGTGCCAGATTGGGTGCAGCATTACACGCTAAGGCCGACGCCGGAGTATCTCGACGCACTCGGCTGGAGTGAGGCGGACGATTTCACTTCACCCAGCCGGCTCACCGAAAACTGCGTCCGCTATATCGGAGCGCCCTCGGAAAAGCTCGGCTATTTCTGGCGCGCAACGGCGATGGATCCGCGACCAATCATTGTGCACGAGGGCGTGCCGGGGCATTATTTCCAGCTTTGTCTATCCTGGAAGCATGAGGATGCGATTCGCCGGCATTATTACGACTCGGGTGCGAACGAAGGGATCGGCTTTACGCGGAGGAGATGATGCTGCAGGCGGGGCTTTTCGATGACAGCCCGCACACGCGCGAGATCATTTATAATTTCATGCGTCTGCGTGCGCTGCGGGTGGAAGTGGATGTGAAACTGGCGCTGGGCGAGTTCTCGCTCGAAGAAGCGGCCAAGTATCTGGAGATAAAAGTACCGATGGATCCGGCGACCGCGCGCCAGGAAGCGATTGCGTTTTCCACCGCACCCGGGCAGGCGATTACGTATCAAATCGGCAAGCTTCAGATCACGAGTTTGCTCGCGGAAGCGCGACTGCAGCAGGGCGAAAAATTCGACCTGCGCGCGTTTCACGATTTCGTTTGGAAGAACGGGAACGTGCCGATTGCGTTGCAGCGGTAGGAGTATCTTGGAGTTGGCGAGACTCCCGGGAAGTAAGCGGCGAGACAAGAAATCCGGGGAGCGCGTGCGCCTCGAAGTTGGTTGCGGAGCCCCGCCGCAACA
>JBBSLZ010000309.1:0-3946 GCA_038233435.1 Chthoniobacterales bacterium
AACGGCGGCACTCCCATCAATGTTTCGATCCCTCTGCGGATTCTGGTCGGCGACATTAATGGCAGCGGCAGCGTCAATGCGAGCGACATCGGCCAGACAAAAGCACGCGTCGGAGCCGCCGTCGACGCCACCACCTTCCTCTCCGACATCGTCGCCAACGGCTCCATCAACTCCAGCGATATTGGTTTGATCAAATCGAAGTCAGGCAATTCGCTCACGCTTGCGGGTGGCCGCGATGAGCCTCCTCTATCCGAGCCGCAGATTATCGATCAAGCGCGTCTTCCCGAAATAAACCGCCAGCGCTAGCAGCGTGCGGGAGTCGGCGATGTCCTGCGCTTGCAGGCTCTCCGCGTCCACCGCCTCCACGTAATCAATTCGCGCCCCGGCCGCGCTACCGATCTCCCGCTTTATTTGTGCCACCAGCGCCACCGCCGACGTTTCCCCGCCGCCAAACGCCCCCCCCGCCGCCAGCAATGCTTTCCGCAACCCCGGCGCCTGCCGCCGTTCCTCCGCGCTCAAATATTGATTCCGCGAGCTAAACGCCAGCCCATCTGCCTCCCGCACCGTCGCCGCGCCGATAATCTCGATCGGAAAATCCAGATCCCGCACCATCCGCCGGATGATCGCCAGTTGTTGAAAATCCTTCTCCCCGAAAACCGCCGCCGCCGGGGCAAGCAGATGAAACAGTTTCGTCACCACCGTACAAACACCCTCAAAATGTCCCGGCCGCGACCTCCCACAAAGCGTCCGCGAAAGCGCCGACTCCTCCACGCGCACCGAACGATCCGGAAAATACATCCCCCCCGCCGCCGGCCGAAAAAGCAAATCCACCCCCGCCTCCCGACAAGCCTTCTCATCCGCGTTCTCCGGCCGCGGATACCGCTCAAAATCCGCCCCCGGCTCAAACTGAAGTGGATTCACAAAAACACTCACCATCACCTCGCCCTCCCTCCCCGCCGCCTCCCGCGCGATCCGAATCAGCTCCAGGTGGCCCCGATGCAAAGCTCCCATCGTCGGCACTAACACCCGTCGCCGGACACTCTTCGAGCGATCAATTCCCAACTCCGACACGCGAGCAATAATCTCCATTCTCGAATGATCCTCCGCCCGCCCACCTTCCTCGAGCCCCGACCTTAAAGTTCCCCTCTTTGTTCCTCAGCCAGGAGCACGACTTTGTCATCGGCGTGACTGCTTTCACGCTCAGCGTCGTGGCCTTTCCGGCATCGCCAGCCTAAGCCCCTTCGCTTCCAGGAAACACTGCTTCCGAGGCGAAGCCCTCCGCACCGCCATCGCCTGCCCCCTGCTCATCAGCTACCTCTTCATCGCTTGCTTCACCGCCTTTGTGCAAACTGCCGAGACCACCGGCGGCGTCACCCAGGAATTCGTGAAAAGCTTTTCCACGCCGTCGGCATCACCATCGCCTTTTATTTTGGCGCGTCCTCCGCCGCCCAGATCTTCGGCGAACGCCGGGACGATAAATCAGAAAAGGACGGCCCGGCGCAAGAAGCCTAGTCTAGGAACACCCGCGACGCGCTCAGCGGGCCGCGCGGCGTCGCCGCCATAGTGCGAGTCCCGTTCCAGCGGCCACGAGAAGCGCGACCGACGAAGGTTCTGGGACCGCTTCGTAAGTGATAGAGCCGGTCAAAGCGCGTGAACTGAAGAAGCTGCCAGTGGCGGTGAAGGGGACGGTGCGAGCGTTGCCGGCGTCGATCGTGAGAGTGCCGTCGGTGAACTGTTGGAGCGGCGCCGTGCCCGTTCCGAAGTAACGCGGGCCGGCACCGGTGAAGACAACGGCGACGCCGACGGTCTCGCCGCCAGCGATGCTGAAATTCGGAAGATTGATCGGCATTGAAATCCCGCTCGCGGTTGCTCCTTGAGTCACTGTGACCATGCCGAGAGAAGTCCAGCCGGCGGAAGAGCTTCCTGGTCCGGTGCCGACCGGCCCTCCGAGGCCGCTGCCCATGCGAGTGAAGATTTCGATTGTGAAGGTGGCGTTGGCGGCTGCGTTGCTTGCCGTAGTCATGCCGGTGACCATCAAAGGCGTGGCGGCACTGAGGTCGAAGAATATACCCCAACCGTTGTTACCGCCATTGTTGGCGGTGGGATTGGCATCGAGGGTGGTCTGCGCAGATACTTGCGTGGCGGTGACGAGGAGCGCGGCGAGCAGGGTAACAATAAGTCGGGACATGGGGAGATTTCCTTAGGGGTTAGAGTTTCGTGCAACTGCAAAAAGGATTTAAGAGGATTCAACACCGTCGAGGCAAGCAGAAAAAACAGGCTACGGTAAAACCGAGCGGGCAGCGCCAAATCGGAGAAGAGCAGACCCCCCGCGCGGGAAACCTAGTTGCCCTCCAGCCAGATCGCCTGCCGCGCAAACCGGAATCGCCCGGCGCCGAAATCCCTCCACCCGGCACGCCTCGCTATTTCGCCTAATTCCGCATACGAAAAAGCCCGCCGCGCCGACACCCGACCATCCTCGAACGTCATCCGGTCGCGATAGATCAACCCCGTCAGCAGATCCACCCCCACCTTCAGCAGCCAGCCGCGCCGCAAATCCGAAATCAAAACAAACCGCCGCGAAAGCTCACGCGCCCGCCGCAACAACCGCACCGCGTCTTCCTCGCTAAAGTGGTGCAACGCCAGCGAGCAGATCACGATGTCAAACGGCTCCGCGGGTTCAAACGTCAACCCGTCCGCGCAGACACACGAGATCTCCGGATACCCCGCGCTCAGCTGCCGCGCCATCTCGATCGTGGTCGCCTGAAAATCCACTGCCACGATCTCCGCCCGCGCGCCCACCGCCCGCGCGTGGTCCGCCACCAGCCGCGGAATATCCGCCGAGCCCGTGGCCAGATCCAGCACCCGCACCTGATCCCCGCGCCGGATCCAGCGCTTCATAAAACGCTCCACGATCCGATAGCTGCCGAAATAGCGGTTCAACCCGCGCAGACTGCGCAGCGCCGCTGCCAGCTCCGCCGGCGACGCATCCGGCCGGTCCATCAGTTCCGGCTCGGAAGCCGTAAACTCCCTCTTCCTCATGGTCCCTCTTACGAAAGAAATTTCGCCCAGGATTCCGGCAACTGCGCCGTCTCCACCTCGCTCGCGATTCGTCCTTCAAACTCCGGCCGGAACGCCGTGCTCGTGCCATAGACCATGATCACATCCTCCGAGCCCTCCACCCGAATGGCGTGCGCCACCCCCGGCGGCACCACCACGCCCACATTGTTCGCTCCGCGATGATTATCGCCATCCACGATCAACCGCATCGTCCGCGCCGGCATCCCCTCCCGCGCCTCGCGCAGGATCATCTCCGCCACGCCTTGGACGAAAAACATCACATCCCACTGCTCCTCCGCATAGCGGCGCAGCGAGTAATCCGGATTCTCATCGCGGAACACTTTTTGAAACCAATCCGCCGCCTTCTCCCCGTCCGGCACGCTCGGCGGATGGATGTGAAACCCCTTCGCCGTCTGCGCAAACCTCCGCGCCGTCGCCCACTGCGCCGGCCAGAACCCGATCTGCCCCAGCACGCCCTCCTCCCGCCGCGCGAATTCGCCGAACACCCCGCGGTGCCGTTGCGGATAAACCGAGCGCGAAAAAACCTCCACCCCGGGGATCCAGGCCGCGCGCAGATCGGCCGAAGTCCCATCCGCCGCCAGCAATTGGCCCGCCTCGATCCCATCGTTCGCCAGCCGAGCGGCCACCTCCGCGGACGAATAATCCCGCGTCACCAACGTCTTCCGCGCCTCCGCCGAAAGTCCTGTCCAAAGTTCGTCGTCGTTTTTGCTCATAAAATATCCGCCCGGGGAGCCGACCCGCCCACGGGCCGAATGGAGATGTTTTTGTTCTTCAATTCGGCCCCGGGGGCGGGCCGGCGCCATCATAGGCGTCCCCGGCAGACATTATATTGATTTAACGGCCGCGCCGGCCAAATTACGCTCCCCCG
>JBBSLZ010000310.1:0-3937 GCA_038233435.1 Chthoniobacterales bacterium
ATCCATCAGGCCTACGGCAAACACAAAGTTTACCAAGGCCTCGACCTCACCGTCGAACGCGGCGAGCGCACCGTCCTGGTCGGTCCAAACGGCGCCGGCAAATCGACCTTGCTGAAGATCCTCGCCGGCGTGCTTCCATTCCAAAAAGGAAACCGGAATCTCGGGCACGCGGCCAAGATCGGTTACTTCTCCCAGCATCGTGCGGATACGCTCGACGCCGCCAAAACAGTGCTCCAGGAAGTGATGGACGCCGCACCGACTCTGGCGGAGAACGAAGCGCGCGGCATCCTCGGTTCCTTCCTTTTCCGGAAGGACGACATCTATAAGAAGACCGGCATTCTGAGCGGTGGCGAAAAGAGCCGGCTGAACCTGATCAAGTTCCTGGTCGACCCGCCGAATCTCCTTCTCATGGACGAACCGACCACCCATCTGGACATCCACGCGGTCGAGTCGCTCATCCTGGCGCTCGGCGCCTACGAGGGCACGCTCGTCTTCATTTCGCACGATGTGCATTTCATCCGCAAACTTGCGACCAAGGTGTTGCACGTGCACCACGGCGAGGTCTCGCCTTATCCAGGTGGCTACGATTATTTTCTCGAAAAGAGCGGCGCGCTGGATGATGAACGCGCCGCGCTCACCGCTGGGTAGGGCCGGCGCGCTGCGCCGTCCAGGCGGCGTCGATCGGTTATGCGCGCCCGAACGTTTTTAGAGCGAGCCACGCCGGCTGGTCGTCGCAGCGCGACGACCCTACTCGTCGACAAGCGCTAAGGCCTCCATCCGCCGACCGCCTGGATCGGTTCCATCTGGCTTCCGTCGGTCACCCAGGCGACGATGGCCTGGCGACCGCCAGGATCTGCGGCGGCCGGTCCCGCCGGTAGCGTCACTTCGGCCCTCCCGTTCTGGAGCGGCGCTTCCTCGAGCGCGAGGACGACAAAGTCATGCCGGAGCTGGCGACCCCGGTTCTCGCCGGCTTTGACATTCGTTTTCAAGTCGAAGCCGAGCCGCGCCACATGCACGGAGTAGGGGCGTCCAGCTTCCGCGCGCGGCTGGAATGTGGCCGCGAACCGATCCGGCCGAACGACTTCCAATTTCAGAATACCGGGCGTCTCCCGGGAAGCGGCCGGCACTCCGCTCTGGCGCCATTCGCGGCCGTCGAGAACAAAGCCTGGCGTGTAAACGTTGGCGCTCTGCCAGCTGGCGGAATAGGCGTACTGCCGCGCGGTCCAGGCTTTGGCCGCGAAGGGATCGCGCCAGCCGAGCCGATCCCAGTAATCGACATGAAACGCGATCGGGACAAAGTTCTGCCAGAGGCCCGGCGCCTCCTTCAATTTGCTAAACCAAGCCTCCGCTGGCGGACAACTGCTACAGCCTTCGGAAGTATAAAGCTCCAGAAGACGGGTGCGGGCGGGTGAGCTGGAGAAAGTGGTCTCGGCGGCTGGGGCGGCCGAAAGTGCGCACGCGAGGAATGGAATCAGAAGCCATGCTTTCCTGGACATGTCTCGTAGGAAGCTTCGACCGCCGCACTTATTCCGGCGGCTTCAACTGTGCTGCCAGTTCTCCGTATTTTCCGAGTCGTTAGGCGAGAGTCCCAGAATCTCGCCCGCCGCCGCCACGCCCAATCCCAGGACCGTGCGATTGACGTAGGCAAAATAGCTGGCCACCTGATTGACTTCCAGAATCTCGCCATCGGTGAGACCCGCGGCGCGCAATGGGGCCAACGACGACGCGGTCAGAGAGGCCGGCGTGCGGGTCAGTTCGCTGGCGTAGCGCAAGATGGCGGTCGCGCGGGCATCGAACGCCTCCTGAAATTGTTCCTGCTCGAGCGCGGTGCGGATCTGTGCCACACGGGCCTCGTCGCCTAGGAGACGGCCGAGCCCGGCAAGATGGTGAGCCACGCAGTAGTCGCAGCCATTGATCCAGCTGACGTAGATGCCGACGGTTTCGAGAAGCCATTTCGGTAGCTCATTGCCGCGGTGATGCAGGACGTTTTTGTAGAGCGCCAGATGGGCCTCGAGGGGGTGGGGACGCAGGCTGTGAATCTGCAAGACCTGATCGACGGCTCCCTTGGGGCCCGCAATTCGTTGGTAGAGTTCCGCCAGCCGTCCATTGGCTTTTTCCGGCGCGATGGTGGCGATCCAGCTCATGAAATCTGTCCGGGCCGCTCGTCGAGCGAAAGACGATAGCAGGCCGCCGCGGACTAGTTCAACGCTGCCGCTTCGTTGTCCTGCCCCTGCAATTCCAGGACCATCCGGCGGATGTGTTTGTGCGCCTGGCGGAGTTCCAGAACCTTGATGCTCCGTTCGGCATCGCCCCATTTTAGGATCTGGATCGGTTCCTGCCGGACCCCCCAGCGGTTCATCTCCGAGCGACTGCCCATATAGAGATCGATCGTGTTCCGCCCCGCGAGCGCCCAGCCGTAGTCATCGACTTTATAGATTTGCCCGGTGGAGAGCACCTGGAAAGTGGTGCCGAGCGGCCAGCGCGACCAATCAGCCGCCGCGCTCCCGATCTGCGGCTCTTTCGGCTTCGAGGAGCGCTGCGTCCGCCCCCGTTTTGCCTTTACGGTTTTGGTTTTCGAGGAACGTCGGCTTCGCGTCTGGTAGGAGAAAATGAGCGAATCGGGGGCGGCGGTGATTCGCGGCTTGGGCGGCGTGAGCTGGACTCGGCCGCGGGGATACGAGGCCGACTGGAGTCGGCCGCCGAGCGCGTTCCGCGGTCCGTATTCCACATGATCGGATTCGGTGTGGGTGTAAGCGGTGGTGCGAACGGTTTGGACACCCGCCCGGGCCATGGGCGGCTCGTAGGCGGGGAGGGGTCGATTCGAAACGCGAGCGGTGGGGGCCGTCCCGCAGGACGAGAGGAGGCAGGCGCACGCGGCTGCGAGCAGGAAGCCGATGAGAGAGCGAAAGATCGCGGGTCTAAAGGTCACTCGGTCGAGTTATTAACAGTTATTCACAAGGCGCGGCAAGACAAAATTCGAGGTTTTCTGGATAACGTTTTGCTCACGGATCTCGGTTTCGGGTGAAACGCGCGACCGCGGAACTATCGCGCGCTTATCGCAATCTCCGGCCGAGAGGAGCCGGCGCTCCTCGCGCCGAAGTTTCTACGGGCGGCGAACTGCCTTTTACATCGCGCGCAGCTTGGGAGAGGTTGCGTGCATGGTCCCCGCCTTCGCCCAGCAACTCACGGAAACGCTCGCCGAGATCAAGTCGCAAGGTCTCTACAAAACCGAGCGCGTCATCACCACGCCACAGGATGCGCACATCGCGGTGGGGGATGGAAAACGGGTGCTCAATATGTGCGCGAATAACTATCTCGGCCTGGCGGATCATCCGGCATTGATCGCGGCGGCGAAGGCGGCGCTGGATTCGCATGGGCTGGGCATGGCGAGCGTGCGTTTCATTTGCGGCACGCAAGATATTCACAAGGAACTGGAGGAGGCGCTGACGAAGTTCCTCGGGACGGAGGCGACGATTCTTTACCCGAGCGCGTTCGATGCGAACGGCGGGCTCTTCGAGACCTTGCTCGGCCCGGAGGACGCTATCATCAGCGATGAGTTGAACCATGCGTCGATCATCGACGGGGTGCGGCTCTGCAAGGCGCAACGCGCGCGTTACAAGCATAACGATATGGCCGACCTGGAGGCGAAGCTGAAGGAGGCGAGCGGCGCGCGGGTGCGGATGATCGCGACGGACGGCTGTTTCTCGATGGATGGGACGATCGCGGACCTGGGCGCGATTTGCGATCTCGCGGACAAGTATGAGGCGATCACGATGGTGGACGATGCGCATGCGACGGGCTTCCTCGGCAAGACGGGGCGCGGCACCCACGAGTATCGCGAGGTGATGGGGCGGATCGACATCATCACCGGCACGCTGGGGAAGGCGCTGGGCGGAGCGAGCGGTGGGTTTACGAGTGCGCGGAAGGAGATCGTGGA
>JBBSLZ010000311.1:0-3921 GCA_038233435.1 Chthoniobacterales bacterium
CTCCAGACGGCCCCCAAGCAGGAAAGCAAAGTCGCCACCCTCGTGCAGCGCGAGGTCGGCGCCGAAGTCTACGCGCCGAAGATCCGGTTCCGGCGTAGCCGCGCCGGCGTCCCCATCTGGTGGACCGAAGCGCTCTTCCCCGGCTACGTCTTCGCGCGGTTCGATTACTTCCCGCAGCATCGCCAGATCCGTGCCCTCGCCGGCGTCTCCACCATCGTCCGGTTTGGCGACGAGCCGGCACCGCTTTCCGATGCCATCATGGCCACCCTGCGCGAGGCGATCGGACCCGACGACACCGTCGAAATCGCCGGGGTAGCCGAGCCCGCTTCCGAAGTGGTCATCGTCGACGGCCCCCTCCGCGGCCTGCAATTGCTCGTCACTCGGGTCATTCCCGCGCGGCAGCGGGTCGCGGTCCTGCTCGAATTCCTCGGCCAGCTCCGCGAAGTAGAGATTGATGCCGCCAGCGCGGTCCCCGTAAACCCAAGGGCTCCAGGTGCTTCGACGGGTTTCACCCGGCGCGAGTGAGACCGCCGAGTTTTGGAATGCTCGACAATCCTGGGAACTTTCCCAAGATGTCGCCGTAAAATAGAACGTTGACCCGGTCCTCCGATCGGTTAGACACGGTTTGCGTTGCGTTTTTTTGCTGCTCGTGACCTCGAACAATTTCTTTGTTGAGTGCAGGTCGATGGAATGGAAATCGTGCCATTCGACCAAGGGCGGCAGCATGCCCGGAAGCAGAGAAAGCTGAAAGCTGGAATGCTAAATTAGCGTGCCGGTTACCCTCCGCAGAGAGCTGGGCAACGGCTAGATCAGTTCCAGGCTCTGACAACTGCCGTATAACGGCTGCTGAGCAACGACCGAGCCTGCGAAAGCTAAATAGAGAAAGCAGACGGCGAAAGCGGTGAATTGATGCAGGCATTGTCTGCCACTTCCCAGCCGTTCCGGCAGGGTTTCAGCATTTCAAAATTTCAGCCTTTCAGCGTTTTGAGTAATGCTAATCCTCGGTCTTAACGCCTACCACGCGGACTCCGCGGCGTGCCTGATCCGCGACGGCTGCCTCGTCGCCGCCGCCGAGGAAGAGCGGTTCCGACGGATCAAGCATTGGGCCGGGCTGCCGACCCGCGCCATCGACTATTGTCTCGCCGAAGGCGGAGCCTCGCTCGGCGAGATCGACCACATCGCCGTCAACCGGAAACCGGGCGCGAACAACTGGCGCCGCCTCGCCTTCGTCCTGACGCATCTGCCAGATCCGCGCCTGATGTGGCAGAAGGTGCAAAACATTCGCAGCGCATCCTCCGTGGGTGAAGCGCTAGAGAAGGCCTACGGCGGTATCCAAATCCCGGCCCAGATGCATCACGTCGAGCACCATCTGGCGCATCTCGCTTCGGCTGTGCTGCTCTCTGGCTTCGAGGAAGCTGCCTGCCTTTCGGTCGATGGCTTCGGCGACTTCGCCAGCACCGCCCTAGGGTGGGGGAGCGGCGGGCACATCGAGATCGACCAGCGCGTTTACTTCCCGCACTCATTAGGGATTTTTTATTCCGCCATCACCCAGTTCATTGGCTTCCCGCACTACGGCGACGAATACAAGGTCATGGGCCTCGCGCCCTACGGCGAGCCAAAATACCTCGAGCAAATGCGGGAACTTGTCCGCATCCAGGCCGACGGCACTTTCAAGCTCAACCTAAAATACTTCCGTCACCACACCGATAACGTCGCCTACAGTTGGAACGATTGCTCGCCAGAGGTCGGCATCCTTTACACCGCGAAGCTCGCCGAGCTCCTCGGGCCCGCGCGTCAGCCGAGCGAACCGCTTGAACAAAAGCACAAGGACCTCGCCCGCTCCGCGCAGGCCATCTACGAAGAAGCCTTCTTCGCCCTGCTCAACGCCCTTCATCAGCGGCATCCCAGCGAGAACCTCGCCCTCTCCGGCGGCTGCGCCATGAACTCCGTCGCCAACGGCAAGGTCTATCTGAACACCCCGTTCAAGAAAATGTACATCCCCGCCGCCGCCGGCGACGCCGGTGGAGCGATCGGCGCTGCCGCCATGGTCGCAGCCAAAGTGGCCGGGAACGTTACCGGCCCCGAGCACAGCGTCCGCACTCGCGTGCTGCATCCTCCGCTCTCTCTCCGATCTCCGTCCTCCGACCTTCCATCTCCCAACTCCCATCTCCCATCTCCCGCCTCCGCCAGCTCCTCCGCCACCGGCGCCCCCCGCTTTAGCCTCGGGAAACCGGCGCCCACGCTCGCCGGCACCGTCGCCGCCGGCATCTTCTCCCCCTACCTCGGACCGCAATTCTCCAACGCGGCCTGTTGGAAATTGCTCGAGCCGCGTCGGCACGAGCTCACCGAAGCAGGCTGCCACTTGTCCGAGATCAGCGACGACCACACCCTCTGCACTCGCACTGCCGCCGCCATCGCTGAAGGCAAAGTCGTCGGCTGGTTCCAGGGCCGGATGGAATGGGGCCCGCGCGCGCTGGGCAACCGCTCCATTCTCGGCGACCCTCGCCGCGCCGACATGAAAGACATCCTGAACGCCAAGATCAAACGGCGCGAATCCTTCCGTCCCTTCGCCCCCTCCATTTTGCGCGAAGCGGTCAGCGAATGGTTCGAGCAAGACGACGACGTTCCCTACATGATGGAAGTCTTCCAGATCCGGGAAGAGAAACGCGCCCAGCTCCCCGCCGTCTGCCACGCCGACGGCTCCGGCCGCCTCCAGACCGTCCACCGCGAGATCAACCCCCTCTACCATCAGCTGATCTCCGCCTTCCGATCTCTGACCTCCGTCCCTCTGGTCTTGAACACCTCCTTCAACGAAAACGAACCCGTCGTCTGCCGCCCCGAAGAAGCGCTCGACTGCTTCCTCCGCACCAAAATGGATGTGCTAGTGCTCGGCAGCTATTTCGTCGAACGAATAGCGACCGAGGTGGGAAAGTTTGAAGGTGAAAAGTTGGAACGTGCTGAGGCCGCGACTTTCCTACCTTCGCACCTGTAACCTTCCCACTCCCTCTCCATGTCTTTCGCTGAGCGATTTGAAGATTTGCGGATTTGGCAGGAAGCACGAATCCAGGTCCGCAATTTACAGGTCACTTGACCGGGGGAGCGCCGGTCATGCGGACCTCGGATTCCGAACTCAGATTCAACGCGCGTCTATTTCAGTAATGAACAACATCTTGGCCTGTGAAGTGGTGTGATTTACGTTTACGTCCTCCGCTCGGAAAAGGACGGTCTGCTCTACACCGGATGCACCCACGACCTACGCAAGCGGCTGGCTCTGCACCAAGCAGGAAAAGTCTCTTCTACATCCAAACGCCAGCCGCTTTCGCTGATTTACTACGAGGCTTGCACGAATGAGCAGGATGCATTTCGCCGCGAGAAATATCTCAAGACAACATATGGCAAGCGCTTTATCAGAACGCGGTGCCGGAATTACTTCACAGGCTGAAGAGGGTTTGAGCGAAAGACGCCGAAAGATTTTGCCCATTTCCTCGATGTCGCAAAAGGCTCATGCGGAGAAGTCAGGAGCATGCTTTACGTCGCCGAGGACTTGGGATATTTACCCGAGAGCGAAGCGGGCGCACTGCGTGAAAAGGCAGTGGAATTATCAAGCGGAATCGCCGCCTTCGCTCGGCATTTGCGGAAATAACGCAAGCAAAAGGCAGTGTGAAAGTGCGAATGTAAAAGGTGTGAAAGTGACGTTCCGCCTTTCGAACCTTTCCACTTTCAGACTCACGGCCTTCTAAAACCTTCAAACCTTCAAACCTTCAAACCTCCCCACTCTCCTTGCCTCCCGAATTAATCATCGAAGCCGGACGGACGGAGCAGCAGTACTGGCGCGACCTGTGGCGCTATCGCGAGCTGTTTTACTTCCTCGCCTGGCGCGACATCCTCGTCCGCTACAAGCAGACCGCCATCGGTGTCGTC
>JBBSLZ010000312.1:0-3916 GCA_038233435.1 Chthoniobacterales bacterium
ACTCCGTGTCTCCCAATCTATTCGCGCACGCGCTGCTCGTGGATGGCGCGGATTTTTAACTCCCCGCCGTCGGGCCGGATGACCCATCGGTTTAATGTCTTCCCGGTGGCGACGGTTTTTCCTCGCCGCACCCGGTAGTGAACAGGAAACTCGACGACCGTCTCGCCATCGTTCCCGGTGGCGGCGAAAGTGACCGGTTGAAGCAGCGTGTAATGCCGCTCCGGCCAATGTTTCACATAGTAGCCGACGTCCCGTTTTACGAAGGCGGCGTCCTGCAAGCCGTCGTCGAAGTATTTGACTGGGTAGGTGAAATAGTCGGTTTGCGCGGCGATGTCTGATGTCTCCCCGTCGCGCAAGTATTTCTCTATGAACGCAGTGACGCGGGCCGGAGTCAGATCCTGTTCGGCAGAGGGCGATTCCGCCGGCGGGATGGGAGTCGGGACAGCGTCGGGATTCTGCTCTCCCGCTTTTTCGAGTGCGATCCGGTCCGACTCCGAAAGGCGGGGGGCGCGGTCGCTCTTCAAAATGGGGATGTCTGGCAGGGCGGATTCCGGCGGGGCGTCGGCGGCGGTGAACTGGATGTTTAAAGCGGAGGCGGTGACGGAATCGATCGAGCCGGTGACGGGGAAACCTTTGCGCGTTTGATAACGTTTGAGCGCATTGGCGAGATCGGGCGTGGCGCGTCCATCGATGTCGCCGAAGTAAAGATTCCGCTTCCGCAATTCCTCCTGCATCTGGCGGACTACCTCGTCCGCACGCACGCTGGCCGTGAGGAGCGCGAGGAGCAGGCCAAGCCGACAGATTTGTGTTCTCATGGGTAACGCGGCCCGGGTGAGGTCTGGCGCCGGCGCCCGCCGCTATATCATCGTGCGAGCGCTACTTATCGGTTGCCGCCCAAAATTGCTGGAAGGCATTTGGCCAGCTCCGGTCGATCACGCTTTGGCGGGCGTGACGACCCATGGTGGCGCGCAGGACGGGATTTTCGACCAGCGTTTTGATCGCGGCCGCGAAGGCGTCCACATCGTGCGCTTTCGTGATCAGGCCGCTGACGCCGTCTTCGACCAGCTCGGCCGGGCCACCCAGATTCGAGACGATAACCGGGAGGCCGCAGGCTTGCGCTTCGATGATGACGTTCCCGAAGGTGTCGGTGGTGCTGGGGAAAACGAAGATATCCGCCGAGGCGTAGGCGGTGGCGAGGGCCTCGCCCGAGAGGTAGCCGGCGAAGATGGCATCGGGCAGCGTCTCCTGAAGCGCCTTCGCGTGCGGGCCGATGCCGACCAGGAAGAGGCGCACCGGCAGTCCGGCATCGCGCAGCTGACGATAGGCCTGCGCGAGCACGTCGAGATCTTTCTCGCGCGAAATGCGGCCTACATAAAGGAGGCGGACCGCGCGCTCGGTGGCTCCGGGTCGTTGCCAGAAACTTTCCAGCCGGCGGTCTGGGTTGAAAAGCTCGGTGTCGAGACCGCGCGGGAGGATTTTTATTTTTTCGGGCTCGATCCCGCGGTCGACCCAACTGCGCCGGTATTGCTCCGAGTTGACGTAAACCGTGTCTTGCTGGCCGTAGAACCAGCGCATGTAAGTCCAGGCCAGGCTTTCGAGGAAGCGGTCTTCGGTCAGGATGCGGATGTATTCCGGAAAATCGGTGTGGTAGATGCCGCTCGTTTCCAGGTTCAGCATCTTGGCTGCGAGCAGACCGGTGAGGCCGATCGGCCCCGGGGTGCTGATGATGATCTCGGTGAATTGCTCGCGTTGGATGTAATCGAGGATTTGCAGGATGGGCGGGAAGCTGAGCTTTTGCAGCTCGTATTCCGGGAGCTCGAACTCGCCGATCGGCTGGAAATTTTTCACCGGAATATCGGTCACGGTGAGTTCGCCTAACGAGGTGACGACGATCAACTCTTCGCCGGCGGCGGCGGCGGCGGCGACCATTTTGCGGATGGTGGTGGAGACGCCGTTGACGTCTTCGAGGGTATCGGTGAACCAGGCGCGTTTTCGGTTTTGGAGCTGGCGCGGGATGGAGCCGGTGAGTTGCTGGCAAACCTGCCGCAGCCAGGGACGCGAGGGCGCCTGGCTGTGGAAGCCGTAAATGTAGGGCGCAAGTACGACCAGGATGGGCGCGATCCCGCTCAGCGCCTGGATGCTTTCGATGACGTTGCCGCGGTTCAGTTGCTTGACGAATTTTTCGAAAAGGCGGAAGGCAAGCTGCTCGCAGACCAGATTTGCCATCAGAAAGGTGCGCCGCTCGGGCGCGCTCACTTCGGCAGTGCCGCGGGCGAGGAGGGCTTTCACTTCCGGCTGCGCGAAGTAGCTGGAGAGATCTTTCCAAAGGGAGACGTTGCCGGGCTTGGCGAGATTAAAAATTTTTCCGGAGAGCACGCCCTGCGCAACGAAGGAGGCCTTCTCGCGCAGGGAGAACTCAGTCGGATCGCGTCCTTCCATGAAGCGGGAGAACATCGTCTCAAGAAGCGGCGCGGCGGCGCCGAGACGCTCGTGAAAGCGGTCTTGAATGAAACAGGAAAGGGTGTGATAAAAGCCGTGCGAAAGGGCGAGCGGCGTGCCTCCCATCCCCTCCGCGCGGCAATCGCCGGCACGGAGGTTTGCCAGGAAGTCGGCTGCGGTCTGCGCGGCCGCCGTCTCCGTCCAGGCGGTGGCGAGGAATTTGCCGCCGTGGTCATCGGAGCCGCCGACGAGGATTTTTTTCCACGGCTCTGGATGGGTGGGCGCGAGATCGTGGTGGTTGGCCAGCGCTTCCATTTTCTCTGGAGTCAGGCCTTCGAAGATTTGGCGCGCCAGATCGCTCAGGAGCGCATCGCGCAGGCCGTTGATGGCCTCGAAGTGTTTGAAAAGAAGGAGGAGGCGTTCCAGGTGAGCGGCGGTGAGTTTGCCGTTGATGCTGTAAAGCGGGTGGGCCACGGCGTGGGCCAGATTCTGTTCCTGGAGGTAGCCCTGAAGCTCGAAGATGTTCTCGCGGAGCCCGGCAATTTCGTTGTGCTGCGCTTCGTCCAGGCCCCAGACGAGGAGATGGATTTTGCAGGGATCCTGCGGGAAGAAGGTGGTGACCTGTTCGCTCAGGAAAGTGTGCGGCTGATCGGCGATCTGGAGCCCGCCTTCGATTGTATCGTGATCGGTGAGGGTGACGAAATCCATCCCGGCGGCGCGCAATAGACCGTAGACCTCGAGCGGATCGGAATAGCTGTCGGGCAGATCGAAGCGGCGGAAGAGCCATTCCTGCGAGCGCGCGCTGGCTCGGGAATGAACGTGAAGATCGCAGCGGCTCATGAGTTATGCGCTCTCTGTTCTGCAATCCAATCGCGATAGGTGGTCGCTCTGCGAGTGGCGGTGAAGCGTTCTGTTAACTGGCGGATTTGCGTCCAAATCCTGGCGTGTTCGAGATCGGGCGGGTGGAGGCCGAGGCGGACAAGCGGGTGGGACGATTGCAGGCCAGCGAGGCTGCCATTCCAGGCCAGGCTGGCGGTTCGGCGCCAGCCGCTGCGGACGCTGTAGACGAGGGAGCGAGCGGGATATTCCTGCCCGCGGCGCAGGTCGGTGATGGTCGTTAGGCGGGTGGTGTATTCCAGCTCCGCAGCGGCGGCGGCGCGCTCGACCTCGGGATTGAGCAACCAGGCGGGCGCGATGAAACCGCGCGGGTGCAGACCGGCGGCGGCGAACTCGTCCCGCGCGCGGGTGATGCGGTCGAAGGCTTCGGCGTAGTCGAGATCGTAGAATTCTCCTTCGCCGTTGGTGTAGGACTGGGTGAGGAGGCGGGCGGGCCAGGTTTCTCCCTTTTTCGGAGGCCGCGCGTGGAAGTAACCGTGGAGGACGATCTCGTGGCCACCGGCTTCGAGTTCGCGCAGCCAGGCGACGAACTCCGGATTCGCGATGCTGGGTCCGGAGTGGTGGTAATCGGGGACGACCA
>JBBSLZ010000313.1:0-3911 GCA_038233435.1 Chthoniobacterales bacterium
ATCAAGGAAGCGACCAAAAAGTTGCAGGACAAGGTCGATCAACTGCAGACCGAACTGCAAAAAACACGGAAAGAGTTCACCTCCGTCCAGAAAGAGAAGGAATCGCTCACCGGCAAGTTGCAGGAAACCAATTCGAAACTGGAGAAAGCCCAAGGCGAACTGGAGAAAAGCCACGGCGCTGAGAAAGCCGTGCGCGATCAACTGGCCCAGGCGCAGGATTCGCTCAAGAAAATCCAGAGCAGCGGGAACGTGGACGCGAAAGCTGCGGAGGCTTTGCGGGCCGAGATCGGCCAACTGAAAACCGCCCTGGCGAGCGCCGAGGAAGGCCGAACCTCCGCCGAAAAAGAGAAGGCGACCGCCGCCGCCAAGCTCGCGGAGGCAGATACCGAAATCGCCAGCGTGACGAAAGAGCGCGACCAATTGCTGGGCGAACTAAAGAACGCGCAAAAGGCCGAGGAACGGGTCGCGACGCTCGTGACCGAGAATTCGGATCTGCAAAAAAAGCTGGCCGAGGCGGAGAAATCGGTGCGCGAGATCGGCCAGGATAAACCCAAGCAAGAGCAGGAAATCGCGGACGTGAAGCGCCAGGTAGAGCAATTGCGCCAGCAGCTCGCCGGGAGCCAGAAGCAAAATCAGGAATTCGAAAGCACCATCGCCGATCTCCGCACCCAGCTCGAGGAAACGGGCGCCCAATTGGCCAGCGCCAAAACCACCGGCACGAATCCGGAAGAGACGGCCCGCCTGACGAAGGAAAACGACATGCTGCGCGCGATCGTGATGCGCGAGCGCCAGGAGGAAGCGCGGCGGGATCAGGCGCGCAAGCTGATGCTGGCCGAGTTCGATAAGCTGCAGATCAAATCCGAGACGTTGACCCAGCAGATCGATTTGCTCGCTCAACCAATCACCAAACTTTCGCAGGAAGAGCTGGCCCTGTTGCACCAGCCGGTGGTCGGCACCTCCGACGCTACCTCTGGAAGCATCACCGCCAGTTTCTCGGCCGCGAAAACCGCGGGTGAGGCAGGTCCGGATGTCGAGACCAGCTTTAAACCCGGCGTCCCGGAAGAGCTCGTGCCGCTGGCGCGCGAAGCGAAACAGAATTTCGATGAGGGAAAATTCCGCGCCTCGGAGAAGCAGTACGAGCAGATTCTGGCCAAAAGCCCGAATAACCTCTATGCGCTCTCGAATCTCGGCGCGGTTTACTTCCGCACCGGCCGCTTGAAAGCGGCGGAGCTGACCTTGAAGAAGGCGACCACCCTTGCGCCGAAGGATGAATTCTCGCGCCGCACGCTCGGCATCGTTTACTATCGCCAGGCGAAATACGACGATGCGGTCACGGAATTAACCAAAGCGCTCGCGATCAATCCGAAGAGTTTCATCGCGCATAATTATCTCGGCATCACCGCGAGTGAGAAGGGTTGGCAGGAAGCGGCTGAGAAGGAAATGCTGGAGGCGATCGCGGCCAATCCCGATTACGTGGACGCGCATTATAATCTTGCCGTCATCTACGCGACCAATAAGCCGCCCGCGAAAGAACTGGCCAAGCGCCATTACTCGAAGGCGATGGAGCTGGGCGCGCAGGCCAATCCTTCGCTCGAGAATTTGATTCGCTGAACGTAGTGCAAGTTTCCAACTTGCAGGTTTGGATCGTGCAACTTGGAAAGTTGCACCACGGATGAGCCGCTCCTTTCTCACCGCGGAATGGCGGCATCTCGCAATGTTGAATTACGCAGTCGATCCGAAGATCCTCGCGCCGTACGTGGCCGCGGGCACGGAGCTGGATTTTCATGAAGGCGAGACCTTCGTCAGCGTGGTCGGTTTTCTTTTTTTAGAAACGCGCGTCCTCGGGCTGCCGATTCCGTTGCATCAGAATTTCGAAGAAGTGAACCTGCGTTTCTACGTCCGCCACCGGGCGGCCGACGGCTGGCGGCGCGGCGTTACCTTTGTGCGCGAGCTGGTGCCGCGGCGCGCGATCGCGTTCGTGGCCCGCGCATTTTACGACGAGCCGTATCTGGCGGTGCCGATGCGGCACGCGATCGCGCACGGTCCGGAGAAGCTTTCGGTGCAATACGAATGGTGGCGCGATGGAAGTTGGGAAACGCTCGCCCTTACCACCACCGAGGCGCCGCATGAATCCGGCGCGGGCTCACAGGAGGAATTCATCACCGAGCATTATTGGGGTTACACGCGGCGCGCTGCCGGGACGAGCGAGTATGGTGTCGAGCATCCGCGCTGGCGCGTGCGCACGGCGAAGACCTGGAAGTTCGAAGCGGAGGTGGCGTCGCTCTACGGCCCGGAGTTTGTCGAAACGCTGGCCGCGCCGCCTGTCTCTGCGTTTCTCGCCGAAGGTTCACCCGTCACTGTGCGCCAAGGCTCCCGCGATTCGGCTTAGCCATTACTGCCGCGCTACCAACTCCCGCAACACGAAGGGCAGGATCCCTCCGTGCCGGTAGTAGTCGATTTCGATCGCGGTATCGATCCGCAGCTTGATCGGGACCAGCTGCTCGGTGCCATCCCGCCGGGTGATTTGCAGGCGCACCATCTCGCCGGGCTGCACTTCATCCGATAATCCGGTAACGCTAAACGTCTCCGACCCGTCCAGCCCGAGCGTTTGCGCGCTGGTGCCTTCTTCAAATTGCAACGGCAGCACGCCCATTCCAACCAGGTTCGAGCGATGGATGCGCTCGAAGCTCGCCGCCACCACCGCCTTTACGCCTAACAAACGCGTCCCTTTCGCCGCCCAATCGCGACTCGAGCCGGTGCCATATTCGTGACCCGCCAGAATGACCAGCGGCGTGCCTGCTTCCGCGTACTTCATCGCCGCGTCGTAGATCGACATTTGTTCGCCATCGGGCTGATGCTTGGTCACTCCGCCTTCCGTGCCGGGCACCATCAGGTTCTTGATCCGCACGTTCGCAAACGTCCCGCGCGTCATGACCAGATCGTTCCCGCGACGGCTGCCGTAGCTATTGAAATCGGAGGGCTCGATCCCGCGCGATTTCAGATAGTGACCGGCGGGCGAAGTGGGCTTGATCGCGCCCGCAGGGGAGATGTGATCGGTCGTAACCGAATCGCCGAAAATGCCGAGCGGCCGTGCGTTCTGGATGTCGGCGATGTGACCGGCTTCCATCCCGAAATTCTGGAAGAAAGGCGGCTCGTGGATGTAATCGCTCTTCTCGTCCCACTCGTAGATCTCGCCGGTGCTCGACGGGATCTCATTCCACTTCGGATTCTGCGCGCTGAAGTCGCGATACAAACGTTGGAAGACTTCCGGCGTGAGCGCGGTGCGCAAGGTATCGCGGATTTCCTGGAGCGACGGCCAGAGATCGCGCAGGTAAACGTCCTTGCCCTCACGATCTTTCCCCAACGGCTCCTTCGAGAGATCGATGTCCACGCGCCCGGCGAGCGCAAAGGCCACCACCAGTGGCGGCGACATGAGGAAGTTCGCCTTGATGTTCTGATGAACGCGCGCTTCAAAATTGCGGTTGCCGGACAAGACCGAGGCGGCCACGAGATCGTTCTCGTTGATCGCTTTTTCGATCTTCGGGTCCAGCGGGCCGGAGTTGCCGATACAAGTCGTGCAACCATACCCGACTGTGTTGAACCCAAGCTGATCGAGATATTTCGAGAGCCCGGTTTTGTTCAGGTAATCGGTCACCACGCGCGAGCCGGGCGCGAGCGAGGTCTTGACCGAAGGATCGATTTGCAGCCCGCGTTCGACGGCTTTTTTCGCCAGCAATCCAGACGCCAGCATGACGCTTGGGTTGCTCGTGTTGGTGCAGCTCGTGATCGCCGCGATCAACACGCTCCCGTGGCCGATTTCCGAATGGCCTTCCTTGAATTCCTGCTCGTGCGTTTTCGCCAGCATGTCGGCTGGGGTCGCGGTCGGACGGTTCGTCACCATCTCGCGATCG
>JBBSLZ010000314.1:0-3883 GCA_038233435.1 Chthoniobacterales bacterium
CAGCTTCATCGGATGCGGCCCCGTGGTCAGGTTCATCGTCTCATAATCCGCCTGCACCCGTTCCGGCAAAGTCATCGGTGCCAGCGGCAAGGAGGGGCGCTCTCCAGGCCGCCCCGTTTCGACTCTGGCAAAAAGCGGTTCCGGTTCCTCCTCCGCCACCCGCCACATGGCAGCGCGGCGATGCTGCGCCAGCCCATTCAGCGCGCCTAACTGCGAGAGCGTCCGCAGCTCCTCCTTCCTCAACCCAACCCGCCGGCGAAAATCCTCCAGTGACGAAAACGGCGACGCCCGCCGCTCCTCCACCAGCGCCTCCGCATGTTCCTGCCGCAATCCGTTCACCACACAAAACCCCAGCCGGATCGTATCATCCGCCACCACCGCGCAACGCCACTCCGATTCCATCACACAAACCGGCCGCACCTTCAATCCATGCCGGCTCGCGTCCTGCACGATCGTGGCCGGCGTGTAAAAACCCATCGGCTGATTGTTGAGCAGGCTGGCGTAAAACTCCGCCCCGCGGTGCACCTTCAAATAAGCGCTCCCGTAAGCGAGAATGGCGAAACTGATCGCGTGCGACTCCGGAAAACCGTAGAGCGCAAACGACGTGATCGATTGCAAAATCCGCTCGATCGCCTCCGGCGCGACGCTGTTCCGCTCCATCGCGCGCCGCAATTTCACGCTCACTTTCTCCATCCGCTCTTGCGAGCGATGAAAGCTGAGCGCGCGACGCAATTCCTCCGCTTCCGCGCCGGAAAAGTTCGCCATGATCATCGCGATCTTGAGCAACTGCTCCTGAAACAACGGCACGCCCAGCGTCCGCCCGAGGATTGGTTTCAAACGCTCATCGAAATAAGTCACCGGCTCCTTCCCCGCGCGCCGCGCCAGATATGGATGCACCATGTCGCCTTGGATCGGGCCTGGCCGGATGATCGCCACCTCGATCACGACATCGTAAAAACATTTCGGCTTCATCCGCGGCAGCGTCGCCATCTGCGCGCGGCTTTCGATCTGGAAAACGCCGATCGTATCCGCCTCCTGCATCATCTGATAAGTGGCCGCGTCATCTTTCGGAATGTGCGCCAGATCGAGCGGCCGCCCGCGTTCTCGGCAAAGCTCAAACGTGTCCTGCATCACCGACATCATCCCCAGCCCTAACAAGTCCACTTTCACAATCCCGAGGTCCTCGCAGTCGTCCTTGTCCCATTGCGCGACCACGCGTCCCGGCATGGAGGCATTCTCCAGCGGAACGAACGAACTCAACTTTCCCTGGCAGATGATCATCCCGCCCGAGTGCTGGCCAAGATGACGCGGCAACCCGTAGATCGATTGATAAAGCGAGATAAACGCCGGCATCCGCGGATGCGCCGCCGGCAAACCTGCCTGCTCGATCTGCGCGGTCAGATCCATCGTGTGCGGGAAATCGCCGTTCGCAAAGAGACGCGAGAAGCGGTCCAGAATGTTCGGCGAAAAGTTGAGCGCCTTCCCGATCTCCCGCGCCGCGCTTCGGCCCCGATACGTGATCACGTTCGCCGTCATGGCCGCGCCATGTTTTCCGTAGCGCCGATAAACTTCCTGGATCACGCTCTCGCGCCGGTCGCCGCTCGGCAGATCGAGATCGATGTCCGGCCAGCCCTTCCGGCTCTCGCTCAGGAACCGCTCGAAGACGAGATGATTGCTCACCGGATCCACCGGCGTGATCCCGAGACAAAAACAGACCGCGCTGTTCGCCGCGCTTCCGCGTCCCTGCACCATCACATTGTGCTCGCGGCAAAAGTTCACGATGTCCCACACGATCAAGAAATAGCCGGAAAACCCGAACCGCGTGATCAAGTTCAACTCTTCCTCGAGCTGACGTTTCACCTTGCTGCTGATCGCTTCGTAACGCTGCTGCGCGCCGAACCAGGTGATCGTGCGCAGAAATGAATTCATGTCGTGTCCCGCCGGCACCGGGTAGGAAGGAAACTCGTAGCCAATATTTTCGAGCGAGAACTGGAGACGATCCGCGAGCCGCTCCGTGTTCGTGATCGCCTCGGGCAGATCACGAAAGAGCGCGCGCATTTCGCGATCGTTCTTGAGGTGGCGCTCGGCATTTTGCGTGAGCAACGTTCCCGCGGCATCGAGGTGCGTGTGCTCACGGATGCAGGTGAAGACATCGAGCACTTCTCGACCGCGTTGCGTGGCGTGCTGCACGCCATTGGTCGCGAGAAGGGGGAGACGCAGATGTTCCGCGAGATCGGTTAATGCGCGATTCGTCTTCTCCTCGCCGCGCACGAAGTGCCGCTGAATTTCCATGTAAACGTTCTCGTGGCCGAAGATGTCGATTAAAGATTGCGCGTGAGCGGGAAAATTCTGGGGAGCGCACGCTTTCAGCGTGCTGGTTTCGGCATTCTGCCGAAACGAACTTCCGTTTGGCGATCGATCTGTGAGTAATCGTCCACCCTTTCGTCGAGGGTTGGAAGTTCGTCGCGGCAGAATGCCGCGACCAGCACGCTGCAAGCGTGCGCTCCCCAGAATCGCTACCATGCCTTCCGTAAATTCTGGCATTTCATTCCAGGTCACCGCGCACATTCCCTTTTCGCTGCGCAGATGCGCTTGCGTGAGAAGGGAGCACAGATTCGCGTAGCCGGTTTTGTCTTTTACCAGGACCGGCAAAACGCTCCCGTCTTCCATCGTCAGTTCGGCGCCCACGATCGGGCGCACGCCTTTCTCGCGCGCCGCGACGGAGAAACGTTGCGCGCCGTAAACTCCATTGCGATCGAGCAAGGCGACCGCCGGCATCTCCAGTTCGGCCGCGGTCTCGGCCAGATGCTCGGGAAAAGACGCGCCGCGCAAAAAACTAAACGCACTGCAAGCGTGCAACTCGATGTAAGCCATGGTGCCGTTGCTCCACCCTCAATCGTAAATCCCATCCACCACCCAGCCCTCCGCCTGCGCGTGAGAACGACAGAGCGCACCGTTGGCCAGCTGCAAATCCCACTCCGCCCGCCCCCACGCTGCCGTGTCCCACCAATTTCCCGAGGAAAGATAAGGCCCCGCCCGTTCGATTACGCGGCCTTGCACAGCCGCGCTCCGCAGATGGGCCGGGCGATTCTCTTCCAACAAAACCGACGCGGAAACAGGCGAACGAAATCTGCGCAAGGCAAAGGCCGGCAAAGGCGCGGGCGTGCCCGGATTCTCCTCCATCTGCCACGCGAACGGTTCCATCCGGAAAGCGTCTGGCTGATGCGTATCCTCCAGCACGGGCGTGCCGACGCGGTCCGCGCCGAGCAAGCCAGTCAGCCGCGCGAGCGTTTCTGAGAGCTGCCTCGGATCGCGCAAGGCGGTTTCGAAAAGGTTGCCTTGTTGTTGGGTCGGTTTGGCCGCTTCCGCGCGGAGGGTGACCGCGATGATGGGTGCGTCCGATTTAAAATCTTCCAGATGCGTGTGCAGCATGCGGAAGAGAATTTCCACATTGTTGCCCGGCTCTGGGATTTTGAAGCGGTGGGTGTAAGCGCGTTTGTCGCTAAAGACGATTTCGCACTCCAATTCTTTCGCGACTAGATACAGCGCGGTCAGGCGGAGGGTGATGCCTTGCAAAAAGCGTCGCAGGATGAAGAGAAGTGGTTCGACCGTTTCGATCTCGTTTTCGAATTCGAACGTCTCCGCGAAACTTTCCGGTGGCTCGGTCAGTTTGAGCAAACGCGTGGCTTTGCCGCTGGCGCGCTCCCACATCCGCACGGCTTCCAGCCCGAGCCGGCGGCCGACGTCTTCTTTCTCCAGCGCAGCGAATTGCCCGAGGGTGTGGATGCCCCATTTGTGCAGAATCGCGATGAGGCGCCGGATTTCCGCCGTGCGTTCAAGGGCGCGCCTATTCATATGCCGCCGCGAGAGCGTTGGAGCACGA
>JBBSLZ010000315.1:0-3839 GCA_038233435.1 Chthoniobacterales bacterium
AACTGCTCCCGTACACACCGCGCCGCCTTCTCCGCCGCCGCCAGATAATTCGCATCGTCCAGGACCTGCGCCCCGCGCGCCATCGCCGAAATCATCAGCCCATTCCAGGCCGTGATGATCTTGTCGTCCAAATGCGGACGCGGACGCTGTGCGCGCAGCGCAAAAAGAGCCGCACGTGCCTTCGCCAAAATCTCCGCCGCCTCCTCTTCCGTTTTCCCAAACTGCGCCGCCGTCTCCGCGATCGAATGCCGCTCGATCAAAATATTCTTCCCAACGAATTCCCCATGCGGATCAGCCCCCGCCGGCGCGTTCCCGTCCGCCTCCACGCCGTAGCGGAAGCTAAACAACTCCGCGTCGCCGCCCAGCGCAGCCGCGATCTGCTCCTGCGTCCAAACGTAAAACGCCCCCTCCGCGTGCGCCAGTTTCCCGTGCTCGATTACGCTGTCCGCATCCTCCGCCGAGTAGAATCCACCCTCCGGCGCCGTCATCTCCCTCCGCACATAATCCAGCACATCCCGCGCGACACTTTCGAACAACGGCTCCCGCGTAATCTGAAACGCATCCAGATACGCCAGCGCCAGCTGCGCCTGATCGTAAAGCATCTTTTCGAAATGCGGCACATGCCAGAATGCATCCACCGAGTAGCGCGAAAACCCGCCGCCCAGATGATCGTGCACGCCGCCAGCCGCCATCTTTCGCAAAGTAAACAGCACCATCTCCAGCGCGTGCTCCCCCCGTGGCGCATGCGTCCCGCTTGCGATCTCCCGCGCAAAAACCCGCAAAAGAAAATTCAACATCACCGGCCGCGGAAACTTCGGCGCCCCGCCGAACCCGCCCTCATGCGCATCGTAGCTCCGCGCAATCTGCTGATAAGCCGTCTCCAGCACCGCCTCGTTCAGCGCGCCAGCCGCCGCCGCCTGCGCACCGGCCGACTCCCGCAGCGCCTCGACAATCCGCGTCCCCTGCTCCGAAATCTTCGCCCGATCCTGCCGCCACGCCTCCGCGATTCGCTCCAGCACCTTCTGGAACCCCGGCTGTCCATATCGATCCTCCGGCGGAAAATAAGTCCCGCCCACAAACGGCTTTAAATCTGGCGTCAGCCACACGCTCATCGGCCAGCCACCGCCGCCGGTGGTCGCCTGCACGAAAGTCATGTAAACCCGATCCACATCCGGCCGCTCCTCGCGGTCCACTTTGATGTTCACAAACTCGCGATTCATAATCGCCGCCGTCGCCTCGTCCTCGAACGATTCGTGCGCCATCACGTGGCACCAATGGCAGGTCGAATAACCGATCGAGAGAAAGATCGGCTTCTGCTCCGCCCGCGCCTGCGCAAACGCCTCCTCCCCCCACGGCAGCCACGCCACCGGGTTCTCGGCATGCTGGAGCAAATAGGGAGATTTTTCCTGGGCGAGGCGGTTCTGGCCGGACATTTGGAAACGTCGAACGTCGAACGCCCAACGTCGAACGCCGAATGAAGAGCCCGCTTGAGCAATCCATTCGGCGTCCGACGTTCGACGTTGGGCGTTGGGCGTTGGGCGTTGGGCGGTGGGCGTTGGGCGTTCAACGTTCGACGTTTCCCATTCCGCTTCCGACGTTCCCAGCCCGGCACGCCGCGCGCAAAAATGTCCCTTAACTCGCCGGCGTATCCGCGAAGATCGGCGTCGCCATCACATCCGACGCATCAAAAGAAAACCCATGCCCCTCGCGCGAGAGACTCTTCATCAGCGTCCCGATACTTTGCGCCGTGCTGGTCGAGTAAAACCGCACCAGCCCCACCGTGGTCCGATGCCCGAAAACCGTGATCATGATCGTCTCCTCATCCACCGAGTTCATGAAAATGTGGTTGCCGTTCCCTTGATGATAGAGCGCGTTAAATTCCACTTCCCCGATCCGGCGCGCCAATTCTGAGGTGGCGGCAAACGAGCCCGCCGCCAGCGCCGCGATGATCGTCACGTCCATCACTGTCATGTCGCCATATTGCGAAATGACGTTGCCGCCCCGGTCGATCACGACCGTCAGTTCCGATTCCGATTTGGTTAAAAACTCGCCCAAAATTCCATCGAGCGAGGCCACATCCTCGATCGTCAGACAAGGAATCGCGTTCATACCGCCGCCCTTTCGCTCGCCTGCGCGTTCGGTTCCACCGGGACCACGACCGGCGGCACGGCTGCTTTCGGCGCATCGCTTTGCTTGCTGAATTTATGGAGCAGGATCTGCGAGACGGCGTTGAGCGAGGCGAAGACATTTTGCCCCGTGCTCGAAATAACCTCGAAACTCTGCACCCGCCGTTTCCGGTTGTTCAGGACGTATTCGAGGTAATTGACCGGCGCCACGTTTTCCAGATCCCGCTTGTTGTACTGGATGACGTAAGGGATTTCGTCTAACGAGATGTTCTGCTTGGCCAGGTTATCCTCCAGATTCTTAAAGCTCTCGACGTTCTCCTCCATCTTCTCCCACTGCGAATCGGCCACGAAGACGATCCCATCCACGCTCCGCAAGACGAGCTGCCGGGTCGCATTATAGATCACCTGCCCAGGCACGGTGTAGAGCTGGAACTTCGTCACGAAGCCCTTGATCACGACCGCGTTCAGCGGCAGGAAATCGAAGAACAAAGTACGATCGGCCGCAGTCGCGAGCGAGACCAGGTCGCCCCGGTTTTGCGGATTAATCCGCTGGTGGATGTAGCCCAGATTGGTCGTCTTGCCGCAAAGCGCCGGCCCGTAGTAAACGATTTTAAACTGAATTTCGCGGCTCGCGTAGTTGATGATCGACATGGAAAAGCGCCTCCTAGGCAGGGTGGGAATACTTGTGCGATAGCTCAAGCAGCACGCGGGCCAGACCTTCGGTTATGTCCGGGGCGAGAGCTTCTTTCTCGTGCAGCGCGGCCAGGCAGAGATTGCCCTGCATCAGAAACGTCACTGAAGCGGTGGCGCAGCCGACCGTCATGGTCTTGAAATCCCCCAGCGCAGTTTCCTCCAGATGGGTCTGGAGGCGGCTGAAGAAAGTCGGCGCCATCGCGCAGAGCCCCTCCGCCTCGAACTCGGGCGGCAACTCGCCCGCCAGGGTCAGTCCGTCATCAAAAAGAATGGCGCAGCTTTTTACCCCGGCCATCCCCTCGGCTTGCGCGAGCGCGGCCTTCGCATCCAGGGCCGATTTTACCGGCTCGGCCGACTCCGCCGCGCCGGCGGGGCTGGCGATGCGCAACGGAGCAGCCATCGGCTTGTCCTCGTCCTCGTCCTCCTCCTCCTCCTCGTCCTCGTCCTCCGACGACGAAGCCGGCGGTACCACGTGAAGCGCGAAAGGCGTCGGAGCCGCTTCCTCCGTCGGCGACGACGCAGCCTGAAAACGTTTCGCATCCTCCGCTGCCTTGGCCGAGAAAGGCGTCTCGAAGTCTTCGCCGATTTCCTGCTCGACCTGATCCTCGCGCATCTGCAGCGAGGTGCCGGGCAGATTCTTAAGCACCTCCTGCAGCGGCAGCATGATCGTCGCCGCCACCGTCGTCGTGTCAAAAGAGGCGCGGTACTTCTCTGGCAAATGAAGCGCAAACTCTTCCGGTGAAAGGGAGACCCGCCCGCTCGCCAGTTGCGGCTCGATCAGATAAAACGGAATCCCCACCCGCGCATCGTCCGGCAATTCTCCGCTCTCGCCCTTCCACTGCTGCGGGAGCAGGCTTTGCACGATCGGCTTGAGCGCCAACTCGATTTTTACCTCGCCCGGCGTCACCCGCGGGGCAGGCGCGGGTGCCTGCTCGGCCACGGTCGCCGGGTCGTCGAAATTATCCTTCGTCAGCCACTTCTCGTCCTCCGGTTCTGCCTTGGGCAGAGCAGCCATCTTGA
>JBBSLZ010000316.1:0-3832 GCA_038233435.1 Chthoniobacterales bacterium
CATAAGAGCGGGCCGGAGGGCCCTAACCCACACACCACCAGCAAAAACGGTTTATTTTTCTTGTACTTTTTTGGGGGGGTGGGGGGGCGGGCCGAGCGCGGCTGCCGGACAGAGGATTTTTTACGGACGGCACGGTTGTAGCACCTTGCGCCTCGACAAAGCAACCGTCCAATTTAGCTCACGGCGAACTTAACGACCCGCCGCCGGCCCCCGCCGCGTTTGCTGCTTGCGCCCTTTCCTCCGCGCCTAGAAGATAGCCGCCATGGTGCATCACATCTCCCTCTTTAAGCTTAAACCGGACGTCTCGCCCGCACGGGTGGAAGAGATGATGATGAAGAGCCGGATGCAGCTTTTGAAGATTCCCGAGGTGCTCAGCATCAAGTGCGGCAAACGGATCGAATCCGAGATGCCGTGGCCTTTCTTTGTCGCGATCGATTTCGAGTCGATGGACAAATACGAAATCTACTGCGACGACCCGATCTACGTGAAGTTCGTCGAGGATGTGATCAAGCCGAATGTGGCCGACACCGTGAAGCTCGATTTCGAGATGGATCCGGGCAAGGACGTGCAGTTTTCCTGACGGAAAGCTGGCCCACTGGGTGAGAAATTGAGAGGTTAAGCGGAATTCACCGTTCCCCTCCCGCCCTTGCGTCTCGCCTACCTCTACTCCCGTTATCCGGTTCTCTCGCAGACCTTTTGCGACATGGAGATGCTGGAGCTGGAAAGGCGCGGCTATGATCTTCTGATCGGTTCGGTGCATCCGCCGCTGACCAGTCTCCGCCATGAACATCTGGCCCGCCTCCGCGCGCCGATTTATTACGCCCCGCCCGCACCGATCATGCGCCTTTGGGAGCGGAAAATGAAGGAGATCGGGCGCTGGCCAGCCGCCTTGATCGCCCGCCACGAGCACAAATACGGGCCCGATTTCAAAGCCGCCTTACGCGCTCGGAATGCTTCCTACTTCGCCGAACTTTTTACCCGGCGCGGGGTCGAGCATTGCCACGTCCATTTTGCCAACCGGGCCGCGCACACTGCGCTCTTCCTGAAGGAAATGTCCGGCCTTCCCTTCAGCGTGACTGCCCACGGGCAGGATTTCATGACCGATCTCGGCCAGGATGATTTGCTCCGCGAGATTTGCGCCGCGGCCGAGTTCGTGGCCGCGGAGACGAATTACAGCCGCGATCTTCTCCGCCAGCGGTGTCCGGATTCCGCGGCAAAAATTCACCGCGTCTATAATGGGCTCGACCTCTCACAACTTTCTCCGCCGCCGCCCGTCGTCCGGCCGCCGGGTCCGATCACGATCCTGAGCATCGGCCGGCTCGTGCCCTTCAAAGGCTTCGAAATTCTTCTCGCCGCCTGCGCACAACTGGCCCAACGCGGGATCGATTTCCGTTGCCAGATCGTGGGCGACGGACCGCTCCGGGATAAATTGGAGAGCGTGATCGCCGAAGCGCGTTTGCAGGATCGCGTCACGCTCTGCGGCTCCTTTTCTCAGGCGGAAGTCTTCGCGCGATTGCAGACCTGCGACATCTTCGCGCTCGCTTGCGTGGTGGACGCAGCCGGCGCCAGCGACGTGTTTCCAACCGTCATCATGGAAGCGATGGCCTACGCGCGCCCCGTCGTCTCCACCACGTTGGCGGGCATTCCCGAGTCCGTGGTCGAAGGGGAGACGGGCTTTCTGGTTCCTCCGGGCGACGCGGCCGGATTCGCGACCGCGCTGGAGAAACTGGCGCTCGATCCCGCGCAGCGGCAACGCTTCGGCGAGGCCGGCCGGAAGCGGATGGAGACCGAGTTCAGTGTCGCGCAAACGATCGATCCGCTGGCCGAACTACTTCACGCCAAACCGGACACCTCGCCCTCGAAGCAGCCGGCGCCGCTCGGGAAGACCGCCTACTTGATCGAAGAATGGCCGAACGAGGAACGGTCGCCGCTCGAAGCGGAGTTGCGTGCCTTGCGCACGCTCAACGTCCCGCACATCGCCTACGTCCTTCGTCCGCCTCCCTGCGAAATTCCCGCCTCCGCCCGCGATCTCGCCCTGGACTTCATCTACCTTCCAGACGCGATCGTGCTCGAGGCCGAATGGCAGGTGCAACAGGCCACCGTGCGCGAACTGGAAGCCACCTGGGCCAACCAATCCCCTCGCCGCTCCTCCGAACTCTTCCTCGCGCAGGCGCGCGCCGCGCTGGCATTGCGGAGCCTGTTCCAGCACGAGCGGATCGTGCATCTCCACGCGACCGATTCTCAAACGCTACATTGCGCTCTCATTCTTGAGAAACTGCTCGGCCTGAGTGTCAGCGTCACACTCGAAGAAAACCCGTCGGGCTCGGAAGCTTTACTCGCTAGCGCGCTTGCCCGCTGCGCAGGAGGGCGAACGACCGACCGTGCATTATTGGCTCGCCGGGACGGCGACTTCTTGTTCGATCAAAATGCGGACAATCCAGTCTGGAAGGGCGTCGGACGCTGGCTCGGCGGAAAAACGAAAATCGAATCGACCGGCCGGCTCTCTTTCTGGGAAGAATGGACCCGCCGGCTGACCGCGTGGATGCAAAGCTCATGAACAAAAAAGCAATTCTCCTCGCTGGCGGAGCCGGCACCCGTCTTTACCCGCTCACGCAGATCGTCTGCAAGCAGCTCCTCCCGGTTTACGACAAGCCGATGATCTGCTACCCGCTCGCCACCCTCATGCTGGGTGGCCTGCGGGAGGTCTTGATCATTTCCACACCGAAGGATTTGCCCATGATCCAGGATTTCCTCGGCGATGGCTCCGCGCTCGGCCTCCGTCTCGAATACGCCGCGCAACCGAAACCGGAAGGCATCGCGCAGGCGTTTCGCATCGGTGCCAATTTCATCGGCGAAGCGGGCGCCTCGCTCATCCTCGGGGATAATATTTTCTACGGAAATCTCGATTTCTACCGGGCGGCGCTCGCCGCGGAGAAAGGCGCCTGCATCTTCGGTTACCAAGTCCGCGACCCGGAACGTTACGGCGTGGTCGAGTTCGGGAAGAACGGCAAAGTCATCAGCCTGGAAGAGAAGCCGAGCCGTCCGAAGAGCCAGTTCGCCATTCCCGGTCTCTATGTTTACGACCGGCGAGTAGTCGAATTTTGCCGCGACCTGAAACCGTCGGCACGGGGCGAACTGGAGATCACGGATCTTAATCGCATCTATTTGGAGATGGGCGAGTTAAACGTCAAGGTGCTCACGCGCGGGATGGCCTGGTTGGACACTGGCACGCAGACCAGCCTGCTGGAGGCTGGGAATTACATCGCCACCATCGAGCACCGGCAAGGGCTCAAGATCGCGTGTTTGGAGGAGGTCGCTTTCCGCGCGGGATTTATCGACGCCGCGGGCCTGGCGCGCATCATCGCACGGCTGCCGCGCGGCGAGTATCGCTCCTATCTCGAACTTGTCGGAGCCGAAGGCGTGCTCTCCTAAATTTACGACCTCCAGAGTCTTCGGCCCGGGGGCGGGCCGACTCCAGCGCAACGCCGAGCGCGGCCTTGGCTGCAGGGAAAGTCTTTCGCAGCTCCGCGGACGGCCCATTCCGATCCATGCTCCGATCCTGCAATCAGAACGGCGTCTCGTTATGGAAATTATAGATGTGGGATTGATTCCTGCTTCCTATCCATCCAGAAAGACCGCCTTTTATGATCCTATCCCGAACCCGCCACCTCGAAGCCTCTTCTTTCCTCGAAGCCGTCGTCGCCGCTGGCACGGCCGCTCTCTTCCTTGGGTCTCTCTTCGGTATGAATCTGACCGCGCTCAAAACCGTCCGGACCGCCCGCGAAGCCTCCGCCGCCAGCCAGGTCCTCCAGCAGCGGGTCGAGTCGATGCG
>JBBSLZ010000317.1:0-3819 GCA_038233435.1 Chthoniobacterales bacterium
AGCAGTGAGACCGACGCGGTGATCGCCGGCGCCCGTAGCGCGCTGGCCGATTTCCTGAACGCCGCCCCAAACGAGATCGCCTTCGGCGCGAACATGACGACACTGACGTTCCACCTCGCGCGCGCCCTCGGTCGCGGCTACGGCCCGGGTGATGAGATTTTGCTTACCGAGCTAGATCACCACGCGAACATCGCCCCTTGGCGCGCGCTCGAGAAAGAGCGCGGCGTCACCATCCGCGTCGTGAAGATGATTCCCGAAACGGGCCAGCTTGATTGGGAAGATTTCGGTCGCCGCCTCAATGGACGCACCCAATTGGTCGCCCTCGGCGCCGCCTCGAACGCGCTTGGCACCATCAACGACGTCCGCCGCGCCGCGCAGATGGCGCATGAAATGGGTGCGCAATCTTCGTCGATGCCGTCCACTACGCGCCGCACGCGCTCGTCGATGTGCGCGAGTTCGATTGCGATTTCCTCAGTTGCTCCGCCTACAAGTTCTACGGCCCTCACATCGGCATCCTCTACGGAAAACACGACCTCCTCGCCGAGATCGATTTTCCGAAGCTCCTCCCCTCGCCCAACACCGCGCCCGAACGCGTCGAAACCGGCACCCAGAATCATGAAGGCATGGCCGGCGCCGCCGCTGCGGTCGATTTCCTCGCCTCCTTTGCTCCGGGTGAAACGCGCCGCGAAAAGCTGCGCGCCTCCTTTGCTGGTTTGCACGAGCGCGGCACCGCGCTCCTCGCGCAAATGTGGGAAGGCTTGTCGGCCATTGACGGCGTCCAGCTCTACGGCCCCGCTCCAGACGCGCCGCGCACGCCCACCGTCGCCTTCACCGTCAAAGGCGTCCCCGCCCTCGACGTCTCCCGCCGCCTCGTCGACCACGGCGTCTTCGCTTCCAGCGGCGACTTTTACGCCACCACCGCAGTGGAGCGCCTCGGCCACGCGCGCGATGGATTGCTCCGCGCGGGATGCGCCTGTTATACCACGTCCGACGAAGTGAGCCGTCTCGTCGAAGGCGTGCGCGCGATCGCCGGTTAATGGAATCGATTCCGCAGGATTACTACGCCACGCTCGGCCTCGAGCGCGGCTGCACGACCGCGCAGATCCGCGCCGCCTATCGCTCCCTCGCCAAGCGTCATCACCCCGATCTTCACGGCGACTCCGCGCAGATGGAGGCGCTCAACGCCGCCCACGAAACACTTCGCGATCCTGCCCGCCGCCGCGCCTACGACCAGGAGTTGTCGCCTAACGAAACGTCCAGGCCGCGCAGCCGGATCGAGCGCAACATCGCCCAGGACGTCACTCTGCGGATCGAGGAACTCCTCCGCGGTGCGCATCTGGATATTCGCGTCCGGGATCCCGTCCACGTCAGCACCGAGGAATACGGTCTCAACATTCCGGCCGGCACCGCGCCGGGCGCGCGTTTCCGCATTCCGCGCGACTCCGGCGGCGTCGTCAACGTTCGCGTCCGCGTCGCGCCGCATTTCCGTTTCAAAGTGCGCGGCTCCGACCTCCGCTGCGATCTCCGGATCGATGCCCGCCGCGCCACGGAAGGCGCTCACGAAACCATCGCCGGCCCGCTCGGAAACGCGATTCGCGTCAAGGTTCCACCGCGCATAGCGCGCGGCGAAGTGCTGCGTATCGCGGGCGAAGGTTTGCCGAAAGCACGCGGCGGCCGCGGCGATCTGCTCGTGCGCGTCACCTACCGCCCCGAGGTTCGCATCACTCGGACGCGCGGCAGTTAAGGAACGCCGCAAGAAAGCTTTGCCTTTCGCGTCCAGAAGCTACCGTTGCAGCATTATGGGCATCATGAGTTTCATCCGCGGCCAGTTGATCGAGATCATCGAGTGGACCGACGATTCACGCGACACCATCTCCTTCCGTTTCGAAGACAACGACGCCGAGATCAAACGTGGCGCGCAATTGATCGTGCGCGAATCGCAGATCGCGCAGTTCGTTTACCTGGGCGAATTCGGCGACACCTTCGGCCCGGGCAAGCACACTCTCATTACCGATAACATCCCGATCCTGACCAAGCTCAAGTCGTGGAAGTACGGCTTCGAGTCGCCCTTCAAAGCGGACGTCTATTTCGTCACCACCCGCCTCTTCACCGGCAATAAATGGGGCACCTCGAATCCCATCATGATGCGCGATCAGGATTTCGGAATCGTCCGCGTCCGCGCCTTCGGCACCTACGATTTTCGGGTCACCGATCCGAAACTCATGCTCAAGGAAGTGGCCGGCTCCGACCGCAACTTCCGCCTCGAAGAATTCGCCGAAACGATGCGCTCCCGCATCGTCAGCATCTTCAGCGACGCCATCGCGAGCGCGAAAATCCCCGTCCTCGACGTCGCCACCCGTTACCAGGAAGTAGGCGAGGCGCTTCTCCCGCTCATCAATCCCATCATCCAGGCCAAATACGGGATCGAGCTGGCCAGCTTTGTCCTCGAAAACGTCTCCGTTCCCGCGGAAGTCGAGCAGGCCATCGACAAACGCTCCAGCATGGCCGCAGTCGGCAACCTGAATGACTTCGTAAAATTCCAGATGGCGCAGGGCATGGAAAAAGGCGGCAGTGCGGGCGGCGTCGCCACCGAAATGGCGGTCGGCCTCGCCATGGCCCAGCAGATCATGCAGCAGCAAAATTCCCTCCAATCGACTGCGCCCTCCGGCAGTCCCGCCACTCCCGGCGCCGCCGCGCCAGTCGC
Source organism: Chthoniobacterales bacterium (assembly GCA_038233435.1). GTDB lineage: Bacteria > Verrucomicrobiota > Verrucomicrobiia > Chthoniobacterales > UBA10450 > JACCTI01. The sequence goes on from JBBSLZ010000317.1 coordinate 2,705, forward strand.
GTCCGCCATGCCCGAGCTTCTCACCCCCGCGCAGGCCGCCGAAGCCATGGGCGTGAGCGAAGCCGACGTCATGCAAAGCCTCGAAAGCGGCGACCTAAAAGGAAAAAAGATCGGCTCCAGCTACCGCATCACCCGCGCCGCGTTGAACGACTTCCTGCAAAGCTGACCACCGATGCCGCCCGCCGCGCCCTGTCGTCGTCGTAGCACAGGCGTCCCGCCTGTGCGGACACCGGGCGTCTCGCCCGGTGATCCTTGCCTAACGACCAGGCAAGACGCCCGCGCTAGCGGTCGTCGCCCATGAGCGAACTCACCGCCCAGGCCCGTTTCGCCTGCCCTGCGTGCGGCGGTGCCGCGGAATGGAACCCTGCCAAACAAGCGCTCGTCTGTCCCTTCTGCGGCACCGTCTCACCGATGCAACCTCCCGCGATGAGCGAGGGCGCCGTGAAGGAGCTGGACCTCGCCACCGCCCTCCGCTCGATCCCGGAAAGCGACCGCGGCTGGCAAACCGCCACCCGTTCCGTCAAATGCCAGAGCTGCCAGGCCATCTCCGTTTTCAAACCGGAACGCGTCGCCCAAACCTGCGACTTCTGCGGTTCGCCTGCGCTCGTCCCTTACGACGAAATCAAAGCCCCCATCAGTCCCGAAAGCGTCCTCCCCTTCAAACTCTCCCAGAGCGATGTGCGCGATAAAGTCCACACCTGGTATCGCAGCCGCTGGTTCGCGCCGAATCGCTTCAAGTCCCGCGCCTTCACCGATACCATCCACGGACTCTACCTCCCCTATTGGACCTTCGATGCCCAGGTCGCCGCGCAGTGGACCGCCGAAGCCGGCCATTATTACTACACCACCGAGACCTACCGCGACTCGAAGGGCAACAGCCAAACCGGCCAGGTCCAGCACACCCGTTGGGAATACGCCAGCGGCGCGCTCGATCATTTCTTCGACGACGAACTCGTATCTGCCTCCCGCGGCGTCCCCGCCGATCTCCTCCGCAAGATCGAGCCCTTTCCGACGAAAGAACTCGCACCCTACGACGCCGGCTACGTCTCCGGCTGGGTGGTCGAGCAATACCAGATCGACCTCGTGGCCGCGGCCAAAAACTCCCGCGAAAGCAT
>JBBSLZ010000318.1:0-3761 GCA_038233435.1 Chthoniobacterales bacterium
GCGTTACCGCTCGCGCTCGGCGTTTGGCTGGGCTGGCTGGCCTGGCTTTACCTGGCTTCGTTAGTCATTCATTGCCTGCGCGCCGTCGGCTGGATGCGTCCTTGGCCCGATGCGCGCGCGCAGAGTTTATTGATCGGGATCCTCACGAATCTGTTTGCGCTCGAACTCTGCCGCGCGGGCTCGTGGCTGCGCGCCGTCGGCGTGGTCTACCTCACTCTCACGCTCTTAAATTTGCTCGCCGCCGCCGCGTTGGCGATGTGGCCCCGTCATGGAACCGCCGCCGCGTAGTCTCCAGCTCGCGCGCGGCGCCCTCGTTGGCGCGGCGCTTTTGGCCCCGTTCCTCTCGCTCGCCCTGGCTTATCGCGCCGCGCCGCTCTGGCTGGCGCTCCTCCCGCTTTTCCTCTCTCACCTGGCTTTGCTCTACGCCACCCTGGTGCCGAACTGCCAGTGGTGGGGACCGGTCCTGACCTGTTTCCAAACCACGGAACGCGAAGTCTGGCTCACGATCGATGACGGCCCATCGCCTGCGCACACCATCGCCATGCTCGATCTTTTGGAACGGTTCGAAGCCCGCGCCACCTTTTTCGTCATCGGCGCGCTGGCGGAAAAACATCCCCACCTCATCACCGAGATTCTGACCCGCGGCCACACCCTCGCCAATCACACCTACACACATCCCGCGCGCAGTTTCTGGGCGGCCGGTCCGGCGCGGATACGGCGGGAGATTGCGCTCGGCGCGGAGACCTTGCGCACCCTCCCGGATCGGCCGGCAAATTATTTCCGCGCGCCCGCCGGTTTCAAAAACATGTTCCTGCATTCCATCCTGGCGCGGCGCGGACTGGGCTTGATCGGCTGGACGGTGCGCGGCCTGGACACGGTGAAACGCGACGCGCGTCAGGTCGTCGAACGAATCGAAAACAATCTACGCCCGGGAGCGATCATCGTGCTCCACCAAAGCCACCAGGAAAAACGTGATCCACAGCACGGCCCCCGCTGTCTGGAGCAGACCCTGGAATCCCTCGCCGCCCGCGGCTACCGCTGCATCATTCCGCGCCCCGAACAGCTCCGCTTGTAGCCGCGTCCCTGCGGGACGTGCGGGCGCGACGTCGCAACAGGCACCTCTCCCAATCAAGCAGCCGCGCTCGCGCCACCCACTCTCCGCCGGAACTCGTACAGCCGATTGTTAAACGGCGTCCGCCCCCACGCGGGCTGCTCGGCGCGCGTCCATTCGTCCTCGGGAAAGGCCGCGTGAATGAACGCCCGCGTCGAGAAGTGCAGCGACGTTCCAATATTCCAGCTCACCGCCTGCGCGAAAATCTCGCCAGCGTAAGTCATATAGAAGCGCGCCGAACGATCCCGCGGCGCATCGCGGATGAGGAGCGATCCGCCCGGCATCACACAATGACTCAGACTGCGGAGCAGATCCCGCTGCGCGCTCGGCGCCAGGTAATGGAGCACATCGAAGACGACCACGTTACCGCGGAAAGACGCCGGATCCTCGCTGGCGACATCTTGTTGCCTAAGCTCGATGCCATCGTATTGGCCGAAAGCAGCCGCGCGGCCTTGGTGAATCTTCGGCCCATCAATATCCAGCCCGATGATCGGCGCCGTGAAGCCACGTTCGCGCAAATAAAACCCGAGCAAGCCCACGCCGCAGCCCACGTCGAGCAGCGGCACGCGCGCGCCGCGCAGGAGTTGGTAGGCCGCCGGGAAGACCGGATCGGTGCGCAGCTTGCTCCGGACGTAGTGCCGTAACCAACGCTCGCTGAACTGAGCAGCCACCCGCGCGCAGGCTTCCTCATGAGTGGCGACCTCCCGTTCTCGGTTTTCCATTTGCGTGGGATAGGCGGGCTGGCAGACTGAGCCGTGGGCGATTTTTTCTCCGGTTACGAAGTCGGGGAATTTTTTGATGAGATGTTTGCCGCGCCCGCTTCGGTCCGGCCTCATTACAGCAAATTGCTGGCGCGATTCAAGTCGATGGCGCCGAACGAGTTCGAAAAAAAGCGTGCGCTCGCGGCCTCCACTTTCCTCCGCCAGGGGATCACTTTCACGGTCTATAACGACGACCAAGGCACGGAGCGCATTTTCCCGTTCGATCTCGTGCCGCGCATTATTCCGGCGGCGGAATGGGAAAAGGTGGAACGCGGATTGGTCCAGCGGATCACGGCGCTAAACCTGTTCTTGCACGATATTTATCACCACCAAAATATCCTGCGGGACGGCACCATCCCGAAGAATATCGTCTGGGAAGCGGCGCACTTCCGGCCCGAGTTCATGCACTTCGATGTGCCGAAAAATGTCTACATCCACATCTGCGGGACGGATCTGATTCGCGATCGGGAGGGAAATTATCTGGTCCTGGAGGATAACGCGCGTTGCCCCTCCGGCGTTTCCTACGTCCTGGAAAATCGGCAGGCGATGAAGCGCGTCTTCCCCATTTTGCTCGGCCAATATCGGGTCCGGCCGGTGGAAGATTACAGCCAGGAATTGCTCAACGTCCTTCGCTTCGTGGCTCCGGATGGAAAACGGGATCCGACCGTGGCGCTGCTCACGCCGGGGACTTATAACTCGGCTTACTTCGAGCATTCCTTTCTCGCGCGCTCGATGGGAATCGAGATCGTGGAAGGCCGCGACCTGGTGGCGCAGGAGGGCAAAATTTTCATGCGCACCACCAAAGGTTTGCGGCAGGTGGACGTGATCTACCGGCGGATCGATGATGATTTTCTCGACCCGCAGGTGTTCCGGAGAGACTCGGGCCTGGGCGTGGCGGGCTTAGTCGATGCCTACCGGAAAGGGAACGTCAGCCTCGCAAATGCGATCGGCACCGGGGTGGCGGACGACAAGGTGGTCTACCACTTTGTGCCGAAGATGATTCGTTATTATTTGGGCGAAGATCCCATCCTACCCAACGTCCAGACCTACCTCGCCTCGGACAAAGCCGACCTGGCCTACATCCTCGAACACATCCCGGAGCTGGTCGTGAAAGCGGCCAACGAAAGCGGCGGCTACGGGATGCTCGTGGGCACGCAGGCCACTAAAGCCCAGTGCGACGACTTCCGCGATAAAGTCCGCGCCAATCCGCGCAATTACGTCGCCCAGCCGGTCGTCCCCCTTTCCCGCTCCCCCTCCTTCTGCGATGGCCAGATGGAGGGCCGGCATCTCGACCTACGGCCTTACATTCTCTACGGAGAGAAGGTTAAAATCATTCCTGGCGGCCTGACCCGAGTCGCGCTCACGAAAGGTTCGCTGGTGGTGAATTCCTCCCAAGGCGGCGGGAGCAAGGATACCTGGATCATTGAAGAAGAGCGCTCGGAAACCAACCTGGAGTAGTGGAGTGTTGGAGTAATGGAGTTATGAAATCCGTGCGTCTTTTCTCCGCCATTCCTCCAACACTCCAGCACTCCAACACTCCTTTTCCCAATTCACCGCATGCTTAGCCGGGTCGCCGATTCACTCTACTGGATGAGCCGCTATATCGAGCGGGCGGAGAATAACGCCCGGATCGCGGACGTGAACCTCGAGCTCCTTCTTGACCTAACGAATCAACCGCAGTTCGATCCGCAACAGCAATGGCAGCCGATCATCAGCTCGCTGGAAGAAAACGATCTCTTCTCTTCGCTTTACGCGGAGCCGGACGCCCGCGCGGCGATCGATTTCGTCAGTCTGCAAAAGGAGAACCCGAACTCCATTTACTCCTGCCTCACGGAAGCGCGCGAGAATGCCCGCACCACCCGCGAACAGATTTCGAGCGAGATGTGGGA
>JBBSLZ010000319.1:0-3747 GCA_038233435.1 Chthoniobacterales bacterium
AGCGCCGCAAGCGCCTCATCCGATTGACGAAGCTCGATCTGAGCGCGTGCCTTCTCCGTTTTGTAAATTGCCAGGTTGCGTTTGTAATCGGCATCCTCAGGCGATTTCTCGCTCAGTTTCGACATTTCGTCGATAGCCGCGTCGGCATTGCTGATCGTTTCCTTAAAATTGCCCGACAGGCGACACGCTCTGGCCAGATTAAAATACGAGATCGCCAAATCATAGGCCACGACCCCGTTCTCGGGCTCCTTCTCCAGCGCCCGTCTTGGAAAATCGATCGTTCCCAGCCCGGCCTCGACCGCGCGGGTGCCATCGCCCTGATCGATGAAGAGTTCGCAGGTCATCGTCTCAGTCAGCCAAACGGCGCGCTGCGCGCGGAAGTCGTCAGGCGATTGCAGCGCCGCCTCTCGGCTCAGGACGAGAGCGGTCTCCAGGGCCTTGAGCCCGCCGGCGTAGTCGCCGAGAGCGGCTTTCGGTTTGCTCAGCAGCCGGAGAAGACGGGCCTTGGTCTTCTTGAAAGTCGGATTCGCCGGATCTTTCTCTCGTAATTGATCGACGATCGCGAGGGCTTCGTCGAGGAGGGCGAGGGTTTTCTCCGATTGCGAATTGAAGGCCGGGATAGCGGCGTAATCGATCAGGGTGACGGCCAGCTTATCTTTTAGCTCTGGCGAGTCTGGGTTAGCCGCAACCAGTTTGCGCTGCAGTCCGAGCGTCTTCTCGAATTCTTCCTCTGCCTCTTTGGTCTGGCTGTCCATCCAGAGCGTCCGGGCAATGGTGTAACCATTTCGGGCCAGTTTCTCGCGAGCCTCGAGGTCGTTAGGTCGGGCTGCCACGACGGCGGCGCGAAGAACATTGGCTTTGCGGTAAGTTTCCAGCCCGGCCTTGGTGTTCCCCAGGTTCGAATTATTCAGCGCCCCCTGCACATCGCCAACTTTTTCATATCCAGTGGCCAGCTCGCTTTGCAGGTCGAGATCGCCGCCCGCTTCCTTCGCCAGGCTATCGAGGTAATGAAGCGCGTTGGTGAGAATCTTTTCCCGCGCCTTGAGCGACCCGGCGAGATTCTCCACTTCGGGATAGACCTCAAAAAGATTCGAGTTTGCCAGTTTGCGCACATCGTCGAAACGCTTCTCCGCCTTTGCTCGCTGCAGGTTGGCCTGCCGTGATTGCCAGAGCGTGCCCGAAATCCCGGCGAGGATCGCGAGCAGGAGGAGAACGGTGGCCAGGACACCCGCCTTGTGGCGGCGGACAAACTTCGACGCACGATAAGCTACCGTGTCGTGGTGCGCGACGACTGGCCGGCCCGTCAGGTAGCGCTCGATGTCGTCCGCGAAGGCCGCAGCCGAAATGTAACGGCGCTCGGGTTCCTTGCGTAGCGCCATGAGGACGATGTTGTCGAGATCGCCCCGCAGCGATTTGTGATTGCGGATTTGAAAGCCCGGCCGTTGCTCTGCATCCGTTACGGCTGATCGCTGATTGTCAGACCGCCGGGCAGCAGCCGTACTCGGACGTTCCGGTTCCTGTTCCGTAATGGCCCGCGCCATCTCTTCGCTCGTGCCGCTCTTGAGCCGATACGGCTTTTGGCCGCTCAGCATTTCGTAGAGAATCACGCCTAACGAATATATGTCGCTCGCAGTCGTGATGCGATCGCCGCGAATCTGCTCCGGGCTCGCGTAACCGGGCGTAAGGACGCGCGCGGCTGGAGCGGTCAGAGTGAGATCCTCGTCTTCCGCGCTCAGGAGCCGGGCGATCCCAAAGTCGAGCAGCTTCGGTTCGCCTTCCGCGACGACGAGAATGTTCGAGGGTTTGAGATCGCGGTGGATGACCAAGTTTTGGTGGGCGTAGGTGACAGCCGCGCAAATTTTACAAAAGAGTTCCAACCGCTTCCTGATGGTGAGCCGATGCGCATCACAGTAGTCGAGAAGTGGCTCGCCCTTGACGAATTCCATGACGAAAAAGGGCAGCCCGTCCTCGGTTGTTCCTCCATCAAGTAATCGAGCAATATGGGGATGCTCGAGTTGAGCTAAAATCTGCCGTTCGTTGCGAAAGCGGCGCAGGATATCCTCCGTATCAAGGCCGCGCCGAATGACTTTGATCGCCACTTCCTTGCGGTAAGCGTCGTCCGCCCGCTGGGCGAGATGGACCACTCCCAACCCGCCCCGGCCGATTTCACGGATGAGCCGGTAGGGGCCAAAGGGCCGGTCGGAAGGAAATTCCGCCGACGAATCGGGAAAAAGATCGCCGGGCAGCGGAAGCGCCGGTTGGTCGAGCGGACCTTCCTTTTGGGAATCGAAACTCAGGAGTGACTCCACTTCGCGCCGAATAGCAGCATCCCCCTCGCAGGCCTGCTCCAGAAACTCCGCTTGCTCTTCCGGCGGCCGGTCAGCCGCAGCCGCGAAGACTTCTTTGATGCGCGCCCAGCGCTCAGCCTCCGGCAACATGGCGCTCCCCGGCAAACACTTCCCGCTGCAACCAGGCCCGAGCCATGCGCCATTCCCGTTTCACGGTTCGCGGCGAAATCTCAAGCACTTCTCCGACTTCTTCAGTCGTCAGGCCTCCGAAGAAACGCAACTCGACGACCCGGCTCTGGCGCGCGTCAACTTTCGCCAGGTCTTTCAGAGCGTCGTCGAGGGCGATGAGATTAACGTTGCGCGTCCCGTCCGGCGCGACTTCAGCGTCATCAAACTGCAGTTTTTCCCAATCACCGCCCCGTTTCTCCGCCCGATGCCGGCGCGCATGATCGACTAAAATGCGCCGCATCACCTGCGCGGCGACGCCAAGGAAGTGCGCGCGATTTTGCCAGCTTGTGACGGTCTGGTCAACCAGCCGCAGATAGGCCTCATGGACCAGACCAGTCGCCTGGAGCGTGTGATCAGATCGTTCGCGCCGGAGATAGCTGCGCGCCAACTGGCGCAACTCGTCATAAACCAGTGGAATCAATCGGTCAGCGGCCTTGGGATCCCCTCGACTCCACCCGATTAGTAATTGAGTGGCTTGTTCTCTTGGAGGAGTTGAAATCATCGGCGCAATGCTGCCGCGACATCCTCGCAGGCGCATTTCCGGCATCTTAAAAGAAGAGCGGAAATATAGGCAAGAAGATTATCGATGCGGAAAAAGGTCCGATCCGTCGGTCGCGACGCCCCCCGAACCGTTTTCGCAGGGACGGAACGCTTCAATAAGCAGGCTGCAGCGCGGGCGAGAGGCATCTCCTTCGTCGTCCGCTCCGGCTTCCCCGAAAAAAAGATGGCCCCCTTTTCTGCGCTGTTCCGCGTTAACCCAATAGAGACTATGAAAATCCCAACTTCGCTTACTAAATTATCGGCGAGCGCCGCCCTCGCCATCATTCTGTCAACGGTCCATGCCGGCGCCGCGACCTTCACCGTCATGAACACGAACGACAGCGGCCCGGGCAGTCTGCGGCAGGCGATTTCAGACGCGAGCGCAACGCCGGACGCGGACACCATTGTGTTTGACCCGGCCGTTTTCAGCACGCCGCAGACCATCGTTCTGGGCGGAACGGTCTTAGCCGCTAGCGGCATTTTCAATAACACTCTAACGATTACCGGGCCCGGCGCGAATCTATTGACAGTCAGCGGAAACAATATCAGCCGCGTGTTTTCCGTCGCTGGAAGCGGGGTGCTCAGCATCAGCGGGATGACGATCACGCGAGGCAATAGCCTGACCGGCCTATTCCCGGGCTTTGGGGGCGGTATCCTCAATGGCGGGACGCTGACCCTAACGAACGTCGTC
>JBBSLZ010000320.1:0-3732 GCA_038233435.1 Chthoniobacterales bacterium
CAGCGTTCGTCATCGAGCGTGACGCGCGGGCCGAGCTCGACGTTCTTCGGTTTTTTGACTTTATTTTCGAGGAAACGCGAGGCCGCGTTGCCGTACTCGACGCTGAATTCCTGGAGACGACATTCGCCGGCTTTGTCGCAGATGGGACAATCGAGCGGGTGATTGATGAGGAGGAATTCCATCACACCGCGGCGGCATTCGTCGACCAGCGGTGAGGTGGTGCGGACGCCCATGCCTTCGGCCACGTCCTGAGCGCAGGAGATTTGCGGGCGTGGCATCCAGTTGATGATGGGCATGCCGTCTTCGCCGAGCTCGGGTTTGCGATCGGGACCCATCTTCGGCATGCCCATTTCGATCAGGCACATCCGGCAGTTGCCGGGCGAACTGAGATTCTTGTGGTAGCAATAGCGCGGGATGTAGCTGCCGGCCTGCTCGCAGGCTTCGATGAGGCGGGTGCCTTTTGGGAATTGCTTCCAGACGCCGTCCACCTGGACGTTGATCATCTGCGGTGATGCGTCGCCTTCGCTGACCGCTCCGACGAAACCAGCGGCGCTGTCGGGATGAGCCGGATTGACGATGAGCTTGTGCGAACGCGGCTCGATGAGCACATCCATGTCTTCCATGGGGACGGCGCCGAGCAGCACTTCGTCGCCCATGACGAGTGCGCCTACGAAAGCCTGTCGGTTTTCAAAGCGCATGAAGAGCGGGCCCACGTATGGGACCTGAATGATGCTGCCATCAGCGAGCTGTGCTGGCCGTGTTCCAGCCTCCTCGAGACGTAACTCCGCCTTCAGTGACGCAGGGATACAAGTGAGGTAAGCGGCAGAATCGACGCGCGCTTTGACGCTGACGGGAGCCTGTTCCGGAAACCGCGGGTTGCTCAAGAGCAGATCTGCGAAGACGTAGCCCATAAGTTAAATCGTGCCTGCGGTGCCGGCGCGTTCCCAGCCGGGGTCGTGCGCGAGTGGGGTGGTGGGCATGACGCCGCTGTTTTCTTTGATCAATTCGCCGGGCGTCAGTTCGGGTGGAAGCGGGGGCGGGGTGGGCTTGGCAGCTTTGGCTTCGAATTCTTCCGGGAATTTGGCGACGAAACTTTGGGTGGGCCAAGCGCAGGCTTCGCCGAAGGCGCAGATGGTGCGGCCGGCGATGTTATCGGCCACGGTGGTGAGAGTCTTCGGGTCTTCCACCACGCCGCCGCCTAACAACATGCGGTCGGTGATTTTTTTCATCCAGAGCGAACCTTCGCGGCAGGGGGTGCATTGGCCGCAGCTTTCGTGGGCGTAGAATTCGTTGATGTTGTTCAGGGTCCAGACCATGTCGCGCGAATCGTCGAGGACGATGACGCCGCCCGAGCCGGCCATGGAGCCGGCCGCGGCTAACGAGTCGAAATCCATTGGGAGATCGAAGAGCGACATGTCGGCGTCTTTGATTTTAAAGCGGTCGTCGGCGCGGAGGACTTTGGCAGAGCTGCCGCCGGGGATGACGGCTTTGATGGTGCGACCGTAGCGCGGGCCGCCAGCCATTTCGTAAATGAGGTGGCCCATGGTGACGGCGCCGACTTCGATCTCGAAGTAGCCGGGGCGTTGCACGTCGCCGCTGACGCAGACGATGCGCGTGCCGGTGTTGTTCGGGCTGCCGAGTTGGGCATACTTCGCGCCGCCCATTTCGAGAATGTGCTTCACGTGGCAAAGCGTCTCGACGTTGTTCACGATCGTGGGCGCCATGTAGAGGCCGAGGACGGCGGGGAAGTAGGGCGGCTTGATCCGCGGATAGGCGCGTTTGCCTTCGAGCGATTCGATCAGGCCGGTTTCTTCGCCGCAGATGTAGGCGCCGGCGCCGCGGTGGACGTGAATCTCACAATCGAAACCGGTACCGAGGATGTCGGTGCCGAGGAAGTTCTGCGCGCGCGCTTCTTCAATGGCGCGCTCGAGAATCCTGGCGCCTTCGGGGAACTCGCCGCGGATGTAGATGTAGGCGACGTGCGCATTCAGGGCGAAGGCGGAGATGAGCATGCCTTCGATGAGTTGATGCGGATCTTGGTGGATTATGTAGCGATCTTTAAACGTGCCGGGCTCGGATTCGTCGGCGTTGCAGATGAGGTAAACGGGCTTTTTTTCGTCGGGCTTGATAAAGCCCCATTTTACGCCGCAGGGAAAACCAGCGCCGCCGCGGCCGCGCAGGCCGGAGGTTTTGACTTCGTTGACGATATCGGCGCGCGACATTTTGACGGCGCGCTTTAGCTGCTCGTAGCCGTCGTGTTTCAGGTAGCAATCGATGTCGGGGGTGTAGTTTTCGCTGCCGAGATTTTTGAAGATGAGGCGGTGCTCGGAGGGGTGGGGAGCGGATTTCTGATGGCTGATGGCGGATGGCTGATGGTAGAGCAGATCGCGGGCGTTATACGGCTGGACGTTTTCGCGGAGGTCATCGTCGACCAGGCAGACGGGGGCGGTGCCGCAACTGGCGAGGCATTCCACGAATTCGACGCTGTATTGGCCGTCGGGGCTGACGGCGACCGGATTATGCATACCGGCGTCGTGATGATGGAGATCGATACCGGCGGCGGCGGCGATTTGTTCCTTTACCTGATAGCTGCCGGCCATGGCGCAACTGAGGGTGCGACAGACGCGGATGTGCTTTCTCCCGGCGGGCGCCTGCCGATACATCGGGTAGAAGGTAACGAGCTCGAGGATATTGATCGGCTGGAGGTCGAGCTTGGCGGCGATCCACTGCACGCCTTCGTCGCTGATGAAACCGAAGTGTTCCTGCCAGAGATGGAGCAAGGGCATGGAGGCGCTGCGTTTCCGATCGGCCGGATAACGCGCGATGGCTTTTTCCATTTCCCGCTCGAGGGCGGCGGGGATGCCTGGGCTCGTCTCTTTCACGGACGCGCGGGGGCTATTCCTTGAGCGTGGATTCTTTCGATTCCACTTTGTCCTCTTTGAAGACGATCGTGACGCTGGCTTCGCCTTGACGATAGACGTAGGTCGTTTTTTTCATGACGACGAAGTCCTTGGTGTCGACGGAACTGGGCACACCGAGGATCGACTCGACCTGCTTTTTGGACATGCCGTCCTGGACTTCGTTGACGTTCGCCCTGGTGATGCGCTTGCCCGGATTGCAGGCAGCGATGACGACGAAGGCGGCGGTGGCGAGGAGGAGCAGGCCGGGGCGGACGGCGCGGCGCGCCGTCTCGCGGTTGAAACGGAGCGCGCGGCTCATGCTACGGGGTCCGCCCGAGGTTCGAGTCTTTGCTGTCCACTTCGTCGTTCTTAAAAGTGATGAGCGCGAACTTTTGCCCTTCTTCGTAGCGGAAGGTGGTTTTTTTGAAGATGATCATGTCTTTGGTTTCGGCGGTGGTGGGGGCGCCGAGGATGGTTTGGACCTGGGTCTTGGCCATGCCCATGGTGATCTGGTTGTAGTTGGCTTCGGTCAATTTCGAGCCGGAGAGGGCGCTCCGATTGCAGCCGCTAGTGAAAATAAGGGCGGCCAGCAGGAGCAGCCAAGAGGTGTGTTTTAGGGAATTCATATGGTTGTGGGTCACCTGTCGCATTCGCCCATGACGAAGTCCAGACTGCCAAGAATGGAGACGACGTCGCTGACGCTGTGGCCGGGCAGAAGTTCCGGCAAAATGCTCAGGTTGCAGAAGGAGGGCGAGCGAATCTTCAGCCGATACGGCACTCCGCCGCCTTTGCTGTTAATGTAGAATCCGAGTTCGCCTTTCGGATTTTCGGC
>JBBSLZ010000321.1:0-3725 GCA_038233435.1 Chthoniobacterales bacterium
CTGGCCGAAGCGGTCAGGTGTGGGAGCAAGCGCGGACTTCACGGGCGCGGGGTTTTGCCCGGGGTGAGGGGCAGGGTGCGTTGGGTAAATGGGTCGCGCGCCGGCTTCATGCCCTGCACTTTGTCGACCGAAGGCAGGCCCGTCAATCCGGCGCGCGCTTTGGCGAGAGAGAATCCGCTGGCGTGGTCTTCACGCCGCTGCTAGTACGCCCGGCAATGCGCATTCTCGTCACCGGTGGCTGTGGTTTTATCGGGAGCAATTTCATTCGCTACGTGCTTGAGCATTATAAGCCGGCGGAGGTGAGCAACGTCGATGTGCTCACCTATGCGGGAAATCTGGCCAACCTCGACGGCGTGGTCGAGGAGCACGGCGCGCGCTACGAATTTTTCCAGGCCGATATCGCGAATGCCGATCAGATGGACAAGCTCCTGCGGGAGCATCTTTTCTATGCGGTGATCAATTTCGCGGCCGAATCGCACGTGGACCGCAGCATCAACGATCCGCAGAATTTCATTCACACCAATATCGTCGGGACGAGCGTGCTCCTGGAAGCGGCCCGGCGGCACGGGGTGAAGCGATTCGTGCAGGTCTCGACCGATGAAGTCTATGGCTCGCTCGGCGCCACCGGGCGTTTTACCGAACAGTCGCCGCTCGAGCCCAGCTCGCCTTATTCGGCGAGCAAAGCCGGCGCCGATCTGATCGCGCTCGCCTCCTACCGGACCTTCGGCCAAGAGGTGATCGTGACTCGTTGCTCGAACAATTACGGCCCCTACCAGTTTCCTGAGAAGCTGATCCCGCTCATGATCGTGAAAGCGATGCGCGACGAGTCGCTGCCGGTCTATGGCGACGGCCAGAATGTGCGCGATTGGATCCATGTGGAGGACCATTGCGCCGGGATCGTGGCGGCGCTTTTCGAGGGCAAAGCGGGCGCGGTTTATAACTTCGGCGGCAACAGCGAGATGGTGAACCTGGAGGTGGTGAAGCTGATTCTCAATAAGCTGGGCAAACCGCATTCGCTGATCAGCTATGTGACCGACCGGCTGGGGCACGATCGCCGTTATGCGATCGATTCGTCGTTTGCTGGGCAGGAGTTGAAGTGGAAACCGCGGCACGAGTTCCGAGCCGGGCTGGAGTCGACGATTGATTGGTATCTGAGCCATCGCGAGTGGTGGCAACCGCTCCTGGAGCGCGCGGGGCGTTACTGAGGCTCGGATGATCCGAACCACAAGAAGAGCGCTCGCGCTGGCCTGCGCGCTGGCGTTATCGATCATCGACGCTCGCGCCCAAACATCCAAAGCGAGCTGACCCCCGCCTTCTGGCAAAAAGATCCGGCGGCCGATTTCGAAGACGAGGGGCGGATGCATTGCGCGGCGCACGGATTGTCTTCAGTGTGAAGTGAACGAATACGTTCGCTCGATTGCGCACCCCCGATCGCTTGGCCGGCGGCAAAGAAGCCGGGAGAAATTTAACCGCGGATGACACAGATGGCGCAGATGGGGAGGGGAAAAGGGTTCATTAGCCCAGCTCTCCGCGTCAATCCGCTCTCTTCATCCGCGTAATCCGCGGTCAGATTGTCTTCATGTTGGGGAGATGGCTGAGACGCGGTCATGCGCTCGCTTGTTTCCCTCGGTCCGCCGGATGCCTGACAAAATTGTCAGGCTAAAAGGCGTGACGCTTGGCCGGCAAACCGTTTAGCTCACTTCCGACACCATGAAAAAAAGACCTACTCCCGAATCAGCCTTCTTTTATCCACGCGTCTTAATCGGCGCACTGCTCTGTTTCGTCGGCGTCGCGCTGGCGCTTTTTGCTTTCAATAGCGCATCAGCCCAGCAGAACAAGTCCGAGGCGCCGACGATCAAAGGCACCTTCCGAGGCGTCGCCCCGGTGGTGAAATTCGACATTTCACCGCCTCTGCGAGAGATGAAGATCGTCCCGCCAGGGCCCGGCAAGATTCGCGAAAACGAAGATCGCGACATCGTCCCGCTAAAAATGCGCTTCGCGCCGGAGTGGGATCCGGTGGTCCAGACCACTCTCGGCGGTGCCTCCGGCCGGGAAGGTAATGAAATCGCAGGCCCGATCGCTTCTTTTGACGGGCAACCGAACACGAGCGGCGTAGCACCGCCCGACCCGAACGGGAGCGTGGGTCCCAACCACGTGGTGGCGATGGCCAACCTGAGTTTCCAGATCTTTACCAAAACGGGCACGTCTCTCTTCGGCCCGGCGGCGACCAATACCTTGTTTGCCGGCTTCGGCGGTCCGTGCCAGACGGAAAATTCCGGCGATCCCGTGGTCCTTTACGACAAATTATCCGACCGCTGGTTTCTCTCGCAGTTTACCTCCGCGGGCCCTTCCTACTTTTTCTGCGTGGCCGTTTCGCAAACCGCGGACCCGACTGGCGCCTACTACCGCTACGCGATTTCGACCGGGAGCAATTTCCCCGATTACCCAAAGGCCTCCGTCTGGCCGAACGCTTACTATATCAGCACGCGTGAGTTTGCGGGTTCAACTTTCGCCGGAGTGGGCGCGTATGCTCTAAACCGCGCTCAGGCGGTGGCCGGCAATCCGGCGGCGCAGATTATCTCATTCATCACCCCTCCGGGAGCGACGCCTTATAATTTAGGCGACGGTTTACTCCCGGCGGATCTGGATGGCCCCAACCTCCCTCCGGCGGGCAGCCCGAACTACTTTGTGGGCTCGATGGATAACAACGGCCCTTACGGCGCGCCGCAGGATGCGCTCACGTTATGGAAGTTCACGGCTGATTTTGCTACACCGGCCAATTCGAGCTTTGTCCTCGCCAGCACCGTCTCGGTGGCCTCGTTCAACTCGATCCTAGGGGTGTGCGCCGGCCGCGCCTGTATTCCGCAACCGAGCACAACCAATAAACTGGACCACCAAGGCTACCGGCAGCGGCCACTTTTCCGGCTCGCCTATCGGAATTTCGGCACCTACGAGTCGCTTGTGACCAATCAATCGGTTTCCGGCGGCACCGGTCCGAATGGGGAAGTCTCCGGCATCCGCTGGTGGGAGATGCGTAATCCCAATGGAACCCCCTTCATTTATCAAGAAGGCACCTTCGCGCCCGGCGTGACGGACGGAATCCACCGCTGGATGGGAAGCGTGGCGATGGACGGCGAGGGAAATATGGCGATGAGCTACAGCGCTGCGAATGGCGCCAACCCAGCCCTCTTTCCGAGCCTCTACTACACGGGTCGGTTTGTTGGCAGTCCGCTCGGCACGATGCCGTTAGGCGAAGGGTCCATTATTACCGGCACGGGTTCGCAGACGGCGGGCGGGAATCGCTGGGGAGACTACAGCTCTCTCTCGATCGACCCGACGGATGATCTCACCTTCTGGGGCGTGAGCGAGTATGTGCCCACGACGAGCACCTCGGGTTGGCGGGTTCGCATTGGCAGTTTTCAGGTTTCGAGCGTCCCGACGAACGTCGTCGCCGGCGGCGGTTCCTCGATCGTTTCGGCGGGACCCAACGGGGTGCTCGACCCAGGCGAAACCGTGACCGTGGCCCTGGGAGTCCGAAATTTAGGAGGACCAGGGACGATCTGCACGAACGCTCTCACTGGTTCGCTGCAGCCGGGTGGAGGCGTCACAAATCCCTCGGGCCCGCAAAACTACGGCGCGGTTTGCTCGAACGGCGGCACCGTCTTCCGGAATTTCACCTTCCAAGTAGATCCAAACCTGGTCTGCGGTAGCACGGTGACGGTATC
>JBBSLZ010000322.1:0-3718 GCA_038233435.1 Chthoniobacterales bacterium
CGGTGCCCCGGGATCGAGATCGAAAACGACGGATGTTGGCTCGTTTAAATCCGGCGCCTGCGCTAGCAGGACATGCTTTTCGATGTCGGCCAGGTTAACCGTCCAGAGCAACGTCGCGCGATCGTTGCAGAGAATGTAATTGATCGCAGGACCGCCTTCGCTCCGTGGGACGGCGAACGTTTTCACCCAGGCGGGGGTGTGCTTGGGCGCGTTCTTTTCGTAGAAGGTTTCGCCATTTACGCCTTCGGGCGAGCGCTTCATCGTCAGCGGCCGATTGCGCAAATGCGGCACAATGATCTCCGCGATCTCCGAGTAAAAGGCGATGACTTCGCCCTTCGTAAACCCGGTCTCCGGAAAGTAAATCTTATCGACGTTCGAGATCGCCAGGTCGTGGCCGTCCACCTTTATGATCTGCTGATTCTTCGCCATTTACTCGGTCTTCGCGCGGTGTTTGAGAAACGATTCGATCCTGCTCAGAATACGCGCGTCCACATCCTCCTGCGTCTCGCCGTTTGCTTGCAACTGCCGTTTTGTCACCGCGAGCGAATGATCGCCGCCCTCCACCACAAACAACTCGTTAGCCGGAGTCATTTCGTGCCGCACGTTTTCCAGTAACTCCAGCGGACAAAGCGCGTCCCGCGTTCCCTGGACGAAGAGGATCGGGGTCGCGATCTCACGCAATATTTTGTCGCGCAGCTTCGTCGGATCGCCTCCGCCACAGAGCGGATAGCCCAGGCAAACAAGCCCGCCGACCTCCTCCTCCAGCGAAAGATGACAGCCGATCCGCGAGCCCATGCTCTTGCCGATCAACACCAGCGGCCCGCCCGCCTGCTCGCGCAGCTCTTGCAACGCCTCCCGATGCGCCGCGATCAATTCCGGTAAACGATCCGGCCGCTTCCGCCCCGCGCGCAGGTAATCGTAGTCAAACGTCGCGACTGATCCGATGGTCTCCAGCCGCGCCGCCCACGCTCGCAGCCACGGATGCGAAGAGGGCGCACCCGCGCCGGGAGCGAGGAGAAAGCGCGGCCTTTCCATACCGGACTGCTAGCAGAAGACTACGCCGCGAGGAAAGGGGCGCCCAAAAAATTTACCGACGACGAGCGCGCCATCTGACGGATACTTGCGACGATGGAACGCACCAACCTGAGCGGCACGACCCTGCGGACCGCGTTTGTCCTTCTGCTCGTGCTGGTCACGTTCGTCCTCTTCCTCGCGGTCATCTGGCCATTCCTCACGCCGCTCCTGCTCGGCGCCATTTTGGCCAGCGTCTGCCGTCCCTTCTACGTCAAGATGACCGGCTGGCTCGGGAATCGCCCTTCGTTAGCCGCGCTCCTCACCCTGCTCATTCTTTTCCTGGTGGTAGCAGGCCCGCTGAGCGCGTTTGTCGGCGTGGTAGTGGGGCAGGCGGTGAATGTGAGCAACGACGCCATCCCTTGGGCGCAACGCCATTTCGGCGCGGCCACCGCTTTCAATGCGCACGACTGGCTGGTCGAACGTTTCCCGCCGATCGCGCAGTACGTGCCGGATCAAACCCAGATCATGGAAAACGTGGGCAACGCGGCCAAAGCGGCGGGCGCGTTTCTGGTCGCCACCATCTCGCGGATGACGGCCGGGACCGCGGTCTTCCTGCTCGATCTTTTCGTTATGCTTTACGCGATGTTTTTTTTCCTCCGAGATGGGGAACGCATCGTGGAGCGGATGTTTTATTATGCGCCGCTCCATCACCAAGACGAGGCGCGCCTGCTCCAGCGGTTCACTTCCGTCACGCGCGCCACGATCAAAGGCACCCTCGTTATCGGAATCATCCAGGGCTCGCTCGCGGGTCTGGGTTTTTGGGCGGCGGGCATTGAGGGGGCGGCTTTTTGGGGCACGCTCATGACCATTCTTTCCGTGGTGCCGGGGATCGGCTCGGCGCTCGTCTGGGTGCCGGGCGTGGCTTATCTCTACATCACCGGCCACGCCCTCGCGGGCACGCTCTTGCTCATCTGGTGCAGCGCGGTCGTCGGCACCATCGATAATGTCCTGCGTCCTACCTTGGTCGGGAAAGACGCCAAGATGCCCGATCTCCTCATCCTGGTCGGAACGCTCGGCGGCTTGTTTCTCTTCGGGCCGATCGGCTTCATCGTGGGACCGATCGTGTGCGGATTATTCCTGACCGTGCTCGACATTTACGGCGCCACTTTCAAGGACATCCTGCCCCCGGTGCGGAGCTTGAGTACTGGCGAGATGAAAAAGACGGAATCGAATCTCAAGAAGACCGAGCTTTAGAGCGTCTTACGCAGTCTTCGTTCACGGAGGCGACGTCGGGCACGCGCCATCAAAAGCTCCCCGAGATCGTTCGTCTTTTTGCAGGTCGATCTCGCGCGTCGCGACCATCGCCGCCGAGCCCGGGTAGGACGCCGCGCCGGCTCAAGTTAAGCGGTGGTCCGCATCTCCTTCCGCGCTCACGATCAACTCTTCCACCGCAGCCGCATCCTCCGGTGTCGCATGTGGCGTCGAGCTGGCGAGTGCCTCCTGCGCGGCTGCGGGAGAGAGAGCGCCGCGCCAACGCTGGAGAGGACCAGGCGGCGCGCGGAAAGTAGGATCATGCCGCAACTTTATCGGTCGGCCAGGAGGTCCGCTCCTGGACGGTTACTAATTTTTTAGCGATGGATTGCGTCTCGCTGGAAGCATCCGCGCACTCCGCGCTCCAAACTAAGGGTCCGCCGTCTCGCTCACAGCCCCGAACGGCAACTCCGATAACTCCAGCTCCGGATTCCGCTCCGGGAAAAAGCGCAACGGCCACGAATCCGGAAACAGCGCCACCGGCCGATTGTGTTCGTCCAGCGCCAGGGCCGTTCCGGTGGGCAGAGTCACCTCGCTTTTCATCGGCGCGCCATCCTTCCGCCGCAGCCAGCGCACAATCTCCCACGGCGCCACCTCGACCTGCGCCTCCGCGCCGTACTCCCCTTCCAGTCGCGCCTGCACCACTTCGAATTGCAACGGCCCTACCGCGCCCAGCAGCGGCACCCGCTGTGCCGCATGCGGAAAGGAAAAACTCTGCACCACCCCTTCCTGCAATAATTGCTCCAGCCCTTCGCGGAAACGCTTCGATTTCGCCGTGTTCCGATTCCGCAGATACGCGAAACACTCCGGCGGAAAACGCGGAATTTCGTCGAAGCTGAGCGCGGGATCTTCCGCCAGTGTGTCGCCAATTTGGAACCCGTGATTGCCCACAATGCCGATCACGTCGCCCGCGTAGGCGTCATCCACCGTCTCGCGTTCGCGCGCGAAAAGCTTCTGCGAATTCGAAAGCCGCACCGTCTTCCCGGTGCGCGTCTGGATCACCTGCATATCGCGCTCGAAGTGGCCCGACACGATCCGGATGAAACAAATCCGGTCGCGATGCCGCGGATCCATGTTGGCCTGAATCTTGAAGACGAAACCGGAAAAGCTGTCCGTGCCCGGCTGGACCAGGTTGCCGCGCGAAGGCCGCGGCTGCGGCGGCGGCGAGTAGTCGAGGAACGCATCGAGCAAAAGCTGCACGCCGAAATTATTCCCCGCGCTGCCGAAGAAAACCGGCGTCTGCATCCCGCGAGCCACCGCCTCGGCATCAAACTCATGCCCCGCGCCATCCAGCATCGCCATCTCCTCGATCGCCAACAACCGCGCCTCCTCGTCCACGCGATCGCGCACAAACTGATCGTCCAGCCCGCCCACCGAAACCGGCGCGCGATGC
>JBBSLZ010000323.1:0-3714 GCA_038233435.1 Chthoniobacterales bacterium
CGTTGATTTTCTTTAATTATTTCGCGCGTCGCGTGTCTGACTTGGAGTTCAACCTTTAACGCGAAAAAGATCGAAACCGAAAAATGAAATACCTCCTGACGCTCGTTACCCTCATCGCACTCGCCAGCAACGTCTCCGCCGCTTCGAAATCCGGTAAGGGCCGGACCATTGACGACATTAACGTCATTTCCGGCCGCGTGCTGCAGCGCGCGATCAGCCCAAAGTTTTACGAAACGCTGCGAGTATCTCCCATCCAGGGGCATATTATGGTCCGCGCTAATCTCGTCGGCACCAGGCTCTTCGGCGCCCGGGTAGTGAAGTCCGATCTGAACGGCGCGTACGATTCGCTCGCGCTCGAAAGGGCAGGGGAGATCAGAATCTTGAGGCATTTCAAAGTCGACAGCCAGAACCCAATGAGCCCAGTCCTCTTGCATCTGCTAATCTACAAAATCGCCGACGGGACGATGGCGCTGTCTTTCGCGACCTTGGATGGCGCTGGCGACGAACAACTGGATTACTTCGGCTGTTCAAAGCTCGCCGTCCTGAAAGACGACGGACGCTGGACCGAGATTAAAGGGCCATCAACTCTTCAGGGGAAGGGGACTATGGTGCGTGCAACTGGCGTTAAAAATAATCTCGAGGCAATCTACATCCTGGATAGAATCCCCGGCTCTTGAGAGAATCCCCGGCAAGGAGCGCGTGTTTCGCCCCCGAGAAGGCCGTCCACGCCGGCATAACCCAGCCCAAAGCGCGGTCCGTGCGCACGGACGTAATTGGCGGATTTTGGCGCGGCCGCGAGGGGATCATAAGATGTCCGGGAGGACTTCTCTGTCAGCCCCTGTTAAATCTGCGGACGCCGGTCATTTGCACGCCCGCCAGCGCGGGCGCCTGATGTCAACTTTGGCTCCCTGGTCCCGCAAAATGCTTCCGCGGAATTCGCTGATCTTTTTCGCGGGCGAATGATAGAACAGAAGGCGGCGATGGAAAGCTCGACCGCACCAAATATGCAGGAGATGGTACGGCGCTTTGAGCTTCCCTTATTACAGTATGCAACCCGGATAACAGGCAACCGCGAGCACGCTCGGGATGTGGTGCAGGAGACGTTCGTGCAGCTGCAGCGCAGCCATCGCGAGCAGGTGGACCAAGCGCCGGTGAAATGGCTTTTCACCGTCTGTCGAAATCGCGCCCTCAACGTCTGCCGCAAGGAACGTCGCCTGACATTTCTCGAAGAAGAAATTCTCGAAAAGAGCCCGGCCGCGGGGCCCGGGCCGGTGGAGAAGCTCGAGCAGAAAGAAGCGGCCGACTTCTTGTTGCGCATTATCGGGACGCTGACGCCGCGCCAGCAGGAAGTGCTGCAGCTCAAATTCCAGAACGAGCTCAGCCACCAGGAGATCAGCGAAATCACGAGCCTCTCGCTCAGTAACGTGGGCGTGTTGATCCACAATGCCCTCAAGACGCTGCGCCAGCGCTATGGCCATGCGTCGCGCGATTTCATTCCATTTCCACCACGCCACCATCCATGAAGATCGATCTCGACGACCCAAATCTCACCTTGTTCGCGCTCGGCGAACTCTCCGGGGCGGAAGAGGCCGCGATGGAGAAAGCCATCGCAGCGTCCGCAGAAGCGCAGGCCAGGGTAGAGGAATTGCAGGCACTCGCCATTCTGGTCCGCGGCGCGTTCCGGCGCGAGCTTGAGGAGGCGGGCGAGAAGCCCCGCCACATTCTGCCGCTGCGGCAGGGAAATTTCTGGTCCGACTGGGGCTGGGCTCCGCTCGCAGCCGCGGCGCTGCTGGCGATCTGTGCCATCCTGGCTGCGATCGTGCTTTCGCCCAGCCGTCCTCCCGCGGGGGTCGCCGATCGACCGAGCCAAGCGGCGCGTTCGGATACGCTGGTGCAGATGGAGGCGGACAAGACCCCGGGAGAGCAGCTCGCGAGCAGCGCTGCTTCATCTGATGCTCCCATCCCATCGGGTCTGACTGCTGCCGCGACGGACGAACGATGGGGCGAGAATCCATTTTCGCCCGCCGCTTC
The DNA here is from genome assembly GCA_038233435.1 of Chthoniobacterales bacterium. GTDB lineage: Bacteria > Verrucomicrobiota > Verrucomicrobiia > Chthoniobacterales > UBA10450 > JACCTI01. The sequence continues at coordinate 2,032 of JBBSLZ010000323.1, forward strand.
GCAGTCGCTTTCCACCTTCCCGATTGCAGTGGACACCGCCTCGTATGCGAAGGTGCGCCGAGCCATCAACTCCGGTTCGCGGCCCCCGAAAGAGGCGGTGCAGATCGAGCAGATGATCAATTATTTCAGCTACGACTACCCGCAACCGGAAGGCGATCGGCCGTTCTCGATCAATCTCGATGCTGCGACGTGCCCCTGGCTGCCGGGGCATCAATTGGTGCGCATCGGGTTGAAAGGGCGCGAAATCCCGGCGGAGAACCGCAGCGCGAGCAACCTGGTGTTTCTCTTCGATGTCTCGGGATCGATGCAGCTTACGGATCGCTTGCCGCTGGTAAAGAGCGCCCTGCGGCTGCTTCTCGATCGTCTCACGATGAACGATCGCGTCGCTCTCGTGGTGTATGCCGGAGCTTCTGGTGTGGCGCTGGAGTCCACACGTGGTGATCGGAAGGAGGAGATCGTCCGCGCCTTGGAAGAATTGAAGGCAGGGGACCTGACCGACGGCATCGAAGGCATCGAACTCGCCTACAGAATCGCGGCCGACAATTTCATCAAAGGGGGCGTGAATCGCGTCATCGTCGTGACAGACGGCGAGTTGAACGTCGGCGTGGCGAATGAGCGCGAGCTGGTGCAGCTAGCGAAAAAGAAGGCGAAGGCCGGTCTCTCCCTCACGTTCCTAGGAGTGGGGGACGACCGCGTCAAGACTGCGGCCATGCAGAAAGTGGCAGGCGAAGCGAATGGCGATTATGCGTATCTCGATTCAGTCGAAGAAGGGCGGAAAGTGCTCGTGCGGGAGATCAACGGCACGCTCGCAACCATCGCGGAGGATGTCGAGGTGCAGGTGGGGTTTAATCCGGCGCGCGTCACCTCGTATCGTCTCATTGGCTACGAGAACCGCCTGCGAAGGCGGGAAAATTCCAGCAGCGACACAACCGGCACCGGTGAAATTGGCGCCGGCTACAGCGTTACGGCATTGTATGAGGTGGTGCCCGCCGGCCTCGAGGTAGACGCCACCGCCGCCTCCGAGGCCTTGGACTATCCGGACGCGAATCCCATGTCTGCCGCGACCAAACCGGGACCGAAAGGTGGAGAGTTGCTCACCGTAAAGCTGCGCCACAAGCAGCCGGGCGGTGCTGCAACCGTCACGACGGAGCATTCGCTGGAGACCGAGGTGGTCGACTGGAGCCAGGCCCCGGCGGATTTCCGTTTCGCGGGGGCGGTGGCGCAATTCGGCATGATCCTGCGCGATTCACCACACCGGGGCAATGGCACCCTGGCTGGCGTCCTTAAAACTGCGGAAGGGGCGAAAGGAGATGATCCCTCTGGCTACCGGGCGGGCTTCGTGGATTTGGTGCGGCAGGCTCAGGCGCTCGCATTCTAAAGATCTTTCGACGGACATGCCGAAGGTTCGTTTCTGAAGAATGGCGAAACAGTTGAAAACTAAAAAGTAAGAGGTCAGTAGTCGCGCTCGAGGAGATAGCTCGCGAGGCCGCGCAGTGTGTCGGCTTTTTTTCCGAAGATCTCGAGAGCGCTGTGTGCTTGATTCGTTAGGCGTTTGGCCTCGCTGCGTGATTTATCGAGGCCGATTACGGCGGGGTAGGTGGCTTTTTGTGCGGCTACATCTTTGCCCGCGCTCTTGCCCAGCTTTTCACTCGTCTGCGTGACGTCGAGGATGTCGTCGATGAC
>JBBSLZ010000324.1:0-3699 GCA_038233435.1 Chthoniobacterales bacterium
CGTCACGGCCGCCTGCAAATCCTGCTCCACCTGACGAAGCCCGCCATCGAGCGCGCCGAGGCCAGTGTTTAAATTAGTGACCAACGGCGCGAGCTGTCCGGTCTCGGTCTCGATCGCGCGCAGGCCGAAGCGAATCTTCGCCAGCCAACTGGTGGGCGTGCCGCCGATGGAAAAGAGCGCGCGATTGATGCGGATGACGTTGACCGCTACCACCACGAGCAAGAGCACTGCCGCCAGGCAGGTAAGAGTCACGAGCAAAGTCATCATACGCTGCCTCCTGTGGTCAGTTGCCGAATCTTCGAAGACGCTTTCGCGATCTCGCTCGCGGAGCCGAGAATCTTGCCCGCCAGATCGTTCGTCTCATTGAGCAACGCGATCGTGACTGTGTTGGCCGCGATCCGTTTGCCGCCGATCCAGATGGAATGAACGAGTTCGTCAATCCCGCGCGCGGTGCGCACAATCAGCTCGAGCACCGTCGCGACCACGATCACGACCACGACTGCGAGAACGAGCGAGAGAATCCACATTTGCTGCATGTGCGGGTCCATCGGGGTCATGATGCTTTCTCCAGGATGCCCGCGATGCCTTTGACGCGGCCTTCGATTGATTTGGCCGCGCGCGCGGTGTCGCGGATGAGGTCGTTTGCGCCTTCGATGCCCCAGATGGAATGGGTCGCCGCCTCGATTTCGCCAGCCACGCTCAAGGCTTCGCCCGCCAGCGTCCGAATCTTCCGCGCCACCAGCAGGATGACGATGAGGACCAAGGCCACGACCAGCACGATCGCGCCGCTAATGATGAATCCGATGGTCCAGTACATATATTAGAGAGGCTGCGCTTACTCCGCCTTCCAGGTTTTCTTCGAGCCGAGGAACTGATATTTGATGTAAAGCTTGTGCACGAGGCCCATGATCGGCCCTGGATTTTCCACATGGCCCCAGCCGCTCGGGACATGGTTCTCCTTCACCCAACGCGTCTCGCGGTTCAGGTATTCCATCGAAATCTTGCGCAGCGGTCGCATGAAAGTGCCGAGCACCTTCGAGCCCGCACTGGAGATGTTCGCGCCCGGCGGTTTTTTATAGAACGGCGAAAAGCGATCCGGGAAACCCGGCATGGTGCAACCAATGCAAACGCCACCGGTGTTCATGCAGCCGCCCATGTGATTGATCGCGCCGCGCGAGGTGATGTTGCATTGCACCACCGGCCCCCAGCAGCCGATCTCGACCAGGCACTCTTTCTCGCCATACTTCTCCGCGAACGTGCCCTCTTCGTAGTAACCGGCGCGCACGCAGCGCTGGTGAACGGTTTCACTGAAGAGCCACTGCGGCCGGCCGAGCTCGTCAAATTCCGGCAGCGGTCCGTGCCCATTCAAAAAGAGCAACGTGCACGCGATCGTCTCGGTAAAATTATCGCCCACCGGCGAGCAGCCCGGCACATTGATCACCGGCAAGCCATACGCGCTGCGATAATCTTTCCCGAGAAAATCCATGATGCTCATCGAGCCAGTCGGATTGCCGACCGCCGCCGGAATCCCTCCCCAGGTCGCGCAAGTGCCCACCGCGATCACCGCCGCCGCGCCCGGCGCGAGCCGCTTCAACCATTCCGCGGAAGGGATGGGCTGGCTCGATCCATCGGGCATTTTGCGAGCGCCCATCGCCGAAAAATAGCCGCCGGTCGCGGCCGCGATTCGCTCATCCGCGATTGAGCCCTCGTAAATCACGACGTAAGGCGCGCCCAGCTCGCCATTCTCCGCCATCTCATAGTTACGAATGAATTCCTCGCCCGATTCCACCGACAAGACGCAATGATGCAACACCACCCGCGGTACGCCCGGGATCGTGCCCGCAATCAAATCCTCTACCGAAGGCGCCGTCGCCCCGACGGCCGCGATCGAGCACCCATCGCAACTCATCCCCGCCAGCCAGAAAGCATGCACCACCTTGATCGGTCCGAGCGGCAACGTTTCGGTTTGCGGCTGAAGCGCGACCTGCCGCTCGCGTTCCGCCGAACTACTGAAGTGATCCACTTTGCCGACCTGCGTTTCGATCGGTGGCGGCGCGTCGAGAGTAATCGTGCTCATAGATGTTTCGGTGATGCTATCCGCTCGCGAGTTCCGAGGCAGATTGGTGGAGGAGCGAGAGCGACCGGCTCACGCCAAACCGATATTGTCGAAGGAACAACATCACCTTTTAATTCTGAGCCCCGACACCGATGGGTCAAGGTGAATCTGGACATTACATGTAAATCCTCGACGCCCGCGCCTCGCTCGACAAAGATCGCACCCCCAAAGTGAAATCAAAATTCTCCCTCCTTCTCATCCTGCTCGTCACGATCGCAGCCGTCCTCGGCGGTCTTTGGTTCGACCGCACACGAAGCGAGCAGCGGCGCGCACAAGCGACCGCCGCCGCCCCAAAGGTCGCCCGCCAGACGCCGCCCCTCCCGCAATGGGGCGAACTCCTGCCGGCCGGCGAGAACGTCGAGATCAGTGGCAGCGCCATGTGCGGCTGGTGCACCTGGGGCGTGGGCGAAGCGCCGGATAACGTCGTCCTCCAGATGAGCGAAGCGCCCGGCATCCTCTTTCTTTTGCCTAACGAGCAACTGACCGAAATGGAAAAGCTGACCAATAAATGCGCCGGCGGCAATTACTGGATCACCGCCCGCGGCACGGTCACGCAATATGGCGGGCACAACTACATGCTGGTGCAGAATTTTGACGCCCTGGAGACGAAGTAGCTATCGCGCGAGGCTGCGGCGCAAGGCCGCGATATTCTCGCTCACCGCAGCCTTTTTGTTAAAGACCGCTGAGCCGGCCACTAGCACTTGCGCGCCCGCCTCCACCACGTCAGCCGCCGTCTCGGCATTGATCCCGCCGTCCACTTCCACTTCGCCGGTGGCGCCGAGTTCCTTCATCAATTCCTGGAGCGCGCGCAGTTTTGAAATCGAGTGCGGGATGAAAGACTGTCCGCCGAAGCCCGGGTTCACCGACATGATTAAGACCAAATCCAGATCCGGCAGGATGTCCGTCAGGCTCGCCAGCGGCGTGGCTGGATTAAGCGACACGCCGGCCCTCACGTTCAATTCCTTAATCGCCTGCACGACGCGGTGCAGATGGGTGCATGCCTCCAGTTGCACAGTGATAATGTCCGCGCCGGCGCGCGCGAAATCGCCCACGTAGCGGTCCGGGTTTTCGATCATCAAATGCACGTCCAACGGCAGCGTCGTAACCGGCCGGATCGCCTCCACGATGAGCGGGCCGATCGTAATGTTCGGCACGAAATGGCCGTCCATCACATCCACGTGGATGTAGTCCGCCCCGCCCTCGACGGCCTCCGTGACTTGTTCGCCGAGGCGGGCGAAATCTGCGGAGAGGATGGAAGGCGCGATTTTCACCATGAGCTAGTTTTCGTCTGCGGAAGGTGGAGCATCAAGCCCATCCTCGCCGCGCCCGCGACCAGCCGCCCGCGTCTACGAGGCCGGACTCGTTAGGGGCACCGCGCTCGGCTCGATTTTTCGGTAGAACGGTGGCGCCTCCGAGGGATCATCCAGCTCGTCCAGACCCCCAATCGCCTCCAGCATTTCGAAAATTCGTTTCGCCTCTTCTTCGTCCACCAAAGCGAGCGCGAAGCCGACATGCACCAGCACGTAGTCGCCGATTTTTGCCTCCGGCACGTATTCCAGACAGATGCGTTTGGTGATGCCGCC
>JBBSLZ010000325.1:0-3687 GCA_038233435.1 Chthoniobacterales bacterium
AAAGGTCTGTTTTAGAAACGCGAGACCGGACGGCGGGATGTGGACGAATTTTTTCCGGCCGAGCCAAAAGGAAATCGTCGCGAGCACCATAAAGATACCCGGAATACCGAAAGCCCATTTCGGACCGAAACGCGGGTCGTGGAGGAGGAAGGGGCAGGCAATCGTGGAAATGAACGAGCCGGCGTTAATCGAAAAATAGAACCAGCCGAAAACCTTGGAAAGAAGATGCTTGTTCGACTCGCCGAATTGGTCGCCCACGTTTGCCGAAACGCACGGTTTGATCCCGCCGGCACCGAAGGAGATCAGGCCCAGGCCGAGGAGCAAACCGAGGCGGGTATCATTTAGCGCGAGCGCGAAATGACCGAAGCAGTAAACAATCGAGAGCCAGAAAATGGTTTGGTATTTCCCGATGAAACCCTCCGCCAGGATGGCGCCAAAAATGGGCAGGAAATAGACCGCAGCGACGAAAAGAGCGAAGTATTGCCGCGCCTCCGCGTCTCCCATTTGGTCAGCCGCGCCGCTGCTCGTGACCAGGTATTGCGTCATGAAAATGATCAGGATGGAGCGCATTCCGTAGAACGAGAACCGCTCCGCCGCCTCGTTGCCGATGATGTACGGCACGCCCGGCGGCATGGTGGAAATATTGGGCGGCTTGGTCGCGTATTGGTGCTTGGCCATGATCGTGTGAGCTCTCGTTAACGACTACGGAGTCGGGGTCGCGGCGGGAAAAAATTGCGCGGGCGTCGGCGAAACCTGCGAAGCGGATTGGTGCACCTTGCCGGCCGGCACTTCCTGTTCATGGATCGCCGGAACGTTCGCCGTGTGCTCGGTCGGATCGCCCGCCGCGTGCTCGCCGTGGTGGAGTTCACTCGGCTTGTGGCGTTCGCAAGACCCAAAGTAGAGCAGCAAAGCTGAAGCCAGAGCCACTGCTGACGTACGAAAAAGTGGTCGCATCGGCGGCACACTACCCAGCCGCCTTGATTTCGCGCAAGAACTTAAAACCGCAAAGGCATGCAAATGAGCGCCCGCTAGCAAAACCCACCCGAGTTGGCCATCGATCGATGCTCTTACTCGCGTGGACGAGAGCCGGCGACGGACGGGAGCGCGAATCAGCCGTTCCGCCTGATCATCGCTTCGGGGCGGCGCCGGTCGAGAGCTGCCTGCCTTTTTCCATCTGCATTTCAGTCAGCGCATCTTTGGTTTCGACCGAGCGCGGGTTGAGTTCCAAGGCCTGCGACAGTTGCGCGATCGCTTCGTCGATCCGCCCTTGCATGAAAAGCGCAGTCCCCAGATTGTGGTGCGGATCAGGAAAGCCCGGCTGGAGGTCGATGGCCTTCTGAAAATGCGGGATCGCCTCGGTCAGGCGGCTCTCTTGGGCCAGGGCCGTTCCGAGGTTGTTCTGCATTTGCGGATTATTCGGCTGGAGGTCGATCGCCTTCTCATATTGAGCGATCGCCTCATGGATTCGTCCCTGACGAGAAAACGCAGAGCCGATGTTGGCGTAAGCGTCGGCATAAAGCGGTCGAATCTCCAGCGCTGCGCGGAAATGCGAAATCGCGGCGTCGATTTCGCCCCGTTCCGCCAGGATCGCTCCAAAATTGTTGAGAGCCACATCGTTTCTCGGATCCTCTTTCAAAGCGTAGCTCCAGAGGGTGGCGCTATCCCGCCAGTGAGAGACCTGACCCCGCGTGAGCGTGACCAATCCCATCAGCAGAAGCAGCGCGGTGGCCGTCAAGGCGTAGCGGCCGGCGCGCCAGCGGCCAAACAATTCCACGCCCCCCCAAACCATCATCACGGAAAGACCGATGTGAGGCAGATAAGTGTAGCGATCGGCCCGAGCATAGTATGAGATCTGCACGATGCCGATCACCGGCGCCATCATCCCCAAATACCAAAGCCAGCCAACGAGCAGATAGGGACGGGTCCTCCAGCACATTCCTACTCCGAGCGAGACCGCGAGCAGAAACGCCAGCGCCGCGGAAACCTGCCACACCGGAAAACCAGCCGGCGGATTGAAATAAGGGATCGTCAATCCGCTCGGGAGCAGCATTTGCCTCAGGTAGATGACGTAGGAGACAAGCGCGCTGGCGAGCCGGGCCGGGAGCGACATCGCCACGTCCGGCGCGATCCGTTCTGGCGACAGGCTCGTCATCAGGCACGAGATGGCGGAAAGCAGGAAAAGGGGAATCTTCTCTACCAGCAATTGCCTCACGACCGCGCGATTTTCCGGGCGCCAAAAAGATCGGAGCATCTCCGGCTGGAGCCGCTGCAGGGGCCAGTAATCCAGAAGTAGCAACAGGAATGGCACCGTCACCAGCATCCCTTTTGACATTAAACCGAGAGCGAAGAGCAATCCGACCAGCAGATAGTTCGCGAGCGACGGCCCCCTCCTCACGTAACGCACATACGCCAGGATCGTCGCCATGAAGAAAAATCCGCTCAGCACATCCTTGCGCTCGGCGATCCAGGCCACGGATTCTACCCTCTGCGGGTGAACGGCGAAGAGCACTGCCACAAATGCGCTTCGCCAGTGGGCGCATGTCATTTGCCGTAAAAGTAAAAAGAGAAGAATCGCGGCGCCACCGTGGAGCACGACGTTGGTGAGATGGTGGCCGCCGGCCCAGAGACCCCAAAGCTGGCAATCCAGCATGTGCGAAAGCCAGGTCACCGGATGCCAATGCCCGATTCTCGCAAAAGTCAGAGCCCAGAGAATCCCCTGGCGAGTCAGCCCGGCAATTACGACAAAATTTTGATAGATATAAAGATCGTCGTCGTAGTCGAGAAACGCATGTCGAATCGTCTGCCCGTAGGTCAGCCAAACCAAAGCTGCCAGAAAGAAACAAATGCCTGCGGCCGCGGCCCCGTCGGCCCGGGGACGAGAACACGGCTCCCCACGGGTCCTCCCCTCCGCGTCTGCGTCTCCAGAACCGCTCTCCATGATGCCGACGTGTACAGGTCACTGACACATAGTGCAGGGCAAAAAAGCTGCGAAACTGCGTTTTTTTCAACTTCACAAGCCGCGCAGCCTCTTACCCTGGCCTTCGCGAGGGGACATCGTGAGGTTCCTCTGGGTTTTTGCAAAAAGCCCAACTGACCTTCAAATCGGGGCAACCCTCCCGCTTTGAATCGTCGCTTCCCGCCGCGGTTTCCACCGTTTAAGCGCTCGCTAATAAAAAAGAAAAAAAGGTTGACACCAATTTGCGCACTCCCTAAAAAAGGACCGCTTCAGAGAAGAATCATCATCAACTCCGATACTTAATCGTATGAAAAAAACTCTCCGTTTCGTCGCAGCTTCCATCCTGGGCCTCCTTGCGCTCAGTAGCACTGCTCTCGCGCAAGCGCCGGCTTACGGCCAGGGTGCGCTTACCACCTCTAACCCAACATTCACCCGGCCGGGGCAGACCGCAGGTCTATACTATTACGACGTCATACCACTCAGCGTCACTGCCACCGGTGCATACACCTTCGAGCTTTCCTCGCTGAATACCGCTGGTGTGCCCTCGAACGCTCTGGATACCTTCATGTATGTATATGCCAACGCGTTCGATCCAGCGGCGCCGGCCGGTCCACTCGCCTCAAACGACGATTTCACTGGCGCCTTGACCATTCTCCCGGGCCCCTTCACCGGCCAGGGATATACTGCAACGTCAACGGGCTTTACCGGCGCTCAGCCCGGGTCGCGCATCG
>JBBSLZ010000326.1:0-3632 GCA_038233435.1 Chthoniobacterales bacterium
AGCAGATGACCCCCGCGCCGAGAATGAGCGGTGGCCAATCGAGCCGCCCGGTTTGCGCGATCCAGGCGCCGGCGGGGGCGACCGCAAGGGCGAGGCCGAGGAAGAAATGGGTGGCGTCGGTAAAGCGTTTGGTGAGTGAGTAGAGGAAAATGAGGGCGAGCGCGAGGGGGGAGAGGAGCGCGGTGGATCGATTGATCGCGGTTGCGGCCAGAACGAAGGCGACGGAGCAGAACACGAGCGCAGCCAGAGCGAGCCAGCGGGGTGTCAGCTGATGGCGCCGGGCGGTGCGCGGGTTGCGTTGATCGAGCGACCAATCGGCCAGCCGGTTAAAGAGCATGGCGGCGGTGCGCGCCAGGACCATGCAGACGATGACGAGCAAAAGGGTGCGCGTGGAGGGTCGACCGTGGGCGGCGACGAGAAGCGCGCCGAGGGCGAAGGGGAGCGCGAAGATGGTGTGCGAGAAGCGGATGAGCTCGAGAAATCGGGCGATCGGGTGGCCCTGGGGCGGGATGGGAACGGAGGACATGGGCTCAGCGAGGGGCGGCGTCGTCGAGGAGTCGGGTTAGGCTGGCTTTGGCCTGGTCCACGATCGGCGTGCCGTGGGCGAAAAGGAGACGTGCGAAATCGTAGGTGAGGAGTTTTTTTAGAGAGCGGCGCATGAGTTTGGGATCGGTGCAGTATTTCGCGGGCAGGAAGGTAAACCCGAGCGCGTCCATATTAATGAGCGCATCGCCGAGGATGAGGGTGCCGCCGTCCGCGGGCGAGTGGAGGGCGATTTCTCCGGCGGGTGCGCCTTCGATTGTGATCGCGAGCAGGTCACCGGCGATCTTTTGGTGGTCGAGGACGGAAAGGGTGGGGACGGGGAATGCAAGCGGAGCGCGGGTGTGGATGGGAAGTTGCAGCTTCGTGGCCAGGGTGGCGGCGGCGCGGGAATGGTTTTCGTTAGTGACGATGATGCCGGCAACGGGGTCGGTGTGGAGGATTTCGCGGAGTTGTGCCTCGGACAGCGGGAGGGGGTCGATCAAGATCCATTGGCTGGTCGGAAGCCGGAGCAAGGTAGAAAAGAGGTCTGCTTTCACGGCAGGGTCGTAGCCCTGGCAAACGGCGAGGGCGGGAGAGATTCTGTGGATGGTGAGGTCCATCGTGGGGCGTGCAGGTTCGCGGCGGAAGGGAACGAAGTCGAGGCGGCTGAGTTGGGAGGGCGCGCTCCGCCGTTCCGGGCGGGGTGGAATCGGCCTGGGTAGTCCGGGGCCGTCATACCCAGCTTTGCGCTTAACCTAGAAAGTATTGGCATTATAGCTGCTATAGTAGTTGTCACTACCATAACAAAATGATCACCTTCTCCTATCAAGCACGCGATACCGCCGGAAAGATTGTTTCCGGGCTCCAGGATGCTCTCAGCGAGGACGTTGCCGTCTCCAGTCTGATGAGCCGAGGACTGATGGTCCTCTCCCTCCAACAAAAATCCGTAGCTAGTAAAAAGCGCAAACGGGTTTACACCGTCAAGGAAACCGACCTGGTTCTCTTCACCCGCCAACTTGCCACCATGATCGAGGCCGGCATCTCGCTCGTCCAGGCGCTGACCGCGCTCTACGACCAGTGCGATCCGAAAAAACAGAAAGCCCTCCGCGAGGTCATCAGCGATGTGACCACGCGCGTCCAGGGCGGCGAAACTTTTAACGAATCCATCGCGAAGCATCCGCGCGTGTTCGATCGACTGTTTGTCAGCATGGTCAAAGCAGGCGAACACGGCGGATTGCTCTCCGAGATTCTGGACCGGCTGGCCGGCTTCCTGGAGGCGAGCGCGCGGCTGCGGAAAAGGTGAAATCGGCCATGACCTATCCGGTCATCGTCATCTCGATCGCCTTCCTGATCACGACGTTCTTGATCGTGAAAGTGGTGCCGATCTTTGGCGAAATCTTTAAAGACTTCGGAGCCAAGCTGCCCGCGCCGACGCAACTGCTGATCGACTTGAGCGACCTCTTGCGCGGCCAGTGGTATGTCTTCATCGGCGTCGGGCTGGGTGTCTTCTTCGGTCTCCGCGCTTTCCTGCGCTCGGAGCGTGGCGGACAGCTCTGGGATAAATGGAAGCTGAAACTGCCGGTCTTCGGTCCGCTCCTGCATAAGATCTGCATGTCCCGCTTCGCCCGCACTTTCGCTCAGCTCATCCGCAGCGGTGTGCCGATTCTGGAAGTGCTCGAGATCGTGGCTGGTGCGTCCGGGAATTACGTGGTCGAGTCGAGCATCAAAGGCGTCTCGGAAGACGTGGAACGCGGCGATAACCTGGCGGTGGCGCTGTCGAAGAAGCCGATCTTCCCGCCGATGATGCTGCGGATGGTCTCGGCTGGTGAAGCGACGGGCAAGATCGACACCATGCTGGAGAAGATGGCGGACTTCTGGGACGAAGAGATCGAGGCCATGCTCGACGCTCTGACCTCGCTGATCGAGCCGCTTCTGATCGTCTTCCTCGGGGTGATCGTGGGTGGGATCGTGATCGCGATGTTCCTGCCGATCTTCAAACTCAACGAGGTCGTCTCGCAGTCGAAGTAAATTTCACAAGAGGGCTAGGGAGAAGCCGCTCGGTAGCTGGAAGGGGTGGGTCCGCGAGGATCTGCCCCTTCTTGTTTTTCCCCTCGTGCTCATACTCCTACTCGTGCTCGATTCATTAACAGATCGATCATGAGCACGAGCAGGAGCATGAGCATGAGGGGAAATTACGTTGGAGGGTCAGCCCGTTGCGCTTTTCCCACCGCTTCCACCTGAGCATACATATCGGCGTAGATCCGTTCGAGGGCGGCGCCCGGATCTTCCAGCATCATGCTCTCTTTGATCTTGCTCGCGTAAATGCCGAACGAAAACGGGGAGATGACCGGCAGTTCGCGCAGGATCCAGCGGAATTGCTGCACTTCTTCGAGATGGGCGCAGGCTTCATCGAGATCGAGAAAAGTGTGCATGGCTTGGCGATAGGCTTCCTGCAGGAGCGGGTGGTCTGGCTCGTGTTGTTCGAGGACGCGGAAGAGCACTTCCGAACTCCAGGTGAGCTGTTTGGGGCGGCGCTCGCGGCCTGGCAGATGGCGCGGCACCATCAATCCCGTCTGGGCCACGCCCCGGAATTGCCATTTGACCAGCTCCGAGCCGCGCAGAGCAGCGTAGAGGTCTTCTTCCGCGCCTTCCCGCTCGAAGCAGAGTCGCCAATCTTCCAGCGGCATTTCTTGAAATGGCCGCAGGGTGAGGAGGAAACCGTAATCGTCGATCGTGACCAGTGCGTTACCCCCGAGGCGATTTTTCATTCGCCAGGCGACGATGCGGGAGAGCGCGTCGTTGGCGCTCCGGCCGATGAGGGCGTGGAAGAAATAATGGGTGTGCTCGGCCTCGCGGAAGACCTCGACCAGCATCTTGCGGCCAGCCGGGATTTCGGAGACAGCGCGTTGGGCGCGGAATTGCTCCAGGATGGCCTGGGAGTTTGAGATCGAAATCTCGTAGTTCTCGACCAGCCAATCGAGCGTGGCAGTGGCGGAAGGCTCCGCCGCCAGGCGTTCGTCGAGTTCGAGCCGGAGATGGCGCACGCCGCGCGCCAGGCCGGAGGTGAGCGGCATTTTGGCAGCGTTCCAACGCGGCACGGTCGGGAGGTG
>JBBSLZ010000327.1:0-3612 GCA_038233435.1 Chthoniobacterales bacterium
CGCCATCACACTCAGATTGTGCTCGATCACGATGACGGTGTTCCCTTCATCCACCAGCCGATGCAGCACCTTCAGGAGCAACTCCACGTCGGCCATGTGCAACCCGATCGTCGGTTCCTCCAATAAATAGAGCGTCGACTTCGGCTTCCGCATTTTCCGAATCCGCTCGTTTTGTGCGCGCCCGATCCCGCGGGTCAACTCGGTCACCAGCTTCAAACGCTGCGCCTCCCCGCCGCTCAAGGTCGGGCTCGGCTGCCCCAGCTTCAGATAACCGAGCCCCGTATCCACAAGCAACGAGAGCGGCCGCGCGATCTTCTGGTTGGCGGCAAAAAATTCCGCGGCCTGTTCGATCGTCATCTCCATCACGTCGCCGATGCTTTTGTCGTGGTAGAGCACCTCGAGCGTCTGCGCGTTATAGCGGCGGCCACCGCAATCTTCGCACGGATGATAGCTGCTCGGGAGAAAGCTCATCTCCATTTTGATAATGCCCTGACCCTTGCAGGTTTCGCAGCGGCCGCCCTCGGTGTTGAACGAAAACCGGCTGCTCGTGTAACCGCGCACGCGCGAGACCGGCAGTTGCGCGAACAGATTCCGAATCTCGTCAAAGACCTTGATGTAGGTCGCCGGCGTCGAGCGCGAGGTCTTCCCGATCGGCGACTGGTCCACTTCGTAGACCGTCTCGAAAAACTCCGCGCCCTTCACTTTCGCAAACAAGTCGCGGTTCGTTTTCGCGCCGCGTTTCTTCAAGTGCTCGCGAATCGCCGGCAGGAGCACCGAACGCATCAGCGTCGATTTCCCCGAGCCCGAAATGCCCGTGATCACGGAGAGCCGATTCACCGGAAAACAGGCGTCGATCTTCTTCAAATTATTCACCTGCGCGCCGCGCACCTCGATCCAATGCTCCACCTCGCCTAACGAGCGCCGGCTTTGCCGCGTCGGATGCGACATCGGCACGCGCAAACAGCGGCCCGTCTCCGAGCCTTCAAACGCTTTGATCTCCGCCAGCGTCCCCTGCACCACCACCTCGCCGCCGTGCATCCCCGCGCCTGGCCCGAGATCGATGATGTGGTCCGCGCGCCGCATCGTTTCCTCATCGTGCTCCACGATCACGAGCGAGTTCCCTTTTTCGCGCAACGCGCTCAGCGTCTCCAGGAGCCGCACATTATCGCGCGGATGCAGACCGATCGTCGGCTCGTCCAGAACGTAAAGCACCCCGCGCAGATTCGAGCCGAGCTGCGCGGCCAGCCGGATGCGTTGCGATTCCCCGCCGCTCAACGTCTTTGCCGAACGCCCCAGTGCCAGGTAGCCCAGGCCGACGTTCTCCATGAACGCAAGCCGTTGCTGAATCTCCGGCACCAAATCGCCCGCGATCGTCTTCTGGTTCCCGCGGAACTTCAGCTTGCCTAACAACTCCCGCGCATCGCCCGCCACCAGCGCGGTAAAGTCATTGATCGTCCGGTCCTGCACGCGCACATGCCGCGCGACCGCGTTCAACCGCGAGCCGTGACAGGCCGGGCACTCGCGTGCCTCCTCCTCGTCCACCCACTCGAATTCCCGATCGGCCGCGACCTCTTTCTCCAGCATCGAATCGCCCGTATCCTCCGCGCCGGTTTGTTTGGCGCGATTCCAAATCTCACCAAATCCGCCGCACTCCTCGCACGCGCCATGTGGTGAATTGAAGGAGAACAAACGCGGATCCAATTCTTCAAACGCGCGCCCGCATCCCGGACAACTCATCTCCGTGCTCATGACCGTGAGCCGATGTTTCGCATCGAGCAGATGCGCCGTGCCGCGACCAATCTCGAGCGCTCGGCCGACCAAATTCCGCGCCTTCAAGATGCGCTTGGCGTCGATCACGCCCACCACCACATCGATGGTGTGTTCCTTGAAACGCTCCAGCTTCCGGAATTGCCCGACTGGGGTCAGTTGGCCATCGACGAAGAGGGTATCGAACCCCTGCCGCTCCGCCCAGCGCGCTACGTCGGTGTGAAATCCCTTCCGCGCTTTCACGAGCGGCGCCAGCACTTTGAGCGGCCCGCGTTTCGCCGCCGCTTCCACCTGCTGGACGATCGTGGCCAGGCTCTGCGTTTCCACCGGCAGATCGCAATCCGGACAAAATTGCGTCCCCGTTTTCGCAAAAAGCAGCCGCAAAAAATGATAAACTTCCGTCACCGTGGCCACGGTCGATTTACCGCCGCCGCGGGTGACGCGTTGCTCGATGGCCACGCTCGGCGGCACGCCTTCCACCAGATCAACGTCCGGCTTTTCGAGCTGCTCCACGAACTGCCGCGCGTAAGGCGACATGCTGTCGAGAAAACGGCGCTGCCCTTCCGAGAAAAGAATATCGAACGCGAGCGTCGATTTTCCCGAGCCGCTCAGTCCAGTGATGATGACCATCTTGTCGCGCGGAATCTCCACCGAAATGTTCTTCAGATTATGCTCCCGCGCGCCATGGATACGGATGGCATTCGAGCCGCGACTGGCGTCGCGAAAAACTCCGGGGAGCGCGGGCGCCCCGCCCGCTCCGTTCGGCGCCCCGCCTAACGGCTCTTCGGCTGCGCGGAGTGAAAGCTCGGACGCCTCATCATCGTCTCCGCCGTCATAAGTTCGCAGCGAGGCGCCGCGAACGGCGGGCGGGGCGCCCGCGCTCCCCGAGCGGGAAGGGAGAACTCCGCGCAGATAACGTCCGGTGTGACTCGCCTCCTCTTTCGCAATTGTCTCCGGCGTTCCCGCCGCCACCAGCGTCCCGCCTTCATCGCCCGCTTCCGGCCCGAGATCGAGCACCCAATCGGCGCACTTGATCACCTCCAAATTATGCTCGATCACGAGCACCGTATTCCCGGCTTCGACCAACCGATGAAACACCTTCATCAACAACGCCACGTCATCGAAGTGCAGCCCCGTGGTCGGTTCATCGAAGATGAAAAGGTTCCCCTTCTTCTCTTCCTTTGGACGTTGAGCGTTGGAAGTTGAACGTTGAACGTTTCCGTTCCCATCCGTCTCCCGCAGGGCCGTCAAATGACTTACCAGCTTCAACCGCTGTGATTCCCCACCCGAAAGCGTATTCAACGGCTGTCCCAGCCGCATATACCCGAGCCCGACTTCTTCCAGCACCGCCAGCGGATCACCCAGCCGCTTCCCTTCCCCGATCCGCGCAAAAAACGCGATCGCCTCGCTCACGGTCAGGTCGAGCACATCGTGAATCGATTTCCCCTCCAGCGTCACTTTGAGCACATGCGCCTGAAAGCGTCGCCCTCCGCACTCCGCGCAGCGCACATAAAGATCGCTCAGGAATTGCATCTCGATCTTCTCGAAGCCCGTCCCCGCGCAGCGTTCACACCGCCCGCTTCCGGAGTTGAACGAAAACGCGCTCGCGGTTAAACCCTGCGCCATCGCTTCCGGCAGCGCGGCAAAAAGTTCACGCACCCGATCGTAAAGCCCCAGATAAAGAATCGGCGTGGAACGCGGCGTGCGGGCGAGCTGCGATTGATCCACCATCACCAAATCGTCGATCCGATGCGCGCCCGTCACCGACCGACACGCGCCCGGCTCCTGCTCGGCCGGCTGGCCCTTGGCCCGCGCCAGATGCCGATAAAGGACATCGTGAATCAG
>JBBSLZ010000328.1:0-3579 GCA_038233435.1 Chthoniobacterales bacterium
TATTCAAAAGTGAGTGTATTTTTTGTCTTTGTTCTGCTCCGAGAGGAAAGCAACAGGCTGCCGCAGCGGGTGAACTCGACCCGTCACGCGGCGGCGCAGGCGAGCACCTTAGGGGAAATCGCCCGCATGTCCAATTGGGCCTATTTCAGCAGGAGTTGTGCCGAGCGAAGACATTGCGCTGCACCTTTCAGCGGAGAGCATGCATTGAGGAAACTTTTTGCCTTGGCGTCTAAAGCCTAAATTGCTCCTGGCATACCCGATTTTCGTTGTAGAGACCTCACCCGACCGTGCAATGAGTGCCTGGTGGTTGAAAGAGCGAGTGAAGCGGTAATCGTAGAGCTTCGACTTCCCCCTTGTGATCACCGAACGAGAAAAGTTGCATGCGACGCTTGGTTATGGCGAGTTACTCCACCCATTGCCTGCGCTCCACCGTTTGCGAGACGACGGCGCGTGAAAAGCGCTCATAGCAAATTTGGCCTGCTATAACATTAAACTTTTTGATGTCCCCGTGTTGGAGACAGATTTGTCGCATTCATCCGCCCGCGCGATCGTGGGTCGCCGCGGTTGTCGTTTTCCACGCGCGACGGGGACGGTCGTGCTCGGTACCGCCCTTGTGGTGACCGCTTCGCTCCTCGTGCAATCGCCTTCCCCATCCTGGCCCCCCAGCCGGGGCAAACCCGCCGGCTTTACCCCCACGCACCCCCGGGACCGGCCGCGGCCCCGTCTTACGATGGCCCGTTCCGCCAGTTGCCCTGGGAAGCAACTTTGCTAACCGCGAGATCAGCCCGGTCGGCGCCAGGCGCTTGCCCTCCAGCCCGCGCAGTGGCGCCACGGGGAGACCGATCATTTCATCGTCCACTACCGCAGCATGAGTGACGCGCTCCAGGTTGGACGCGAGATCGAGTTCCACCTCTGGTACGTCCCATTCGTTAGGCGCGCTCCCCGAGCAGTATGCGCGCAAGTCGCACGTTTACATTTTCGGAACCAGAAGGAGTGGCTGAAATTTCTCGACGAAGTCCGCGTCCCGGCCTGGGTCCACAGCTTCGCCTCGCGCGACGATCTTTTTCTCGAACTGAAAGCCGCGGAAGGCGGCTTCGATTCCCAGACGCTCGCGCACGAGACGACCCACGCGATCGTGGCCCGCATCTATGGAAACCGGCACTGGCCGCTCTGGCTGAGCGAGGGCTTCGCGGAATACATGGGGGAGGCGAGCGTGGCGGCCCGCAACTCGCGCTCCGCACGTTCCAGCCAGCGCAAATTGCAATTCGCAGAGATGAGCGTGGAGGAACTATCAACACCGCGCGTTATCCGGCGACCCCGCCCGAAATCGCGCGTCTCTACGACACCAGCGCGAAGTTTGTGCGCTACCTTTTCAATAAGTATCCGCCCGAACTCTTCCCGAACTTTGTCGATCGCCTCCTGGCCGGCGAGGCGGCAGGTGAGGCGCTCCAGGAAATTTACGGCACCGAATTCTCCGACCTGGCAGAATTCGATAAATCCTTCCGTCGTTTCACCCGCTGAAAACGCCGGGCTAATTTCAGGGCTTCAATTCCAGCCGTAGACTCGACGAGCCCGAGGCCCGCGGTCCCCTGTCGCTCAAGGGCGAGCAAGACATCGCAGAAGTGCGCGAGATCAAGGACTGGGAGAGCAATCCGATGCACGTCGCCTGGGCTGACTACCTCTACGGCATAGCGGGGGGGCGAGCGAAGCCGCCCGGGCGCTTCAGCAACTGGAAGAGCTTTCGCGGCGGATCAATGTCTCGCCGCAGTGGATGGTCCTCATCCCAAACGCGCTCGGAGAAAAGGTCGAGACATTCAATGCCCTGCAGCCCGCGCTTTGTCAGCTTCTGGCGCCGGGCGCACCTCGCGCCCTGACGAGCAGGAATTTTTCGGCGTGCTAAGATCGGGGGAAACCAGATGGCGAAAACGAAAACTGCCTCCAAAACTTCCAGCATCCACGCCGTCGTTGGCTCGGATGAGAGCGCGGTGAAGAGCGCCGCGGCGGAGCTGGCCGTGCACCTTACGCCTCCGGAGGCGGGCGATTTTGGCGTGGAAACGGTCGACGGCTGTGCCGATAACGCCGACCAGGCCGCGAGCAAAATTCGTCTGGCCATTGCCGCGCTCCAGACCCTTCCGTTTTTTGGCGGCGGCAAACTCGTCTGGCTGAAGAACGCAAACTTTCTCGGTGACAGCAAACTGGGTGGCGCGGCCGCGGTCCAGGAAGCGCTCGAGGAATTGCGCGCCGTTCTCGAGGGCGATCTTGGGGGAGGGGAAGTGAAGTTCCTCCTCAGCGCGCCGGAGGTCGACAAGCGTCGCTCCTTTTACAAAGCCCTCGCCAAACGCGCCGAGCTCCAGGTTTTCGACAAGCTCGATGCCAGCCGCAGTGGCTGGGAGGAGGAAGCGGCCGATCTCGTCCAGTCGTTAGGCCGGGAACGCCAGTTGCGTTTCGAGCCGGAGGCGCTTGATCTTTTCGTTCTCCTGACCGGCGGCGACACCCGCACGATCCAGAACGAGCTGGAAAAGATCGATCTCTACCTCGGCGCCAACGAGCGCCGCGTCCGCCTCGAGGAAGTTCGGACCCTGGTCCCGATCTCGCGCGGCGGCGTCATCTTCGAGCTCGGCAACGCCCTCGCCGCCCGCGACCTCGAGCGCGCGCTCGGCCTCGTTAGGCGGTTGCTCGACCAGGGCGAATCGGCCATCGGCATCCTGCTCGTCGCGCTCATCCCGACGGTCCGCAATCTTCTCCTCGCGAAAGACCTGATGCAGCGCCACCGGCTCCCGCGGCCGAGCGCGCCCTTCTCTTTCATTTCCACCCTGAACCGTCTGCCGGCGGAGGCGACCGCGCACTTGCCGCGGAAAAAAGATGGCTCGATCAACGGCTACACGCTCGGTCTCGCCGCGCTCCATGCGCATCGTTTCGAGAGCGCGCAACTCATCGCGGGCCTCGAAGCCTGTCTCACCGCCAATCTCCAGATCGTGACCAGCCAACTCGATCACCAGCTGATTTTGAACCAGGTGTTGGTGAAGCTGCTGGTCTAGCACCCGGACGAGCGGGAGCTCGCCCGTCCGGAGGGGCAAGCTTCCGCTTGCCCTGTTCGGTCAATGCGCCTCCGCCCAAGAGTAACGGTGATTTACGGAGTCCGCTCCGTCTGCTTCCGTGCCATCTGTCCGACCCACGGAATATCCCAGCGCACGCAGCTGAAAGACTTCACGATCGCGATGATGAGGACGATCAGGAAAGCGATCTGCACGAGCGCGGCCGCCAGCGCCCAGAGCCCGGCGAGAAGATGCCCGATCCCCGGGATGGCCCAGAGGATTCCATGCACCATCGTGGAGAGAATATTAAAGAGAAACCAGGCCGCCCCGAAGATGATCGATTGCATCGCGTAAAAGCGCACGAACCCGTCGCGCTTCTCCAGCACGTAGAAAATAATCCCGCCGATGAGCGGGAAACAGGCCAGTGCCGCCGCCACATTGGAGGGCAGACCGGTCGAGGTCGGCCGGGTCGTCGAATCGGCCTCGGGGATCGGGGGCGGGACGGGCGGCACGGGATCAACGGGATCGGTTGGATCAGGCATGA
>JBBSLZ010000329.1:0-3509 GCA_038233435.1 Chthoniobacterales bacterium
AAGCGCAGGTCGTAGCAAATGCTCAGACCGACGCGCCAGGCATCGAGTGGGAAGGTCGTGAGGTCGCTGCCCGCGAGGAAGGTTTTGTCTTCGTCGCCCGGCGCGAAGAGATGGCTCTTCCGGTATTTCGCCACGATGTCTCCCTGGCTGTCGATCGCCACCTGGGAGTTATAAATATCGTCGCCTTCGCGTTCGGATAGTCCGCAAATGATGTGAAGCGAGAGCGTGCGCGCGGCTTCGCGGAGCGCCGGGACCGCGCCCTCGCCCCACGGCTGCGCGTGCTCCCGGATCACCGGCATGGAGTAACCGGTGTCGGACATCTCCGGAAAGACGATCAAGTCCGCGCCACGAGCTTTCGCTCGGGCGCAGCAGTCGAGCATTTTGGCCACGTTGGCCGGCACGTCGCCGAGCGAGCAGGAGATCTGAGCGACGGTGATATTCACAGCCGGGATTTTTACCGCGGATTACGCGGATGGCGCGGATCTTTGGATGCTTTCATCTGCGCCATCGGCGTAATCCGCGGTCAAAAATTTCTCTTAACGAAGTCCGCTATCGCAATCGAAATTATTCGAGGTCATCTTTCCCGCGGCCACCTCGACCGGGAACGGACCCCAGCCGCCGAATTTGTGCTTTTGATCGCGCGCCAGGACGTTGTATTGGCCCGGAGGAAGTGTGACTCGATACTTGCCCTCGGCATCGGTAGTAAAAGATGCGACTTCCTCGGTTTTCATTCGCACCACGAATTCAGTGTTCGGCAACGGTTTGGAACTGGGCACCCCCTGATGCACTGGACCGCCTACGATCGGACTGATCGTGACCACGCCCTCGAGTCCGGTGGCTGCGCCGGGGCTGGGCGAAGGAGTCGGCGAAGGGTCGGCCGACGCCATGCAGCAAAGCAGCGAGAGGAAAAGCGGAAGGAGCGCGAGAGTGGGTAAGGAACGCATAAACGAACGATGCCCCAGGAAGCGGGCGGAGGAAAGCGGAAGGCCGCGGGGTTGGACCGGCCGGGTGATGTCGACTCCATCGCCCAACTGCCAATCGATCAAACGCGGCCGGCCGGTGACCGGCCGCTTGCCAATCAACGAGCGCGTTTTATACAGAGGGATGTCCGAACATAAAGCCACTCTCAAGTGGGAACGCGGCGACGCTGAGTTCTCGTATCAAAAATATCCACGCGATCATTCCTGGAGCTTTGATGGCGGCCACTCGATGACCGCGACGGCCGCGCCGGCGTATCTGGGCAACCCCGCGAACGTGGACCCGGAGGAGGCGTTCGTGGCTTCGCTGGCGAGCTGCCACATGCTCACGTTCCTGGCGATCGCGTGTAAGCAGAAGTTTGTGCTCGAGAAATACGAGGACGAAGCCGTCGGCCACATGGAGAAGAACGCAGAGGGCAAACTGGCGATCACGAAGGTGGAATTGCATCCGAAGATCACGTGGGGCGGCGAGAAGGAGCCGACCGCGGAGGAGCTGGAGAAACTGCATCACGCGGCACACGAGAATTGTTTCATCGCGAACTCGGTTAAGACCGAGATCGTGGTGAAGTAGATTTTTTAACCGCGGATTACGCGGATGGCGCGGATGGCGGATTCTTCATCTGCGCGATCTCCGTAATCAGCGGTTCAATTTTTCCCCATGTCTTCTCAAACTGATCCACAGCGCATGGAGCGCATCGTCAGCCTGTGCAAGAGGCGCGGCTTCATTTTTCAATCGGGCGAAATCTACGGCGGGCTGAATGGCTGCTGGGATTACGGCCCGCTCGGCGCGGAGTTGAAGCGGAATCTGAAGGATTATTGGTGGCGCGTGATGGTGCGGGAGCGGGATGACGTGGTGGGGATGGATGGTTCGATTTTGACCCATCGCGCGGTGCTGAAGGCGAGCGGGCATGAGGACACGTTTAGCGATCCGATGGTGGATTGCCGGACGTGCAAGGCGCGGCTGCGCGCGGATCAAGTGCCGGAGAAAAACGGAGCGAAGCAATGTCCAAATTGCGGCGGGAAGGATTTAACGGAGGCGACCCCGTTCAATCTCATGTTTCGCACCAACCTGGGTGCGAAGCAGGATGATGACTCGTTAGCGTATCTTCGTCCCGAAACGGCGCAGTCGATTTTCGTGCAGTTCAAGAATGTGCTGGATACCTCTCGGAAGAAGCTGCCGTTCGGGATCGCGCAGATTGGGAAGGCGTTTCGGAACGAAATCAATCCGCGCAATTTCATTTTCCGCTCGCGCGAGTTTGAGCAGATGGAGCTGGAGTATTTCTGTGCCCCGGAAGAGGGGATGAAGTTGCTCGATTACTGGCTGGAGGAACGGCTCAAGTTTTACGAGAACATCGGGATTCCGCGCGCGAAGCTGCATGTGCTGACGGTGCCGGATGGGGACCGGGCGTTTTATTCGAAGGGGACTTACGACATTGAGTATGAGTTTCCGTTCGGGGTGCAGGAGCTGGAAGGCGTCGCCTATCGGACGGATTACGATTTGACTCAGCACCAAACGGCGAGCGGGAAGCCGCTGGATTATTTCGATGAGGAAACGAAGGCG
The DNA here is from genome assembly GCA_038233435.1 of Chthoniobacterales bacterium. GTDB lineage: Bacteria > Verrucomicrobiota > Verrucomicrobiia > Chthoniobacterales > UBA10450 > JACCTI01. The sequence continues at coordinate 2,539 of JBBSLZ010000329.1, forward strand.
CGTTTCATCCCCCACGTGGTGGAGCCGAGCGCCGGGGTGGATCGGACTTTGCTGGCGCTAATTTGCGAGGCTTACGATGAGGAGACGGTGACGGATGAGAAGGGGAAATCGGAAACGCGGATCGTGATGCGGTTCCATCCGCGGATGGCGCCGATTAAGGTGGGCGTGTTTCCGTTGCTGAAGAACAAGCCGGAATTGGTGGCGAGAGCGCGCGAAGTGCAGGCGCTCCTGCGGCCGCACATGATGGTGTTCTATGACGAGAGCGGCGCGATCGGGCGGCGTTATCGTCGGCAGGACGAAGCGGGGACGCCGTTTGGCCTAACGATCGATTTCGAAACGCTGGGCGAGCGTGGGGATGAGCTGCTCGATACGGTCACGCTGCGGCATCGCGACAGCATGAAGCAAGAGCGGGTGAAGATCGCGGATTTGCTGGGGATGCTGCTGCCGTTGGTGAATTAGCGTTTTTTTTATTTCGGTTCTGAAACGCGGCGGCCTGGAGAGCGCCGCTCCTTGGGGGTAAATTTGCGAAATGGAGGTCGACACATTTCGGGAGTATTGCCTGGGCAAACCGGGGGCGTGTGAAGAAACGCCGTTCGGCGATGAGCACCTTGTTTTCAAGGTAGGCGGGAAGATGTTTGCCTTGCTAGGCCTGGAGGACGTGCCGCCGGCCGCGAATTTGAAGTGTGATCCGGATCGGGCGCTGGAATTGCGCGATCGCTATGAGCAGGTGCGGCCGGGGTATCACATGAACAAGAAGCATTGGAATACGGTCGAGATCGCTTCCGGAATTCCGGAAGCGGAAGTGCGGGCGATGATTGACCACTCTTATGAGCTGGTGGTCGCGGGGTTGCCGAAGGCGGCGCGGGCGAAGTTGTAAGGTAGCGCAAGCTTCCAGCTTGCCTGCCCGCGGAACTGCAAGCTGGAAGCTTGCGCTACCTTGGCCTTGACAGCGGGCGCGTTTCCACTTGGCC
>JBBSLZ010000330.1:0-3443 GCA_038233435.1 Chthoniobacterales bacterium
CGGCGTGTCGGTCGCCGAGAGTGGCGGAGTGAAGAACAACATCGTGCAGCCCGAACTCAAAGGCGGCGAAGGCAACGTGCCGTTTCCGCGCACCGAGTTTGTCGCCCAGCAGATCACCGCTTACTTCAGTCTCGATGTCGCGCTCATCCGCGGCTTCGGCCTTGGCGAAAATCCCACGCAGCTTTTGATCGCGCTTTCGCTGCTGAAGATTCGCCGCTTTCTCTCCACCGGTCTGCGGCTGCGGACGGCCTGCGATTTGAAGGCGGAAGGCGATCTCCAGATGGAGGGCGACATCTTGATTCCGAGTGAAGCGGTGTTGCTGGCCGAATGCACGCGGCTGATTGCGGCGAGCACGTCCGCGTTCGCCAATCCCACGATCACCGTCATCGAGCGCTAACGGCGAGCCTTATGACCGGCATCGCACTTCGTTTCCCCGCCGGGCAATTCCACGCCACGCCCTGGGGTCGGCATGTGAATGAAGGCGCGCCCGAATGGCCGCCTTCGCCGTGGCGACTGCTGCGCGCGCTCGTCGCGACTTGGAAGCGAAAGCTGCACGACGCTCCTGACCAAGCCGCCATCGAAGCGGTGATTCGCGCCCTCGCACCACCGCCGCAGTTCGTCCTGCCGCCGGCCGCCACCGCTCACACGCGGCATTACATGCCAAAGCGCGGCCCGCGCGAAACCGATCCACCCGCGATGGTCTTCGATGCCTTCGTCGTACTGCCTAAAACAGCCGAAGTCATCGCAGTCTGGCCGGGGTTGTCTCTACCTTCCGAGCAAGTAACAGCATTGCGCAATCTGCTCGATCATCTCTCCACGCTGGGACGCGGAGAGTCTTGGGCCGCCGCCCGCTTGATCACTGAGGAGGAGCAGGAAAGCGCCCGCGGGTTAATCAACAGTCGCCCGCTCGAGGAAAATGTTAACCCGGACGAGGAGATTGTCCGCATTCTTTGCCCGCATCCCGATGACGCTTTCGACAACGAGCATTTTTTCAAAATCGAGCGACGCACGAAATCGAAAAAGACGACAGAAACGAAGCAAAGAACCGCGCCTGACTACGACCCCGACTGGCATCTTTGCGCCGAGACACTTTGGTTGCATGAGCAACGCTGGTCCGACCCACCGGGAAGTCATTGGCTTTTCTACACCCGTTCGCGGGATTGCTTCAAAGTCGCGCCCGCACGGCGCAAATCCGCGCGGCGAAGCGAGCAGCCCAAGCCCCAAGTCGCCCGTTTCGCGCTCGATTCGGCAGTGCTTCCGCTCGTCACCGCGACGCTGCCGGTGGGGGAGGACGCGCGCCGGAATCTGATGGGTATCTTCGGACGGCGCTTTCAAACCGCGGATAGCCAGAGAGCAAACTCACCGATCTTTTCCGGCAAGGATGAGGACGGCGTGCCGGGCAAAACTCACGGTCACGCTTTCTATCTGCCGACGGACGAAGATGGCGATGGCCGGCTCGATCATCTCACGATTGTCGCCGTCGATGGCTTCGGACCGGACGAACTCTCGGTGCTCGACCGGCTGCGCGAGATCAAGAACCGCGAGCGCGAACAGTCTGGGCACCCGTTGCGCGTCCTGCTGCTCGCGCTCGACACGATCGAGCGTTCGAATTTCGGTCCGCTCAAGACATCCCGCGAGTGGATTTCTGCCACACCGTTTCTCGCCCAGCGCTTTGCCAAAGCTCGTGGCACCAAACGCGATGCGCCCGAGCTACTGCATTCTCCCCGCGAATTCCTGATCGCCACGTTGCGTGAGGAACTTTCGCACCTGTTCAAACGGCGCCCCGACCTAAGCAAAATCGATCCGCAATCGATCAAGATTCTCCCGATGCTGGATGAAGCCGCGAATTTCCGCCTTGGGGCAGCGCAGCGTGGGGCAGGACTCCGCCCGATTCAATTCAAACGCTTTCGCCAAAAGCGCGGCGACGATGGCGGGCGGCGCGTCTCCGGCGCGTTTCGCCTCGTTTTCCCTCATCCGGTCCGTGGTCCAATCGCTCTCGGCCACTCCTCTCACTTCGGATTGGGGCTGTTCATTGCTGCCGCAGAGGCATAGAAAGTAGCCAACAAACACAGGCTGCCATGGACGAAAGAAATCGGTCGGGACGCGGGAAGCGTCGCCGTTCCCCAAAGGACGGCGGGCCGTCTCTGATTGCGCAGCAGCTTTCCAATGTGGTGCAGCAGGCGTTTACCGCGGGCGCTGCCGGTGAAGAAATTGCGCCGCCGGGAGAGCCGGTCGTAGATCGAAACGAGCGTGTATTGGTGGAACCGCCTTCGATCGCGGTACCCGGAGAGGTGCCGCAAGGCCCTGCGGTCACTCCTCGCGAGCCGGCTTCCGCGATTCCCTCCGAGCCGCTTCCGGCGCGGATGTTGAACGAGTTCGTTTACTGTCCGCGGCTTTTCTATTACGAGCACGTGGAAGGTGTCTTCGTGCATAATGCCGATACGCGGCGCGGCGCCAGTGTTCATACCCGCGTCGATGCGGGCTCAGGCGCGATGCCTCCCGCCGAGGGCGCGAACTCCGAAGCGGGCGCGCCCGCGGAATCCGAAAACGAACTGATTCATTCGCGGTCGGTTTCGCTGGGCTCGGAGCGGCTGGGTGTGACGGCGAAGATCGATCTGGTGGAAGTGCGAGCCGCAGCGGCGGGTGAGGCGGCGGAACACGCGAGTGAGCCGGATCTGTTTGCGCGGCGCGAAGTTTGCCCGGTCGATTACAAGGTGGGCGCGCCGCGCGAGGGTGAAGCCGGCATTGAAATTTGGGACGCAGACAAAATGCAGCTCGGCTTGCAATGTCTCCTTTTGCGCGACAATGGCTATGCCTGCGCGGAGGGCATTATTTATTACCGAGCCACCAAACAGCGCGTGCGCCTCGCGGTGACCGCGGAATTGGAAGCCTGGATCATGGAGAGGATCGCGGAGGCGCGCCGGACGGCCGCGGGCCCGATTCCGCCGCCGCTGATCGATTCGCCGAAGTGCCCGCGCTGTTCGCTCGTCACCGTCTGTCTGCCGGACGAGACGCGGCTGCTGGGGAGGAGGGAATGTGAAGTCCCATCCGCCACAAGCGCATTTAAATCTCAAATTTCTCCGTCCACCCCACGGCGCCTCATTGCCAGCCGTGATGATGCGCGCGCCCTTTATTTAAACAAACCGGGGCTCTTCGTCGGGCGCAGCGGTGAAGTCCTGCAGGTAAAGGAGAAGAAGGAACTCTTGCAGGAAGTGCGGATCAACGATCTCTCGCACGTCGCGCTTTTCGGTAACATCCAGATCTCGACCGCGGTGGTGCAGGCACTGTGCGACGCTGATGTCCCGCTGACCTACTTCTCGATGGGCGGCTGGTTCTACGGCATCACGCGGGGCCATTCGCTCAAGAATGTCTTCACGCGGGTGGAGCAATTCCGGCTGGCGCGCGATCCGGTGGTCTGCCTGGCGCTGGCCCGCAGTTTCATC
>JBBSLZ010000331.1:0-3409 GCA_038233435.1 Chthoniobacterales bacterium
AAAACGATCGACCGCACCGTCCCCTCCGCGCCCGCGCTCGCCCAGATGAGCGACGAAGAGATCATCGCCCGTCTAACGACTGTGCGTGGCATCGGCCGCTGGACGGTGGAGATGCTGCTCCTCTTCGAGCTGGGCCGGCCCGATGTCTGGCCGGTGAGCGATCTGGGCGTGCAAAAAGGCTACGCAAAGACGTTTGGAAAACGGAAATTGCCGACCCCGAAACAGTTGCTGAAGGAAGGCGAGAAGTGGCGGCCGTATCGCTCCGCGGCGGCCTGGTATTTCTGGCGCGCGTTGGAGACGACGGAGCCGGGCGCGAATCGCGGTTGAGGCGATTTGGTTGGCGGTGTGGCGTTGACTTGGCGGCTCTCACTTTTTAGAACTTTCGTATGGCCAACATCCACGTCAGCCGCAGCGGTACCACGCTCGGTGTTTTCGAAGAAGAGAAAGTGCGCGAAGGCCTGCGCACGGGCGAATATATCGGAACCGATCTCGGCTGGATGGATGGCATGGCGGCGTGGCGTCCGCTTTCCGAGCTGGACGATTTCCGGGCCGCGCCGCCGCCGCCCCCGGTCGAGCCGATGCCGTCGGAAACAGCCGCCGTGACGGAGGGTGCGGGTTTGCCCGCTGTGGTCGCGCCGACGGCCCGGCCTGGTTTGCCTTGGGAACGCCGTGAGGAATTGGGCTGGTTCAATGCCTTGCTGGAGACGATCCAGGTGGTCCTGCTGCGACCGACGGAAGCGTTTTCGATCATGCGACGTGAGGGTGGCTTTTTCGATCCACTGCTTTACACGCTCATCCTCGGGATGCTCGGCGGGGTGGTCTCGTTCGGGTTTTCGTTCGCACTCAGTGCGATCGGGATGGGGCGGGAGAACGGGATGGGCGCACTCTTCGGCGTGGGAATGCTATCGTTAGGCTGGCTGGTCGCGATGCCTTTCGTGATTGTGGTCTTCACTTTCCTGGCGGCGGGACTTTTCCATCTCGTCTTGATGCTGCTGGGGGGAGCGAACCAATCGTTTGAAACCACCCTGCGCGTGCTCTGCTACGGCTCGGGATCGGCGAACGTTTTGCAATTGATCCCGCTCTGCGGTGGGTTGATCGCGCTGATTTACTCGCTGGTCCTGCACTGCATCGGGCTGACCCGGGCGCATGAGACGGAGAGCTGGAAGGCGGTGGTGGCGGTGCTCTCGCCTTTTCTCCTCTGCTGTGGCGGCAGTTTCCTTTTTGTCCTGATGATGGGCGGCCTGGCGGCGCTGGGCGGGAACTGGCATTAAGCCTAACGAGGAATGCGGATGGAATGGCGATGGCTGCGCGCGGACGAGTCGGATCACGAATTGATCTGGCTAGCGGTGACGGTGAGCGGGGCGCTGCTGGCCCTGGCCTGGCTGGCACTGCGCCTGCCGTGGCCGGGCTGCACCTTCCGGGCGTTGACTGGTTTGCCTTGTGTGACCTGCGGCGCCACCCGGGCGTCGCTCTCGTTCCTGCACGGGGAATTGGGGGCCGCGTGGCGGTTTAATCCGCTGATCTTTCTCGGTCTCGGCGCGGTGCTGCTCTTCGATCTTTACGCGCTGGTGGTGCTGGTGACGGGCGCGCGCCGGCTGCGGGTGGCGGTGCCCGGACGTGGCCTGCGCCGCCTGCTACTGGCGGCTCTGCTGCTGGCCGGACTCGGAAACTGGATCTATCTATTGCGGACGAACTGACGAGGTCGCCTGGGAAGGCGGACGTCCGACGTCATCGGCGGGCGCGCCGCGATGGCGGCGGATGAATTCTGATGGATCAATCCAGCCGCGCGTATCCTCCCGGTATCCGGGGCCGATGAAGGGAGTGATAAATTCGCGCATCTCGAAGTGGAGATGGGCCAGATATTTGCCGTCGGCGCTGCCGACGGTGGCAATCTGCTGGCCGCGCCGCACTTCCTGGCCGGGCTGGACCAGCATCTGGTCGACGTGGGTGTAGTAGGATTGGACGTATCTGCGCTCGCCATTTTCCTCGTAGGCGTGGAGGACAATGACGATGTGGCCCCAGCCGGGGCCGCCCTCACGCGCGAAGATGACTCGCCCATCTGCGACTGCGTAGATGGGGTCGCCGAAATCGCTGTTCTCGCCGCCGATGCCATTCATGTCGTCGCCGAGATGGCGGTTTTCGGTGAACGGCTGCGCATTATAGGTGAGAGCGCCGCCTTCGCTGCCGAGCGGGAAGTCAAAGCGAGTAGCGGTGGGAAGGCCGGCGAGGGTGAAGGGCGAGACCAACTGGAAGGCGGGATCGATCCTGGGCAGGGGCTGCATTTCCGGCCAGAGGCGGAGGGTGAGCCAACCCAGAGCGGTGAGCACGAAGATTGTGAGCATCGCCAGGATTATGCCGGTGCTTGATCCGCTCTTGCTCGTTTTCCGCTTCATCTTTACGCTCGCGCGATGCGCACTCTGGTCACCGGCGGTGCGGGCTTTATCGGCTCGCACCTGGTCGAGAAACTACTCGCGGCCGGACATGAAGTCGCGATCCTCGACGATTTTAACGACTTTTACGACCCGGAAATCAAGCGGGCCAATCTGGCTGCCGTGGCGGGGCAGGTGCAAATCCACCCGATCGATCTGCGGAATGCGAACGCGGTGCGTGCTCTTTTCCATCGCGAGAAGTTCGCGCTGATCGCGCATCTGGCGGCACGGGCTGGGGTGCGGCCGTCGATCAGTCATCCGGAGCTTTATTACGATACGAATGTGGCGGGGACGCTGCATTTGCTGGAAGCGGCGCGGGCGGCGGGGATCGAGCGTTTTATCTTCGCTTCGAGTTCGTCGGTTTATGGGGTCTCGAAGGTGGTGCCGTTCTCGGAGGATTTGCACCTGACGCAGACGATCAGCCCGTATGCGGCTACGAAAATCGCGGGCGAGTTTCTTTGTTCGACCTACTCGCATCTCTACCAGATGCGGATTGTGGCGCTGCGTTTCTTCACGGTCTATGGCGCCCGGCAGCGGCCGGATCTGGCGATTCATCAGTTCACGCGACGGATTCAGGCGGGGGAGCCGATCGAGCAGTTCGGCGATGGCAGCACGCGGCGGGATTACACTTACATCGACGACATTATCCAAGGGGTGATGGCGGCGGTGAGGTACGAGGGACCGCGGTTCGATGTTTTTAATCTGGGGGAAAGCGAGACGATTCGGTTGTCCGATCTGATCGCGGCGATCGAAGAGGCGTTGGGACGGAAGGCGGAGATCCGGCGGCTCCCGGAGCAGCCGGGCGATGTGCCGATCACTTGCGCGGATATCACGAAAGCGCGCCGATTGTTGGGCTACAACCCGTGCACGCCGCTGGCGGTGGGGCTGCCGAAGTTTGTGGATTGGTTTCGCCAAAATCAAGCGAACGCCGAACGTCGAACGCCCAACGTCGAACGCCGAACTTCGGAGTTCTGAATTCG
>JBBSLZ010000332.1:0-3390 GCA_038233435.1 Chthoniobacterales bacterium
CGCCCGAGCGTCAACGGCGAGCGGCCCCATCTCGCTGGCTTAGTTGGCCCGATGGAAGACACGGCGCTGGAGCCGGCGCGCCCTCGCGCCGAAGCTTCCTGAGCAGACCATCCTTCGGCCCGAGGGCGGGCCGGCTCCACGCCCAGAGCGGAGAATTCATCTCAGTGAAGCTGAAAAGATGTCAGTCTCTGCAAAGGCAGGAAAGGGGTCGGAGTGTTTTCGCCTTCTCTCCGGCTGTGCATTTTTCAGAAATTTTTCGGGCCGCCCTGACCTCCCTGGCCTTCGCTGATCTTATCTAAACGCTTCCCCGTCACTCATGGCGACTCTGTTTTTGCCCCAGATCAAGCTCCCGAAATGGTTGATTCCGCTGGAAGGGCGGTCTCGTTGACTATGCACGCAATAGCCTGCACAAATGAGCGTAGCCCCCGTTCTCCCCACCGCGGCCTTTCCGAATGATAGACGACCAGAAACTTAAAGACCTCACCGCGCGCGCGCTGGAGTGGGCGACCACTCAGGAGGCCATCATCCTCCGCCATGGCGCGCCCCTTCAGCCGAGCCAGATCCAGGACGCCGAACGCGTCGGCGTGCAGCAACCGGAACGCGTGCGCATTCTGGTTGTCGACCGGATTCCGTTGCCTGACGACGAAGAGTTGGCGGAGGCCGCGCGTCGCGCCCAGATTGTCACCGACGCTTCGCGCGTCGTCACTCTCGGGCACGGCATTCTCATTCGGGCCGATTACTGGCAAAACCGCGAGTTGCTCATCCATTCTCTCGTTCATGTGGCGCAATGCGAACGCAGTGGCGACCTCAAGACTTACGTCGAGGAATATCTGTTCGACCGCGTCAGTAGCCCCGATTTTAGCGTGGGCCGTCTGGAAGATGAGGCCCGCCGACTGGCGCGCGAGATTTGTTGCGGCCACCCATCCGCCTCGTAGCCGCTCGCGTCCGCATGTCGCTGCTCCAGAAATTCCCGTGGGCGGTTTACCTGAGCCTGCTGGCTCTCCTTCTTCTGCTCATGTTCGCACCGGTCAGCTCGGTGGTGCTGGCCGGCACGGTGGCGAATGCCTACGGCTGCCAGGTGGATGAAGGGTCGGCCCCATCCCTGTGTGAATCGCGGGGCAGGATCGCGGCGAGCTTCTTTACACCCTTTTCGTCTTGGGATGGCTGATGCTTTTGACTCTCCCGGCCGGTGCGGTGGCCCTCGCAGTTTCCTGTTGATCTTGATCTTGCACCGGAGAGCGTGGAAAAAACGGGCCCAGCGGTCGGTCTAGATCCTGCCGTTGCGACAGCGCGCCAGCCAGACGACAGTCTCGGCCTTATGGGAAACAGCCAAGGCAGAGACAACGTGAAGAAACGCGCCGCGCGCCGCAAAAAGAACGATCGCCTCGCGCTCGCCAAATTGAGCAGCGCCAAAGCACCGACCGCCAAAAAAGCGGACGCCAAGTAGCCGCGCGTCTCATACACTCAGGCGCATCGCTCCGGCCAGCGAGTTTGTCTCGCGGAAGCGACCGATCGCCTGCTCTGCCCACGATGAATTTCAGGTCGCGTCTCCACTGCCTCGCGCTTTTTCTCGCGCTCGCAGCTTCCGCCAGCGCGCAGGTCACCACCGAGCCGCGCCAGGGTCTGCGCGAAAACGATCCGCGTACTCATGCCCTGACCAATGCCCGGATCGTCACCGCGCCGGGCAAGATGATTGAGAAGGGCACGGTCTTGATCCGCGATGGCGTGATCGTGGAAGCGGGCGCGAGTGTAACCCCGCCGCCGGACGCGCGCATCTGGGACCTGGCGGGAAAGACGATTTACCCGGGATTCATCGACGCTTACAGCCGCGTAGGATTGCCCGAGACGTTGCAACCGGAGCCGCTCCGCCGCGAAGCGGACGAGGATAATCCGGACGCAAAGCCGAAGGAGATTCCGCGTGAGCCGGTGAAAGGCACGCACGCCTGGAATCCGAAGGTGACGCCGGAACGCAAGGCGGCGGACGTGCTAAAGCTGGACAAAAAGCAGAGCCGCACCCTGCGCGAACTCGGTTTCACCAGCGCCCTGGTCGTGCCCGGGCGCGGCATCTTTCGCGGCACGAGCGCCCTGATTGATTTGCAGGAAGCGGATGCGAACACGCAGGTGGTCGCCCCGCTGGTGGCGCAACACATTGCTTTCGATCTCAATCGCGGCCGCGCCGCTGGTTATCCCGTTTCGCTGATGGGTTGCATCGCGCTCATCCGGCAGACTTTTCTCGACGCAGCCTGGTATCAAAGCGCGCAGGAAGCGTATCGCAAGAGCCCGGGGGGCACGACGGAGCGGCCGGAGGCGAATGCGAGTCTGGCCGCGCTGACGGAGTTCGCGCAACGCAAACAGCCGGCGGTCTTCGAGGCGGAGGATGAGCTGGATTCGTTGCGCGCGTTGAAGATCGCGGAGGAGTTCAAGCTCCGGCCGCTCCTGCTAGGCAACGGCTACGAATACCGGGTGCGGAAGAGCTTGAACAAGACGCCCGTGATTCTGTCGCTCGCCTTCCCGGAAGTGCCGGAGATTGAGAAACCGGAACGCGCCCTCGATTACGAGCTGCACGAACTCCAGCACTGGGATCGCGCGCCGAGCAATCCCGCCCTACTCGCGGCGGAGGGGGTGCCGATCGCGTTCACCACCGAGGGCTTGGAGAAACCGGAGAAGGAGTTCTGGAAAAACCTGCGCCTGGCCGTGCGGCGCGGCTTGAGCAAGGAGGCGGCGCTCGCTGGCCTAACAACTGGCCCGGCGGAGATGTTCGGGGTGGCGGATCGGATGGGCACGATCGCGCCGGGGCGGATCGCGAACCTGGTGGTGGCGAGCGGCGATTTGTTTTCCGAGGAAGGCAAGGTGCTGACGACGTGGGTGGACGGACATTATTACGACACCGACCTGGCTGGGCAGCGCGATGCGCGCGGCACTTGGGAGGTGGCGGCGAAGAGCGGGACGCTTCCGCTGATGGTGGAAGGCGAACTGGAAAAGCCGGAGGCGAAACTCGGCGGGGAGAAGGCCGCGCTGACGGTGAACGACAACGCGGTCCTGCTGGTGGCGCCGGCAAAGCTTTTCGGGAAGGGCGAGGGCGCGCTGCGGCTGTCCGGTCGGATCGAGGGCGACACCATCAGCGGCGATGGTTGGAGCGCGAAACGGACGGCTGCTTTCACCGCCACGAAAACCGAAAAGCCTTCGCCACTCGATACCGCGCTCGATTTCCCGGAGACTTTCCCGGCGGGTGCGTTTGGGCGCACGGCTTTGCCGGAAGCGCCGGCCGCGGTTTTGATTCAGGGCGCGACCGTCTGGACTTCCGGCCCGCAAGGCACGCTGCAAAACGCGGACCTGCTCGTGAGCGGCGGGAGGATCGCGGGCGTCGGACCGGGCTTGAAAGCGCCGGCG
>JBBSLZ010000333.1:0-3383 GCA_038233435.1 Chthoniobacterales bacterium
CCATCTCCGAGCGCCAGCCCATCTCCGAGCGCCAGCCCATCTCCGAGCGCCAGCCCTTCTCCGAGCGCCAGCCCATCTCCGAGCGCCAGCCCATCTCCGAGCGCCAGCCCATCTCCGAGCGCCAGCCCATCTCCGAGCGCCAGCCCATCACCGAGCGCCAGTCCGTCTCCGAGTGCCAGCCCATCTCCGAGCCCTGTTCCCGCCACCCAGCCGTTAAACATTTCTACCCGCCTCCGGGTTGAATCCGGCGAAGGCGTCATGATTGGCGGCTTCATCATCACAGGCAACGGCACCAAGCGTGTCGTCATCCGAGGCCTCGGCCCTTCCTTGTCCAGCGCCGGTGTCACGGGCGTGGTCAACGATCCTATCCTGCGCCTCTTCGGCCCGGCCGGAAATCAGATCGCCATTAATGATGACTGGAAGGACACCCAGCAGGCGGAGATCGAAGCCACCGGGGTCCCGCCCCAGAACGACCGCGAGGCCGCCATCGTCGCCTCCCTCGCCCCGGCGCCCTACACCTCCACCCTCGCCGCCGCCGACGGCGCCAACGGCGTCGGCCTGGTCGAAATCTACGACCTAAACGACAGCGCCGGCGCCCGCCTGGCCAACATCAGCACCCGCGGCTCCGTCCAGACCGCCGATAACGTTATGATCGGAGGCTTCATCCTCGGCGGCACCAGCGTCAACCCCGCCACCATCGTCGTCCGCGCCATCGGTCCCTCCCTGCGCCAGGCCGGGATAAACAATCCCCTCATCGATCCCACCCTCCAGTTGGTCGATAGCAACGGGCAAAGCGTCGGCTTCAACGATAACTGGCAGGATAATCCCGATCAGGCTGCGCGGCTCCAGGCGCTCAATATCGCCCCGGTCAACCCCGGCGAATCCGCCCTCGTCGCCACGCTCCCGCCGGGTCCCTACACCGCGATCGTCGCCGGTCGGAACGGCGGCACGGGGATCGGTTTGATCGAGGTCTACGCCATCCCGTAGGCGCTCCAGCCAGCGCTCAGTCCTAAGGGCGATCGTCGGATTCCGATCCGGCGATCGCCTTTGCTTTGAGAAACGGCCACGGAAACTCCGTCCTTGCCCCTGCCCTGCGTTCCGCCTACAAACCGGCTGCGCGCCTCGCTTTGCTAATGAAAAATCTCTGGATTGGAATCACCCTTCTGCTCATGTTCGCCCTCTGCGGAAGCGGGTGCTCTTCCGCCCACTCGGCCGCGCCTACCCAGCGTGGTAGCTCCCGCGCGCCGCAAACCGGCACCAACATCCCCCGCCGCGAGCAGGCGAATGCCACCAAAGAGAAAGCCGGCTTCTCCACTCGCGCAAACCCCGAACGCACCCCGGCCAAATCCATGAAAAAGCCGTCCGGCCCGCCCGAGGAAATCCTGACTCGCGGCGGATTTCGCTAACGCAAAAACCGTCTCTCCGCCTCTTGTCGAAAAAAGCAAACTCCTTCTTTGACATTGCACAGGACTTGCTGATATTGACGGCGGTTCAGCTGGTTGGGCTTGTGTTAGTGAGCGCTAGGCTTCCGCGTGAAGGGCGCTAATTATTCAGTCTCAACAGCTATCGACATGATGTCGGCCACGGGGCTCTTCGAGGAGTTCCGCAGTATATAGCTCGCTTCGGGTTAAAAACACCGGAGCTCCAGTAATGCGCAGGGCTCGAAGTCTGCGCGCGTTGAGAACATGAAACCTACATTCCAAATCAGCCGATCCAGTCGGCTGGACGGCGGCTCACGGCCGTCCTTGCACCAAACCAGCACCCGTCCGTTCACGGATTGGAGCTACCAATCCTCCAGCCGGACCCTTCGGGCCGCAGCCGCTCCTTTGCGAAAAGCCAAAGGCAGCGCCTTCCGTCCCGGCTTCCAATCCCTCCTGCAGCAATTCGAGGCTGCCCAAGGCCGCGAATTTCGCTTCGAAATGAGCTTGCTCGCTATGGTCGTAGCGGTGACCGCCTGGCCCATCGCCAGCTTGGTCAAAGTCGCGCTTGGCACTGTCTAAAGTTCGTCCTGCCCCGCTGCCTGGGCTTCGGCTCGGGCAGCGGGACGGCTACTTCCGGCCGAAAAACTTCCGGAACGTCTGGAAGATTTTATTCGGCACCGCCTGCGCCCGCTCCGCGGCCTGGTCTAGGCGCTGGGCCAATTGTGTCTGCATCCCGCCGTGGACCTGACAGGCCGCGCGGGGCACCTTATCCACTGGCAAGGTAATCTCGTAGGCCGCGCCCACGGCCAGACATTCATTCGTCGCCAGTTGATTCGAGGTCGCGCAAACCGTGGCCCGCGCCAGCGCCATCGTGGGCTGAAACGGCTGTGCCGGATAATGCTGCGACGCCTTCGCCATCGTGCTCGTCCAGATCGGCAACGCCAGCGCCGAGCCGTAGCCGCGCGACATGATTGTTTGCGGCTGATCGAATCCGACCCAGACACCGCAAGTCAGCGCCGAGGTGTAGCCGAGGAACCAGGCATCCTTGTAATCGTTCGTGGTGCCCGTCTTTCCCGCCGCCGGGGTTTTCTCCACAAAAGAACGCGCGCTCGACGCCGTCCCCTTCGTCATCACCTGCTCCAGTAATTGCGAAGTCATCCAGGCGGCACCGGGATCGACCGCGGGCGTGGAGACATGCGCCGCCCGGTAGATCGGATTGTGGTCCGGATCATCGATCCGCTCGATGATGTAAGACTGCTTCCGGGTGCCGGCATTAGGGAAAACCGTGTAAGCCGAAGTGAGGTCCTTCAGATTGCTCTCGAACGAGCCAATATAGATTGCCGCGCCCTGCGGAATCTTATCGCCGAGCCCGAGCGTGATCGCTTCTTTCTGCACTTCGGCCGCACCCGCCAGCGCACCCACCCGCACGCTCATCGTATTGCGCGAATTAATCAGCCCATACGAAGCCGGCTGGATCCCGCCGAACGTCCCGTCCGAGTTTCCCGGACTCCAGTTGCCCGCCTCCGGAATCTCACCGGGCTGGATCGGCCCATCATCGATCAATCCACCCGGCAGCAGCCCACGTGAAAAAGCCATCGCATAAACGAACGGCTTAAACGCCGAGCCCACCTGGCGATTAGCCGGCGCCATCGCGCGATTGAATTTGCTCTCCGCGTAATCCCGCCCCCCCACCAAAGCCCGCACCCCGCCGCTTCCGTTATCGATCACCACCACCGCCCCTTGCAGGTACGGCATCGCGGCATCCTCGCCCTCCGCCGGTGGATGATAGCTGGCCTTCGCCGGATGCTTAAACCCACCCAGACGCTCCACCTTGCTCAAATGCGCATCGAGCGCCTCCGTGGCGGCATTCTGCACCGTCGGGTCGAGCGTCGTATAAATGTAGAGCCCGCCGAAGTCGATCTGCTCCGGCGTCAGGAGCACGTTCAGATCCCGCTGCACCGC
>JBBSLZ010000334.1:0-3353 GCA_038233435.1 Chthoniobacterales bacterium
ACCGCTCCGGCTGGCGTCCAGCTTATCGATCACCTGCAGCTCCGCCTGCTTCGAAAGCGCTTTGTAAAACGAGCGCCGCTTATCCACCTCCGTGGCGCTGAGGAGAAAGGTAATGTCGGGCGCGAGCCCCGCCGCCAGGACTGCGCCGAGTTCTTCCAGCGCGCCTTGCGCCGCGGCCGAGCGGCCGATGACGGAATCGCCTAACGAGTTGGCATTCTTGAGCCAGACCAGCTTGCCGCCGAAAAACGGAAGCGTCTGCAGCGCTTCCACGGCTGAGCGCACCCGGGTGGCCGCTTGCTCCGCGTGATCGCCCGCGCCATCGATGATCTCGAGCCCGAAGTCGCCAGCGTCGGGCGGAGTCAACTTCGCCGCCAGCTCTGCCGCCGCGCGCTTCACTTCGCTTTCATCCGAGCCCACCACGGCATAAATACGCGCCGCCACTGCGGCGGTTTTGGCTTTTGCTTTCGGCATCGGCGCAGTTTCGCCGCGATTCGTGGCCGGCTCAACCGCGGCGCTTAGTCGGCCGAATTCTCGGCCGATGCCGGGCCAGTGGCGTAGGTGCGGAATTGCTCTTCCAAAGACGCGAGGCTGGCGAATTTACCAGAGTATAAACGCAGGACAGTCGGCTCGAAGGGCTGATGCCGGGCCTGCGCATCGAGCAGACCGAGGAAGCTGGCCTTGTCCTTGCCGACCAGGAAACGGACCAGCCGTTCCGATTGCGTGTAGAAGGCGCTGACCGCATCTGGCGCGGCCGGATAGCCCATGGTCACGAAAGCGGCCAGCGGGAAAACGGCCTCGGGAGAGACGAGAGCCGAGCGCGGTTTAGCCAGGTAGCCGCGGGCGCGCTGATAGCTGGCGTGCGCGTTTTTCGAGATGTATTCGGCCCAGCCTTCGTCCAGCCAGCGCGGGATGCCGTCCGGATAAAAGCGGTGCATGACCAGATGAGTGATTTCGTGGCCGAGCGAGTTGTCGCTGAATTTATAGGAAGGATTTCGGACGATGAAGAGACTGCCTTGCGAATGGATCCCGCCGGTCCACGGCTCAAGTCTGCCCGCGCTCTGGAATTGTTGCCAATCCTCCGGGCGCTCGAAGATATAGATATGCGATTTGGTGTCGCCGCCGGGAGGCTCGCGTTCCAGTTCTTTCACCACCACGCGGTAGTAGAATTCTGCCTCGGTTGCGACTGGCGTGGCCACGTAGCCATGCACGAAATGGTAGATAAAATGTTCGGTCTCCGAGTGTTTCCATTCCTGCGGATTGATCGCGAGCGCCTGCGTTCCGAGCGGATTCGGATCGTTCTGGCTCAAGCGGGAAAATTCCACTTCCTGGAGGCCGCCCGTCTGCGCTCCGATGGCCCGGAGAAAAGTGAGGAGGAACGAGAGAGAAACAAGGCTGGTGCGTAGCGTCACTCGAGCCAGTGGAGCTATAACCGTGCGAGCCTCAGGAATGTCCATAACGTGGGTGGAATAATCCGCACAAGCCATTGACGCCACAAGATGAGGTATGATACTTACTTCTCCGACACTATGCGTTGTCCCAAGTGCGGGTTTCGTGACGATAAGGTCATCGACTCGCGCCAGTCTCGAGATTCTTCCAGCATCCGGCGGCGCCGGCTTTGTTTGCAATGCTCCTTTCGTTTTACCACCTATGAAGAAATCGAACGAACGGAGCTGCGCGTGATCAAGCGCGATCGCACGCATGAGCCGTTTGATCGGCGGAAGCTGGTCAGCAGCCTCGCGAAAGCGTGTGAGAAGCGCACCATTAGTCTCGTGACGCTGGAGGAAGCGGTGGACGAGATCGTGCACGACGTGGAGACGGGTGGCCGCGAGATCACATCCGCAGCGATCGGGCAGACCGTTTTGGAGAAGCTGCGCGGGATCGATGAAGTCGCTTATTTACGCTACGAATCGGTGCACCGGCGATTTGATGACGTGGACCAATTCGTCGATGCGATCCAGGCGCTCGGCCGCCGGATAAAGCCGAACCCTTCCCAAACCGAACTGTTTCCACCGGAGGCGGCGTCGCATGGTAGCATTTAAGGAGGAATTTCCGTATCTGCGGGGGGAAACGGGGGAACTGTTTGAGTTCGACCAGCGCTGGCTGCGAGCGGCCATCACGGACGCGGCCGATCAAGCGGGTTACCCGAGCTGGTGGCTGACGGATCATATTACCGAGAGCATTACGTTTTATCTTCGACTGCGGAACGACGAGCCAGTGGTGCCGATCAGCCAGCTCTCGCAAACGGTCCGCTACGTTTTGAAAGTGATCGGCTACAAGGAGATCATCCCTTTTTTCTCGCCGGCGCCGCCCCCGATATCATTCTCGCTCCTCGATATCGCGCGCGATGCCGGCACGGGCTATGAGCTGGCGTTTTTCGATGGCCTGGAGAAACGCATCGATGCGTTGGTGGATACGGGGACGGATAGCCTGGAACTCTGCGGTCTGCAGGCTTGCGTGAAGCACTTGCGCGGGGCGAAGGCCTGGACGCGGGCGTGCGATGCCCTGCGCGAGGAAGTGGTCGTTTTCGTGCGGGAGAAATTGGCCTCGCATGACGCGCTTTCGCATCTCCGCTGTTCGCTTCGTTAGGCGAGGGCCTTTGCTGCGATGACGATTTTCGAAAAAATAGCACGCCGCGAAATCCCCGCCCAGATCGTGTGGGAAGACGAAGACGTGCTGGCGTTTCACGATGCAGATCCGAAAGCACCGGTCCATGTCCTGGTAGTGCCGAAGCGATTCATTCCCCGGCTCGCCGCCGCTGAGGCCAGCGATGAAGCGCTTCTCGGAAAACTCCTCGCGGCCACGCGCCGGGTGGCGGAGAAATTGGACCTGCTGGAAAGCGGCTATCGGGTGGTGATCAACAGCGGACCGGACGCGGGCGAGAGCGTGCCGCATCTGCATTTGCACGTGCTTGGGAAACGGGCGTTGAGTTGGCCGCCCGGCTAGGAGATTGACGGCGGGAAAGCCTAGAAAACCGGGCTGTCGCCGCCCAAGGGATCTCTTTCTGGACGGTTCGGAACGTGCGAAGCCGGATCCGGAGCGGCCGGAGCCCGGTCGGCGGTAGCGGCTTCCCGGACGGTCAGGCTATCGGCACAGCCGCCCAGGAGGAACAACGACCAGAGAGCAAAAGGGCAAAAGAATCGCGTCATCCTGGGAGGATACAATGGCGCGTTGGCAGTGCGAGAAAGAAGTTCGCGCGGGCGTGGAGACGGACGCGGTGAGGGAGGGATTCGAACCCTCGGTAGCCTTTTGGACTACGGCGCTTTAGCAAAGCGCTGCTTTCGACCACTCAGCCACCTCACCCTTGGAGCGAGAATATGGGGTGGGGCTCGGAATCGTCAACCACCCCCGGGTGA
>JBBSLZ010000335.1:0-3341 GCA_038233435.1 Chthoniobacterales bacterium
CCCTCTTCGCCGGCGATTTCTCCGGCATGGTCCCCGAGCCCGCAGGCACCACCGCCGCCGTCACAAATCCCGAGTACGCTCGGCTCTTCGCCGAGCTCGGCGCCGGCAGCCTCGTAGTCGGCCTCGCGCTCGTAGTGCTCAATCCCTTCCTGCGCAAGCTCATCACCGACAAGGCCGAGCCCGCTCCCGGCGAAGGGTCCACCCCCGCTGGTCCCGCCGCGGCCGTCGTTTGATATCGACGCCCCCCTTGCGAGTGACGGTCGGGGGAGTTGGACAACTCCTGCAACGGGGCAACCGCTCCGCCTACGCGCGACCAGTTTGAAACTAGCCGGCTTTGGCCAGCGTCTGAAACGCCACCCGCTCCGGCTGGCTGTCGTAGTTAAGGCGTTCGAAACCAATTACGCGGCCCTCCCGATCCTTCATCAGGATAATCTCATCGCCCGTCTCTTCGGCGACATATTCACTCTGGGGCTGGCCAAACCACACCGTGAGCGTGCGCCCGGTCGGATCAAAGTAAACGTTTAGCTCGGCCATATTCGGTCGCCTTCCTTGATTGCGTCAGTGAGATATGCGGTGATGAGGAACCCGGTGTCGTCTTCCTGTTTAGTGACCGCGCAAACCCATCGGCGGTTTTCGCGCTTGCGGTAGAAAAGGTAAACTGCCGCATCGCTTTTGCTACGTCGGATTTCGTCTGGCGTTTCAAGGGTCGCTCGGACCTCCGCTTCGCAACCGGCCATGACCGGATGTTTGATCGTGCTGATGATCTCCCAGTATGCAGGCGTCACGCGAACCGTGAAGCCGATGGGCGTCTTTTCGCTGCCAACTTGGTCATGATGGGGAGCTGGATGCTCGTCACCGGCCTCGCCTTCCTCTTCGCGGGCGACTTCTCCGGCATGATCCCCAACCCCGCCGGCACCAATCCCGAATACGCCCGGCTCTTCGCCGAGCTCGGCGCCGGCAGCCTCGTCGTCGGCCTCGCGCTCGTCGTGCTCAATCCCTTCCTGCGCAAGCTCATCACCGACAAGCCCGAGCCCGCTCCCGGCGCAGGGTCCATCCCCGCCGGTCCCGCCGGGGCCGTGGTGTGAAACGAAGCGTCGTCGGCCGCGAAGCTCTTCATTACTTCGCCGAACCGAGAAACATCCGCATTGCGACGTAGCGCAACTTTCCAAGTTGCGTTGGCAAGTTGAAAACTTGCCCTACATGCGTCTTCGGCATCTTGCCATTCCGTTCTGGCCCAATAAAACGAGCGCGCGCGGTTGTCATGGAACGAACCGCCTATGATCGCGCTTGTGAGCCTCGCCAAGATCAAAGATGCCGTCCACGCCCTGACCGCCGACGAACTGAGCGAGCTGACTACCTTCATCCGCGAGCGCGACAACGCCACCTGGGATCGCCAGATTGACGCCGATTGCGCCGTAGGCGGGCGACTTTCCGCACTGATGGAAGCGGTTCGGTCCGACCTCCGGGCGGCGTGCGCGAACCTGCGCGTCCCTTCTTGCGGTATGAAAGAAAGCGTCGGACGCGAAGGCGGCAACGAAGTGCTCCACTTCTTTACCAAACCGAAAAGCATCTACATCGCGCGATTAACCGCACGCCGCTTGCCTTTTCCCGCCGTGCTCGATAAAACGAGCGCGCTCTCCATGGCACGCGCGCGCTCATCAAACGGTAGGAAGGACTCATCCGCCAATCTCGGCTTCGAAGCATCGGGGAGCGCGGGCGCCTCGCCCGCTGTGATCGGCGCCCCCGCCGATCAGCCTTCCTCCTCTCACCGCTCAGTCGATCTCCTCGGGCGCGTCTACGAATACTTCCTCGGCCAATTCGCCAGCGCCGAGGGCAAGAAAGGCGGCCAGTTCTACACCCCGCAGAGCGTCGTCCGCCTCCTCGTCGAGATGCTCGCCCCCTACAAAGGCCGCATCTACGATCCCTGCTGCGGCTCCGGCGGCATGTTCGTCCAGAGCGAGAAATTCGTCGAAGCGCACGGCGGCAAGATTGGCGACATCAGCATCTACGGCCAGGAATCGAACCCCACCACCCGCCGCCTCGCCGTCATGAACCTCGCCCTGCGCGGCATTACTATTTCTAAACCTCTCCGCGATTAGCCTATGGCACAATTAATCAATCCGAATCCTTCATTTTCCAGGGAAGACTGTGCAGTCTTTGCCAGATATCCAAACAGCGCGAGTTGGAAAGATGTAGCGAAGGCTGACCAGGAAATCTTCAAAAGCGTTTGGAGTAAACTGAAGGCGCTGGCACAAAAGCTTGAACAAAGGCCCGGTGCTCCGATCCCATTGAAGGCGGACACTTCGCACTATGTTCCGAACGGAAAATCGCCAAAAGTAATTTGGTCCTGCGTTTATCCATTGGCGATTTCGAACAAATCGTATGGTTTGCAGATCGCGCTTATCATTTCGGAGAGAGGAGCTGAGGTTTGCTTTTGCCAAGGTTCAGGAACTTCTCAGATCGAAGACCTCGCAAAGAAGCGAGAACTCGAAAGCGCATTTGAGCTCATGCGAAAACGCCTCGCCAGCGTCCCGCAGCAGCTAATCACATCGGTTGAAAGATCGGGCGATAAGAAGTGGTACTATCGTAAGTCATGGCTAACAAAGCCAAACGAGACGGATTTTGTTTCACTCACAGAGTGGCTAAACTATGCGAGCAGCACCGAAGGAAGCGCGGCGAGCGTGTCTCCCTACTTCAGCCCAGCTGAACTAGAGACACTCGGAACTGGAATATTTGCCGCTTTCGAGGACACATTGAAGACCTTTGGGCCAATCCTAAAAACCGTTTACCCGATTTCCACAGACCCGCGGCATTGGATATTTCAAGCTAACGCAGACCATTTCGATGTCGGTACCTACATCAAAGGGCGGC
Source organism: Chthoniobacterales bacterium (assembly GCA_038233435.1). Lineage (GTDB taxonomy): Bacteria > Verrucomicrobiota > Verrucomicrobiia > Chthoniobacterales > UBA10450 > JACCTI01. Next base: position 2,872 of record JBBSLZ010000335.1, read on the forward strand.
AACAGATCGTGTGGACAGTGCGGCAGCATAAGGACCGCATCTTTGTAGGTGACCGAGTTCTTCTCTGGAAGTCTGGCGCGGACGGAGGTGTCATCGCGGAGTGCTCTGTCATCGGGGCACCCAGCCATGAAATTCCCGAAGACGCCCTCGAGCTGTGGAAAGATAGACCGGACAGCCAGGACGGTGAAATGCGCTGCAAGCTGCGCGTAGAGAGTTCATTCGTTGACACCCCTGTTCCAAAAAATACGGTCCGTTCCGCGCTGCCCCAATTGTCAATTATTAGAGCGCCACAGGGCACGAATTTTGAGGTCACCAAAAAAGATTACGAGCAGATCATCACGTTGAAAAATCCCGCGACTGCTTCGCTTGTCTTCGATGAGCCCGCGTTCTCTTCCGCGTGCGCTGCAATGGAGGCAACTCACATGCGCATTGAGCGGGACTTTTTGAAACGTTTCGTCAGTTCTCTCATC
>JBBSLZ010000336.1:0-3331 GCA_038233435.1 Chthoniobacterales bacterium
CCCCGCGCCGACACCTGCTGAGGTGAAGGAAACGCCGGCGCCGCCCCCCACGCCCACACCTGCCGCGGCAGAGCCTTCATCCAGCCTATCGCCGCCGCCGAGCCCCTCTGAAAAGCCCGTGGCCGCACCGAAAAAGAAAACGAAAGCCCAGGCCGCAGGCACCCCCGCTCGCAAGGTCCGCCAGGAAGAGCCCGTCCGAGCTGTCGAGCCCCGTCCGGCGAGCTCCCGCCGCCCGCGGCCGCGCGATGAAAGCGATAACATCGGCGGAAGCCGGCCGACTTTCGATTTATCGACCCGCGGTGATCGCGATATCGCCGCCGTGGTGAAGAGGATGGAGAATAGATGGCAGGCCGCGATTCGCAGTCATGATGTCTCGGCTTTGAGCGCTCTCCTGGACGACAATTTTGTCGGCACCTCTTCCACCGGGCGCGTGGGCTCGAAGTCCACCCTCCTCTCCGCCTTGCGCCGCGACAAGAACACCTACACCTCCGTGGAAGCACGCGGCATGTCCGTGCGCACCAGCGGCGACGACACGGCGGTCGTCACCGGTGTGACGCGCGAAGCTGGCACCACGCCGGACGGGAAACGCTTCAAAACCGCGCGCCGCTTTACCGACACCTGGGTGAAGCGGAAAGGGAAATGGCGCTGCATCGCCAGCCAGACGACTGATCTTTAAAAAGCCGACCGTCCTCGTGCCCGCGGCCGCCGCCAGTCCCAACGCCGCCATTTCCGTCCGCGTCCACTTATGAAGCAAGCGCTCTTCGTCGGGCTCGGCGGTTTTCTCGGCTCCATCGGCCGCTATCAACTCGGCGCACTCGTGTGGCATCACGCGCTGCTCTGGCGTTTTCCCATCACCACATTCTGCATCAACGTGCTCGGCTGTTTTTTGATCGGGGCCCTCTCCGGTCTGGCCGAAAAATATTTCGTCTTCTCCGCCGAAGCGCGGCTCTTTCTTTTCACCGGCTTACTGGGCGGTTTCACCACCTTCTCCGCCTTCGGAGTGGAAGGAGTGAACTTGATCCGTCGGGGCGAGATCATGATCGCTCTCTCCTACGCCGCGCTCAGCGTCCTGTGCGGATTCACCGCTGTCTGGGCGGGTATGAAGCTGGGCAGCGGGGCGGGCACCCGCGGTTAGGGCAGAGCATAGACTTCCACCAAGGAGACACCACTGGTGCCGCCTTTACCGCGGTGTAGCCGCCAGCCGGGAGCGCCGCCACGAATGCCGGATTCCCGGTCGATTCCCGAAAAAATTCGCATTCGCCGGCGCGATTGCGCCCGCCCGATTTGTGCGGCAAGGGTTAAGCCCATGCCCGGTTCCGCTTCTGCTCCGCTCCCTGTTGACCCACTTTGGTATAAAGATGCCGTCATTTACGAGCTGCACGTGAAGACATTTCACGATAGCAATGGCGATGGCATCGGCGATTTCCGCGGCTTGATCGAGAAGCTGGATTACCTCCAGGAATTGGGCGTGACCGCGATCTGGATCCTGCCCTTTTACCCTTCGCCGCTGCGCGATGATGGCTACGACATCGCCGATTATTACGACGTTAATCCGAACTACGGCACGCTGGCGGATTTCAAAGCCTTCCTCGCCGCCGCGCACGAGCGCGGGTTGCGGGTCATCACCGAGTTGGTCATTAACCATTCGTCGGATCAGAATCCATGGTTCCAAAAATCCCGGCGTGCTGCTCCCGGTTCGCCCGAGCGGGAGATGTATGTCTGGAGCGATACGCCGGAGAAATATGAGGGCGCGCGGATCATCTTTAAGGATTTCGAGGCGTCGAACTGGTCGTGGGATTCGGTCGCGAAAGCCTACTACTGGCACCGCTTCTATTCGCACCAGCCGGATTTGAATTTCGACAATCCCGCGGTCCACGACGCGGTCGCGAAGGTGCTCGATTTCTGGCTCGAGATGGGCGTCGACGGCCTCCGCCTCGATGCCGTCCCATATCTCTACGAGCGCGAGGGAACGAGCTGCGAGAACTTGCGCGAGACGCACGAGTATCTGGTCAAGCTGCGCGCCCATGTGGATGCGAAGTTCGAAGGTCGGATGTTGCTCGCGGAAGCGAATCAATGGCCGGAAGACGCGGTCGCCTATTTCGGCAAAGGCGACGAGTCGCACATGAACTTCCACTTCCCGCTCATGCCGCGGATGTTCATGTCGCTCCAAATGGAGGATCGGTTTCCGATCATCGATATCATGGATCAGACGCCCGCCATTCCGGAGAATTGCCAGTGGGCCATGTTCCTGCGGAATCACGACGAGCTCACCCTCGAGATGGTGACCGATGAAGAGCGCGACTACATGTGGCGGGTCTACGCCACGGATAAAACCGCGCGCATTAATCTCGGCATCCGCCGCCGCCTCGCGCCTCTGCTCGCGAACAGCCGCCGCAAAATGGAGCTGCTGAACATCCTCCTTTTCTCCATGCCCGGCACGCCGGTCCTCTACTATGGCGACGAGATCGGGATGGGCGATAATTTCTATCTCGGCGATCGCAACGGCTGCCGCACGCCGATGCAGTGGAGCCCGGATCGGAACGCCGGTTTCTCGAAAGCAAACCCGCAGCAGCTTTATCTCCCGATCACGATCGACCCGGAGTACCACTACGAAGCGGTCAACGTCGAGAACCAGCAGAAGAACCTCTCCTCGCTCCTCTGGTGGATGCGCCGGGTGATCGCGATGCGGAAAAACTTCCGCGCTTTCTCGCGTGGCTCCCTCACTTTCCTCCACCCGGAGAACTCGAAGGTGCTGGCGTTTTTGCGCGAGCTCGATGGCGAGACCATTCTCGTGATCGCGAATCTTTCGCGTTACTCGCAAGCGGTCGAGCTGGATCTGGCGCGCTTTGCCGGCTGCTCGTTGATGGAGGTGTTCAGCCAGAATCTCTTCCCCGCAGTCAAGGAAACGCCCTATCCGATCACGCTCGGCCCGCATGCGCACTTCTGGTTTGTGTTGCGCCCGCAAGCGGAATCCTCCCGTGCGTTGCAAGAACGCATCATCCCCACGCTTAACGTCGCGCCCGCCTTCGAGACGTTGTTAAACGACGGCCTGCGGACCGTGTTCGAGCGCGAGATTCTGCCTGACTTCATCCGGCGCTGCCGCTGGTTTGGCGGCAAGGCGCGCGTGGTGCGCGGGATGCGGCTGGCCGAGCAGGTCCCGGTGGGCGAATCCGGCGCGCGGTTTTGGTTTGTCGAAGTCACCTACGTCGATGGCAACCCGGAGACGTACTCCGTGCCGGTCCAGATCGCGCATGGCGAAGCCGCCCACACAATTGCGCAAAACTCTCCGCAAGCGGTCATCGCACGTTTCGCTGGCGGCGAGGAAGCGATC
>JBBSLZ010000337.1:0-3309 GCA_038233435.1 Chthoniobacterales bacterium
AGCGCCTCGCCTTCCGGCGTTTGGTGTTCTTCGCGGAAGTGGCCGCCACAGGATTCGTCGCGCTGGAGCGCATCGATGCACATCAGTTCGCCGAATTCGAGGAAGTCGGCCACGCGTCCGCCGCGTTCGAGGGATTGATTGAATTCCTCGCCGGTGCCCGGCACGCGCACGTCGTTCCAGAACTCCTCGCGCAACTGCGGAATCTTCTCGAGCGCTTCGCGCAGGCCGGCGGCGTTGCGGGCCATTCCGCACTTGTCCCAGAGGAGAAGGCCGAGTTCGCGGTGGAAGGAATCGATCGGACGTTTGCCGTTTACATCCAGCATTTTCTGGGTGCGGGCGCGGACGTCGGCTTCCGCTTTTTTGAATTCCGGGTGATCGACTGAAGGGCGTTTGCCGATCTGCGGCGCGAGGTATACGGGCAGCGTATAAGGCAAAACGAAATAGCCATCCGCGAGACCCTGCATGAGAGCGCTGGCGCCGAGGCGATTGGCGCCATGATCGGAGAAGTTCGCTTCCCCGATGACGTGCAGTCCGGGAATGTTGCTCATCAAATTATAATCAACCCAGAGCCCGCCCATCGTGTAATGGACCGCCGGGTAGATGCGCATCGGCTTCTGGTAGGCGTCTTCGCCGGTGATCTTGTCGTAGATGTCGAAGAGGTTTCCGTAGCGCTCGCGAATCGTCTTTTCACCCAGGCGGGCGATCGCGTCTTTAAAATCGAGATAAACGCCGCGCCCGCTTTCGCCCACACCACGGCCTTCGTCGCAGACTTCCTTCGCGCTCCGGGAGGAGATGTCGCGCGGGGCGAGGTTGCCGAAGCTGGGATACTTGCGCTCGAGATAATAATCGCGCTCCGCTTCCGCGATGTCGGCCGGAGGACGTTTGTCGTTCTCCTTTTTCGGAACCCAAACGCGACCGTCGTTGCGAAGCGATTCGGACATCAGAGTCAGCTTGGACTGATGCTGGCCGCTGACCGGAATGCAGGTGGGGTGGATTTGAGTGAAGCAGGGATTGGCGAAGAGCGCGCCTTTTTTGTAGGCGCGGTAGGTGGCGGTGACATTGCAACCGCGCGCGTTGGTCGAGAGGTAGAAGACGTTGCCGTAGCCGCCGGTGGCGAGGACAACCGCATCGGCGGAGTGGGCGCGGATCTCGCCGGTGATGAGGTTGCGGGTGATGATGCCTTTGGCGTGGCCGTCGACGAGGACGAGATCGAGCATCTCGGTCTGCGGGAACATCTCGACGGTGCCGGCGGCGATCTGGCGGCAGAGGCCTTGATACGCGCCTAACAAGAGCTGCTGGCCGGTCTGGCCGCGGGCGTAGAAGGTGCGGGAGACCTGCGCGCCGCCGAAGGATCGGTTGGCGAGGAGGCCGCCGTATTCGCGGGCGAAGGGGACGCCCTGCTCGACGCATTGGTCGATGATGAGATTGCTGACTTCGGCGAGGCGATAAACGTTCGCCTCGCGGGAACGGAAGTCGCCGCCTTTGATGGTATCGTAGAAAAGGCGGAAGACGCTGTCGCCGTCGTTTTGGTAATTTTTGGCGGCGTTGATGCCGCCCTGCGCGGCGATGCTGTGGGCGCGGCGTGGGCTGTCCTGATAGCAGAAGCACTTCACGTGGTAACCCATTTCACCGAGGCTGGACGCGGCCGAGCCGCCAGCCAGTCCGCTGCCCACTACGATGATCTCGAACTTGCGCCGGTTGGCCGGGCTGACGAGACGGGCGTGATCTTTGTGCGCCTGCCATTTGCCGCCGAGCGGTCCGGGCGGGACTCGGGATTCGAAAGAGCCAATCATAGAGGGGAAAATCCGAAATCCGAATGTCGAAATCCGAAACAAATTCGAAACTTGAAATTCGAATTCATGGCTCGGTTTTACGGACGATTGCGCCGAAAATTTTCATCAGTTCGTCGGCTTCGTTGATTAAGCGGGTCTGCTCTGGGGCGAGCTTTTCATCGACCTCGAGCAATCGAAGCCAGTAGCGGCTCTCCTTCGCTTCTCGACGGGAGATCTTGATTTTCATCAGGAAGTCTCGTTTCCCGATCGCTTCATTCGCTTCGATATAGTTGGCGCCGATCGAGCCGGACGCGCGAACCAGTTGCTTCACATCTTCGAGATTGGAAATTGTGCGCGGCAGTTGTTTCACAAAGGCGCGGCTGGCTTTCGCGAATTGAAAAGTGCGCTCCTCCAAATCGTAAGGTCTTGAATTCTCGCCGGCTGACATTCCGTCCATTTCCAAATTTTTCCGATTTCGAGTTTCTTTTGAAATTCGATATTCGGATTTCGGATTTCCCCCAATCATAGCTGTTGGGCCGGCTTGATGAAGCCGAGCAGGATGGCGACGGGGATGGAGGTGTAGCCGACGAAGACCAGCCAGGCGAAGACGCGGCCGAGGGTGGCGAGGCGGGGGGTGAGCTTCTTGTCGTTCAGGCCGAGCGATTGGAAAAAGCTGGAGGTGCCGTGGCTGAGATGAAGCGCGAGCAGGAACATCGCGAGGATGTAAAAGCCGGACACGATCGGACTCTGGAAGCCGTAGACCATCATGGAATATACGTCGGAGCGGTTGAGCGGGTCTGCTTTCAAAAGCTGAAAACGTGGATCGGTGACGCGGACGGTGAAGTGCGCGATGTGGAAACCGATGAACGCGAGCAGGACCAATCCGCTCAAGGCCATCGAGCGGGAGGCGAGGGTGGCCTTCACGTAGCGCTTCTTTTGGTAGGCCTGCGGGCGGGCGCGACGGTTCTCGATGGCCAGGCTGATCGTGAAGTAGATGTGCAGGAGCACGGTCACGAGCAGAAAGGCGCGGATGACCCAAAGGAAGACGCCGAGTGAGCGCAGCTTTTCGGCGTAGGTGTTGATGTATTCCGGCGGGAAGAAAATCTGCAGGTTGCCGAGGAGGTGACCGATGATGAAACCGATCAGGATGACGCCGGTAACGGCGACGATGATTTTTTTGCCAATCGAGGAGCGGTAGAAGGCGGAGATTTGATTCACAAATGGGCGCCAGCGTCATCGCTGCCGATGGTCGAAACTAGAAGTCGCGTCGGGAGTGTCAAGGCTGCGCGCGGGTGGAACATCTTCATGGAACACTACGCTCCGCGTCGGGTAGAGGACGCGCGGAGTCGGCGCGATTCGAGACGCGCGCGCGGACGACGCTTTGGGGCTTTTCCGAGACGTGGAGATAGGTGCGGCCGACGTATTCGCCGACCACGCCGAGGAGGAGAAGCTGGGTGCCGGAGAAGACGAGCAGGGCGGACATGAGGGAACCCCAGCCGAGCGGTTCGCGGCTGACGAAGTGATTGATAAAGACGGC
>JBBSLZ010000338.1:0-3280 GCA_038233435.1 Chthoniobacterales bacterium
ACAGTATTGCAAATCCACAGCACGCACGCGCCGGCACGCGCCGCGTTCACCGCGTCGGCGAAGATTTCGGTTTCGGCTCGGAAGCGGATGAGCACAGGCGGATTCGACGCTCGCACCTCAACCGGTCGCGGCAGAATCGCGTTCCCGATCGCGACACCGGTGATCTGCGCGACAGGCTCCTCTTTACCGTTCGAATTCCGCTTGGCGCTGCCGAGGAGTTTCTAGCGGCGAGCGCGGGTCAGCGTGGCCGAGAGAATGATGACGGTGCAACGAAGTTTCACAAGCGCCGCGATAAGCGCCTCGATCAACGTCCCCGTGAAGACATCGTAAGAATGCACCTCGTCGAGAACGACGACTTTGCCTGCGAGCGCAAAGTGCCGGACGAAAAAGTGCCGCACCGCGATGACGCCGAGCAACGCCTGATCGACCGTACCGACGCCAAACGGCGCGATCAGCGCGCGCTTGGCGGATGCAAACCAATCGCGCGCGGCCCGGCGTTGATCATCCGGCTGCGTGGCGCCGAATGATGGGAAGCGAATATCTTTTTCCAGCAACCAGGAGCCGCTGTGAACCAGGCGCGGCCCGCGAGTTTCGATGCGCGCCAGAAAGGTCGCGACGCGCTCGTGGATGCGATTGCTCGTCGCCTGCGTCGGCAGCGCAAAGTATAGGCCGCTCGCCTGCCCGTCGCACATCAACTGATACGCAGCCGCAAGTGCCGCCTCAGTCTTCCCCAAGCCCATCGGCGCTTCGATAACATAAACGCCCGGCTGGCGGATGACCTCGAGGCCCGCCGATTGCAGATCGTTGGGAGGGAATCCAAAAAGCTGCTGAAATGAAAGCCCCCGGGGTGAAGCGCGGGGGCTGCATCCCGATTCGCTCCAAGGCCTGCTTCGCGAAGGCGCGCACGGTTTGCGGCTCGGCGGGAATTTCGGCGCGGATTGGCGAAAAGAACGTCTCATCCGAGCCGATCCAATCCGCGACGGTGATCAGCCCCGCCGTTTCCCAGAGACGGGAAAAGTCCTCCAACTCCACGCTGGGAAGCGGCTCGAGACGCCCGATTGTCGCGGCCAGCTCCGCGGCCAGTTTCCGACGCCGCTCCTCCCACGCGTCGTCAGCCGGAATCCCCGATCGCGCGGCAGCCTTCCACTCTCCACGCCAATGCGGCGCGCCGTGGTGCATCCCGATCGCCGCGGCCCAAAACGCCGCGTCATTTTTCCCGCTGCCGGTCTGCTCACGAAGCACATGCTGGATCGTGAATTGACTCACTTTCGAGTGATCTGGCTCCGCTCGCGTCCACGCTGCCGTCTGCGCGGCGACCGCGAGGCTCTGCTCGATGAGCCACTGCGGACATTTGCGCTGAAATCCAGGCGAGATCTTTCCCACATCATGCAGCGCGGCGAGGGTGGCCGCGCCGGCCGGGACTACCAAGTGCGGCATCGCCGCCATCAGCGCCTCGGCGATGCAGCCGACGTTCAGGCAATGGTCGCGGACGGAAATGCCGGGAATCCCACTCTCGTTGCCGTCCTTGATTGTTTTTGCCCAGAAATAACCAGGAAACGGGGCGGGATCGTCAGGGGCAGATGGAGGAGGGTTCGATTCCATTTCCGTTCAGGATTGAGCGCCAGCAACTGCGATCATAGGATCGCAACCATGAAGACCCTGGCAAGAATCCAAGAAGCCGTTGAGAAGCTTCCGCGAAAGGATTTCTGGAAGCTGGTGAAATGGATGGAAGATCGACAAGAGGCTGTTTGGGACCAGGAAATGGTAGAGGATGCCCAACCCGGCGGCCCATTGGAAATCCTGTTCGAGCAGGCGATGGCCGAGCATGAGGCCGGTCTGACAATTCCGATGGAGGAGTTCTGCGCAGGTGCGCCAAACCTCCACGCCGCCCGCAGCGACCCGCAGACTGATACATGCAACGCTGCGAGCGTGGTGGCGCAGGATGGGAGCATCGCGCGGGTTGATGGGGGAAGCGCCCCGGCCACGCAGCCGACGTTTAGGCAATGATCGCGGACGGAAATGCGAGGGACCATCTCGCCCTGGCCGTCGATGATCGTCTTCGCGTCGCTTTGGGCGGTGTGCGCGTAGGACCTCATTAACGGAATACACTCTCCTTCTCTTTGCGCCAACCGAGGTCCGCGGCGACACCGTGGGAGTTAAGCGAATCTTCCCTCATCACGCACTGAAAATATCAGTCTGGGTCGGACATCCGCGGTCCTACCTGACAAAAATCTGCAGACGAGGGCCTCGTTCTTCGCCCTCGACGAGCGATCGCTTAACCGGCGCTCCGCTCGGGTTCGGTTGTCTCTTCCTCCAACTGCACTTCCCGAAAACGGCGGAGCGAGTGGTTGGCCAGATTTTCGTCGAAGAGATCGCGGTTGATCGATTGGGCGGCGGCGGCGCCTTCGCCGGCCGCGATGATCATCTGGCAATTGGCCGGCGTGACGCAGCCGGCGGCGTAGAGTCGATCGACGCTGGTGCGCTGGCAGCGGTCGACTCTGATCTGGCCTTCTTCATCGAGTTCGGCGCCGAGTTGCTCGGCCAGCTCGGTGTGAAAGATGTCGCCCCGGGTGGTGAAGATGTAATCGATTTTGATCGCTTCGGCTTTGGCCAGGCGGAGGGCGAGAATCTGGCGGTCGCGCTGCTCCACATCTTCGATCCGATCCTGTTCCACCGGGATTTCGTATTCGGAAATCCAGCGCGCATGTTCGGCGTCCCAACGGGGCGCTTCGCCGTTCGTGGCGATGATGACGCAGGGCGAGTAGTGGAGCATGCCGAGGGCGTAATCGACCGCGTCGTTGTTCGCGCCGCAAATGGCGATCCGTTTGCCGCGGACCCGGAAGCCATCGCAGTCTTTGCAGAAGAACATGCTGTGCCCGAGGCATTCTTTGACGCCGGGAATCTGGGGCGGGATATGAAAGATACCGGTGGCGAGGAGTAGCCGGCTGGATCGGTAGGTGGCTTTTTTTCCTTCCAGAATGAAGACGTCGCCTTCGCGAGTGATCCCTTTCACTTTGTCTTCGGCAAAGTGGACATGGTGGCGTTCGGCCTGGCGTTTTCCATTTTCCAGCAGCGTCTCGCCGGAGACGCCATCCGGGAAACCAAGGTAATTTTGCACCTCCGGTTCCCAGGCGGCCATGGAGTGGCCGGAATCGATGACCAGGGTATCGCGCTGCGCCCGGCCGAGGTAGATGGCGGCGGAGAGTCCGGCAATGCCGCCGCCGATAATGATAACCTCGCGGAGTTGCGGGTCATCCAGATTTTTGTGTTGGACCATCTC
>JBBSLZ010000339.1:0-3277 GCA_038233435.1 Chthoniobacterales bacterium
ACGGCGCTCTGTCGCCGTAATGGGCGTCGAACATACATTGAACGCTCGACTTCTCCGAAACCACCCCGCTACTGCGCCGCTGTTTCCTGCTTCGGCTTCCGTTTCAAGAGCGTGATCTGCTTGATCCGCGCCGAGTCATTCGGACTCCACGTGGCCACCTCCGGGTCGTCCTTAAACGCATTATGCACGATCCGCCGCTCGTAGGAATTCATTGGCTCGAGCTGGAGCGAACGTCCGCTATTCCGCACCCGCTCCGCAAGTTCGCGCACCCGTTGCACGATCCGGTCCTCCCGCATCGAGCGATACATTTCACAATCCACGATCACCTTGTCCGCTTCCCGATCCTTTGCCTGAATGAGGCGATTGAGCAGAAACTGGGTCGCCTCCAACGTCTCCCCTTCGTGTCCGATCAAACGGGCGCTCTCCTCGGTATAGATCTGCAAGGTCAGATTCCCGCCCTCGTTCCGGGTCTCTTCAATTTGCACCACGAATCCGAGGTAGCCGAGCAGCGTATCGAGTAATTCTTTCGGCGTCATGATTTCCCCTTCTTCGCACGCTTCCCTTTCGGAGCAGCCGCCGTCGCCAGCACGGGCAAGGGCTGCCTCTTATTCTGCCAGAGCTGCAGAATCGTGAACAGGTTTTGCGTGGTGTAATACAATGCCAGCGCCGCCGCGAAATTGTAGCAAAAAACCAGGAAAATCAGCGGCATGAACATCATCACCCGCCGCTGCATCGCGTCCCCCGTGTTCGGGGTCATCCGCATCAGCCAGACATTCGACGCGCCCATGATGATAGGCAGGACGTTGATCGGCCAGCCAAACCCCGGCAGGAAAGCGACCGTGTCCGGTTGCGAAAGATCGTGCACCCAGAGGAAGGAAGCATTCCGCAATTCGGCCGCCTGCCCGAGCATGCTGAACAAGCCGAAGAAAATCGGAATCTGGATCAACATCGGCAGGCAACCCCCGACCGGATTCACGCCGTGCTCTTTGTAGAGCTTCATCACCTCCGTGTTCATCTTCGTCGGGTCGTCCTTGTACTTCGCCTTCAGCTCCTGCATCTTCGGCGCCAGCGCGGACATCCGGCGCATCGACTTGTTCGCCTTGTTTTGCAGCGGCCAGAGCACGCCCTTCACGCACGCGGTCAGGAGGATGATCGCCAGCCCGTAGCTCCCCACCCAGCCGTGGAGCAGGTTCATAAAATTCAGCAGCGCCTGGCTGACCAGACGCCACATCCCGAAATTCATGATCGCGCCTTCCTCATGCTCCAGCTTCGAGAGCCGGGCGTAAATCTTCGGCCCTGCGTAAATCTGGAACCGCTGCGTGCTCGACTGGCCGGGCGCGAGGGTAAAGCCTGGCATGCCCATCGCCCCTTCCATGCCGCGCAGCGAAGCCGCCCCCGGGCTCGGCACCTCGAAAGGACGCGCCCACACTTCCGCCACCTTCCCGTCCAGCGGCGTCACGATGGAGGTGAAAAATTGATTACTCATTGCAGCCCACTCCGCGCCATTCACCTTCTCTTGGAAGACCTTCTGCTCCGCCCGGCGCTCGATCCCCAGGACCGGATACTTTTGCGAGGCGAACCAATTCACATCGGTCGATTTCGCCTTCCCGCCCACCAGCCAGACCAGCCGCGTGTAAGCGGTCATATCCTTCGGATGTAGCGGAATGGTCGAGCCGAGCGACACGAAATAGCCGGGATTGGTGTAAGCGGCCGGCCCGTTATTCTGAATCTCGACCTGCATCTCGATCAGGTAATTATCCTTCGCCCCCACCGGCGGCGGGAAGGCAAAGCGCTTCCGCACCGTCACCCCGTCCGGCAAGGTGCGCTCGAACTGCACCGCCCCGTCCGGCAGCCGCGTTAGCGAAAATTCCGGCAACTTTTCCGTCGACGGCTGTTCGACTAACGCGCCTATCGGCAGCAACTCCGCCGCGTTCAAAATCACGTTCCCCTTCCCATGCTCCGACGCATGATGAAGCAGACGCGCCTCGCGAATGCCACCGCCGCGGTTCGTTAGGCTGAGTTCCAGATCCGAGTTGCTCAGCACCTCCACTTTCTCCGCGAAGGTGGGCACGGAGGCGGTCGCCGGCGTCGGTATCGGGGCCGCGGGCGCCGGCGTGGTTACCGCCGCCGAAGGTGACGGCGCCGCTCCGGGAAGCTCAGGAGTCGGCGAAGCCGTCGCCTGCACTCGCGCCGGCACCGGCGGCACGGCGTGCGATGTCATGTAAAACTGCCAGCCGACCAGCCCTAAAACGCAGAGGGTAACGGCAATCCAAGCTTGTCGGTCCATAAAAATCCCGCGACCGGCTATTCACAAACCAGGCAATTCGAGCGCGCCGGCGGCACCGGATCATGCCCCTCGCCGCCCCACGGCTGGCACCGGCCCAGGCGCTTCAATCCCAACCAGCCGCCCGCCAGCACACCATGCTTCTCCACCGCCTCGAGAAAGTAGTGCGAGCAGGTCGGTTCAAAACGGCAACCGCTCCCCGGTCCGCCCAGTGCGGAGAGCACGGGCGAGATCGTCACCTGATAGGCGCGAATGAAAAATCGGACGATCAGGCGCATGAGGGCGCTAGAATAAAAGCGCGCTTTGCCAGACGCAACCACTCATCTTCCAGCGCCCGGTAGGGCGCCGCCGCGGCCGCTGGGCGGGCGATCAAAACGATCCAGACGCCGCTCCGAATCTCGGCTTGATGGCCCCGCACGATCTCGCGTAGACGCCGTCGCACCCGGTTCCGCACCACTGCGCCGCCCACCCGTTTCGAGGTCACAAAGCCGGCTCGAAAGCCTCCCGCGCCGGTGTCCAAAACGCCGAGAATCAGGAATGCCCCCCGCTGCGCTTTTCCGTCCACCCGCACCTGCGCGAACTCGCCGGTCCGCGCCAGCTTCCGAGCCGCTCCAAATCGCTTGCGCGGCGCTTTGATCTCATCGCTCACCGTTCGCTTTTAACACGGGTGTGCGCTGATGGGCGCATAAAATTAGTCGAGTGAGCCAATGCTCCGTGCGCATAGCCGGGTAGGGACGGCGCGCTGCGCCGTCCAGGCGGCGTGGACTCGCCGGGCGGGCTCCGCAGACGGTGAAACCCGACTCACGCCTATTGGTCGCCGCAGCGCGGCGACCCTAACCCCCGCGCAGGAGATAAAGCGCGGAGCCGAAGCTCCGGGATCTCCCAGACGCGCCGACGCGATGCGCACCCCGCGCCCGCTTCTCACCACAGGCGCCTCCCCGCCCTGACCAGGGAAACACCGCGTCCGTACAGCAAAAATCTTCCCGCGGCCGA
>JBBSLZ010000340.1:0-3258 GCA_038233435.1 Chthoniobacterales bacterium
CCGGGAAATAACGATCGCATCGGTCGGCGTGAACTCGCGGACCCGATCCGCGGCGATCCGCCGATTGGGTGGCGGTTCGGGCGCTGTGAACCGGCCCAGGAACGCGAGAAGCAACACGGCTGGGAGGACAAGTTTCCAGATTCCAGCGAATCGTTCTCCCACGAGAAGGCCGACGGCGGAGCCAGCGAGCACCGCCATCCCGCTCAGGAGGGCGAGATGAAAGCGATCGTTTGAGAAAAAATAGAAGACATGAAACAGCGAAATCGGGACTGCGGTTAGAACGACAAAAATCGTCAGGTCGAGCAAGGGCCGCCGCGCCGCGGCGTATGTTTCGTTCATTCGCGCTCGTACCAGCAACCAGGCGGCAATAGAAATTACGATGAAAAAGGGAAGGGCCGTGAAGAGGAGGCCACGAAGAGTCGGAGGTGCATAAGCGAGGGAGAAAGTAAGCGCAGGATAATCTGAAGGCACTGCGGTCCAAAAATGGTAGCCGTTGCGCGTCGGCGTTCCGAAGGTTGACGCGTTGTAGAAGAGCGTGGCGCCAGCAGCCACGAAAAGCGGAAACAAGAGCACGATCGCGGAACGGAACCGCGCTTCGCGTTTCAGAAGAGCCGCGAGCAGAAACGGCAGCACCATGGCCGCGAAGACGGGACGGAAGAGCGTGGCCAGGGCGACCAGGACGCCTGCCAGGAAAAACGATGCCGTCGAATGCGCGCCCGAGCGAAGCCGAAGATAAAGCAGACAGGCCGCCAGCATGAGGGCCGCGCAGGGCACATCGGTCATCACTTTGGTCGCCCACGTGCTGTAGGTCGGAACCGCGAGGACGGCCAGGGCTGAGAGGACCGCGCCGGCGGTAGAGCTAATGCGCCGCCCGATGGCCCAGGCGAAACCAATTCCCGCGACCGAGAGCACGGTAACGGGCACGATGCCGTTGCCCGGATTTTCGCCAAGTAACCAGTAGGCGGGAAGAAGGACGGTGACCGAAAACCAAGGCGGATAGCGCGGCGGGAGCGCACGCCCTTGCACGATGATTTCATATCGACCGGTATCCAGAAGCTGAAGCGCGCCGACCGAGTATTCCACCGAGTCCGGGATTACATCGAGATTCGAGGCCTGATAGGGACTCTGGTAGAGCCAGACGACCGCAATCAGAAGAAGCGCCCAGAGCGACCAATTGTCTAAAAGCCGGGAGCGGAGCGCGAAAAGGTTCACGGAATTTCCAATTTTAACGAGGAGCGGCTAATCGCTCGATAATCTGTTTCCGCAGTTCCTGAAATGCGGACTGGTCCGGTTGCAGTTGCAAAGCCTTCTCAGCTTCCCCCAAGGCCTCCTTGTCATTTCCCAGGTCAAGCGCGGCGCGGGCCAGAAGATAGTGACTCTTTGCGTCATCCGGTTCGATCTCCAAGGAGCGGGTGAAAAACTGCCACGCCGCCCTCGCCCGCCCTTCCTCCAACTCCAGGACGCCAAGATTGTTGAGCGCGCCTTCGTGACGCGAATCGAGATCGAGCGTGCGCAAATACCAGGCGCTCGCTTTCGTGCGGTCGCCTTTCGCAAATTCGAGATTACCGAGGGCAAAGTTGACCTCGGCGTTTCCCGGCACGTAGGCGTGGGCCAGGATCAATTTTCGTTCCGCCATATCGAGATGGGCCGCCTCGAGGGCGTGCAATCCCGAGTTGTACGGATCGAGCGCCCAGAGTTCGGCATCTCCGCGCCGGCAGGAGACAAACCAGGTGGAAGCCCCTAGAAGCGCCATGTAGACGGCGACCTGCCCGAAGCGGGCATTCCGACATCTCTCCCACAAAGCCCACAGTCCGAACGAAGCGAAGATGAGCAACCCCGGCACCGCCGCGAGCCGGTAACGTTCGGTGACAAACACGCTGAGCAGTGATGCCATGTGCAAGAGCACCGCGGCCAGAATCCAGCGCGCCGCCGGGAATGCGATCACCGCGAGAATCATTCCCGGGAGCGCCAGCGCCGCGACCAATCCGAAGCGAATGCCGGGAAATGTGACGCCCTCCTCGCGCAGACTCGTAATGATGCTGAGATCGTCGTACTGGAATGCGTTCCAAAAATTCGCGATCTTCGTCCCGAGCAGGCGCAGCCAGCCACCGGGGTTTTCCGCGATGTAGGCTTTAGCCTTGGCCGACCAATAGGCCGAAACTTCCGAACGCTTTAAGGGTCTTCCGACCGCCGCTTCCGCGCCGGTGACGGAATCCGCCAGCATCGCCTTCTGACCCGCTCGCAGACCCGGCGGGAAATGCGGATAGCCATTCGCCTCCGGATTGTTGCCAATCCAAAAATTAACCCCGCTGTGCGCGGAGAGAAAGACGGGATCGCTCGCGACAAAGCGGTTGTGGAGCCACGCCGGCGAGGCACCGATGCCCACGCCCGCGAGGAGCAAGGCGACCGAGAGGAGACCGAAGGACCGAGTCGACGCGGAGGGCGGCCACTTAAAGAGAAGGGCGCCCGCGAAGAGTGGGATCAAGAACAGGATGGTTGCGATGCCCATCGCGGTGAACCCCATCAGCAGGCCGAAGAGAAAGGTGGTGAGGAGGCCGGGAGACGTCTCGCGTTTGATGATCTGCCAGACCAGCCACCAAAAGATAAAGACGAGCCACGGGGTGGGCATCATCACCACCGAGTAGGATTGAGCCGGCAGGAAAAAGGCCCAGCCGAGCGCGGCGAGCAGGCCGATGACCAGCCCGCGCTGATTCCAGCCGCGCGGGGAGCCACCCGCAAACACGCGGCCGCAGATTAAAAAAATGACAGCGGCAGTCCCCCCCTCGAGCGCCGCTTGCGCGAGCCCCGGGAGAAATGGGCTATAGCCGAAGAGTTTGTAAAAGCCGGCCAGCAGATAGGCGTAGAGCGGGAGGCCGTAGAAGGCGTGATAATCGGTGAACTCGCCCCGGAGAATTCTCTGCGCCCACTCATTGTAGAAGTGCATATCGCCCTGGGCCGGGAGGAGAAAGGGCGAAGCGGTCAAGCGCGTCAGGACGATCAAGCGCAGGGCGAAGACCACCAAACCGACGTACGCCGCCAACGGCAGAGTCCGGAGCGACCAGCGGGTTCGGGGTTGACTGGTTGTGGTCATGCGCAGGAATGCCGGCGCAAGGTTTATTCCACGAAACCAATGAACGGGATAGAGAGAAATCTCGCCCCAAGCCGCGGCGGGCTTCTGAGCTTAGCTTAAGACGTGTCATGCACTTCTTGCGCTGCGTTCGCGAAGGCGGTAGCACAGGCATCCTGCCGGTGGGGACA
>JBBSLZ010000341.1:0-3252 GCA_038233435.1 Chthoniobacterales bacterium
GCGCCGCTGGCGAACTCGAGCTCGCGTTTCTGCGGATGTTTGGCGGGATAAAAAACGCCGCGCCACGGCTGGTAGGTCCAGCCCGAGATGCCGATCCGGAGCGTGCGCCGTCCGCTCAGACGAGCTGCGGCGCGGGCGGGACCTGGGGAAGAAGTTTTCGCTGGGCGCATATCTCGGCAAATTTTTGGAATCCTCGTTGTTCGGTTTCCCCGAAAGAAAAGCGCAAACACTCCCGAAAATAAAATCGGGCGAAAGCGCGATCCGGCGCGGGTTGTTCCGCGATGATTTCGTCCAGGCGCGCGAGATTGGTTCTGGCTAAATCGCGCAAGGCCGCGGCGACTTCCTTTTTCCCGGCGTACTCGGGCCGGATGAGCCAAAGAGCGTAAACGAAGGGCAAATCGGTTTGCTCTTTCCAAGCCGCACCGAGATCCAGGAAGTGCAGCTCTTCGCCCGCCTGCTCGCGGAAACTAATCGCCTGGTCACCGATCAGGAAACGGCCGCGGGTCGCGCTCACCTCGCCTTTTTCAACGTAAGCGGGAACAAGGCCGCGCTCGCCTAACAGACAGCGGAGCAGGTTGACCGAGGTCTCCGAGGCGGGATCGATCACCACCTCCTGCAATTCCTCGACTGAACCGAGATGAGCGAGGACGACACTGAAGACCGGGCCGTCGGACGCAATCGCGATCTGATCGACGACGGAGTAAATCGGATGGCGCAGATACTCGAAGCTGGAAAGGAGCGCGACATCGAGTTCTCCCGCGGCCAATTGCCGACAGAGGGCGGAGGGATGATCGAAGTACACCTGCCCTTCCCAACCGCGAATCAGCGGCCGGGCGTTGAGATACTTGACGCAGCCGAGACGGAGCGAGCCCAGCACCTCAGGCGCAGACCAGTTCGCCTTCCGCGCGCGGCGTGTCGGCTTTGGCGGAGGTGAGATGATTGTAATAACTGTCGCGCTGGACCGGATCGCGCCCGGCTTCGCGAATGACGTGCCGGAGGGATTCGACGGTTTGCTGCTGCGGCGTTTTCGCGCCGGCCATGTGAAAGATTTTTTCCTCCATGATCGTGCCGTGGAGATCGTCGACGCCGAAGGCGAGCGAGATCTGGGCGAGTGGCAGCCCCATGCTCACCCAGTAGGCGGTGAGATGCTCGATGTTATCGAGATAAATGCGGCTGACCGCGAGGTTGCGAAGTTGATCGAAGGCGGTCGAAGGCTTGATATGGGCGAGGATGGTGGTCTGCGGCTCGAAGGCAAAGGGGATGAACCCAGTGAACCCGCGCGTCTCGTCCTGCAGCTCGCGGAGTTGACGGAGATGATCGACGCGCTGCTCCATCGTCTCGATGTGGCCGTAAAGCATCGTGCAGGTGCTGCGGCCCCCCATCTCGTGCCAGGTGCGATGGACTTCGAGCCACTCGGCCGCGTTCTCTTTGCCGCGGCAAATTTCGTCGCGCACTGCGGGATCAAAAATTTCCGCGCCACCGCCGGTGAGGGAGCCGAGCCCGGCTTCGCGCAACGCCTCGAGCGTCTCGCGAATCGAAGTTTTAAAAATGCGTTTAGCGAGGTGCCGAATCTCGATCGCGGTGAAAGCCTTTAGCTGCAGCTGCGGATCGAGCGTGCGCAACCGCGTGAGCAGGTCGAGATACCATTGGCTATCGAGCGACGGATGGAGGCCGCCGACCATGTGCACTTCGGTGATACCGGTGGCGAGGGCGTCCTGGACCGCGGCGACGATTTCATCGACCGAGCTGGCGAAAGCGTGCGCGTCGCGCTTCTTCGCGGCGAAAGCGCAGAACTGGCAGGAGAGCACGCAGATGTTCGAGTAATTGATGTAACGATTGAGAATGTAGGTGGCGACGTTGCCATTCTTCCGCTCCCGCACCGCACTGGCCATGATCCCGAGCGCGTTGAGATCGTTGGAACGATAAAGCTGGATTGCTTCCTGATCCGAAATCCGCTCGTTGCTCTCGATCTTGTCCGCGATCGGCCGGAGCGATTTTGGGATGAGCGAAAGTTTCATTAAAAATTACGCGTTCTGTGCGGGAAAATTCCAGCGGCTTATGATGCACAAGGCGATCCCCTCGCGCAAGTGCTCTCGAAGGGTGGCCGGCGGCGCGATGGGAAAGCTAAAGGGCGAACCGTCTTTCGACAGTCCGCCCTCATTCATCCCCCGAACAAATTTCTTAAAAATCGCGCTCCTTCGCCGTGCTCATGAAGCGGAGCTTCGCCGGGGGGGGCGCGATACCGGGCTTCGGATATTCGGCGGTGATCTGGCGGTTCGACGTCGGGACGAGACGGACGGCCCCCTTGGCGTTGTTCCTCCAGCCGTTGGGATCGGCGAACTCCTCGCCGCTATGATGCACGCCGGAAACCTGGTCTTCGAGGCCGGTGCCGTAGCGCTGGTCGAGGATGGTCGGCGTCACGAAGATGAGCAAATTACGTTTGGTCCGCGCGTTGAGGTGTTCCTGAAAAAGATAACCGAGAATCGGGATGTCTCCGAGAACCGGCACCTTCGTGCGGCCCTTCGAGACCTCATCCTGGAGCAGTCCTCCAATTGCGAGAGTATCTCCACTCTTGATCAGGACGTTCGATTGCAGCGAGCGGGTATCTATCACAGGACTAACCACGGTCGCACCTGCGAATACGAATGGCTGGTCGAATACCTTATTACTGATTTCCGGCTTAACGCTCAGTGTGACGAAGTCATCTTTGTTGACAGAAGGCTTTACGATCAGGGTGTTGCCGAAGATCTTGTCTTGAAAACCGCCGAAGACCGCAGTTGCGGTTTGCTCATTAAAGTTTAGCTGCGGGACCGGCTGATTTCGGACGATTTTAATCGTCGCCTCCAGATTGTCTGCGGTGACGATTCTGGGATTCGCGAGGAACTCAGTATCGGCATCTTCATTAAGCAGGCGTAAAGTGGCAGACATTTGCGGGATGGAAAGAATCGCAAACTGCCCCGCGAGTGCCCCCGAAGCAGTTTGCAGAAAGTTATTCAGCTCGAACCCGCCTGTTGCAGGGGTTCCTAGCTTGCCTCTGACGACGCCCTGAATTGGAAGCCCATTCGAATCGAAATTAGGTACCTCCGTCTGGCCTGCTGTGCCAGGATCTACAACTGTCACTGACGGTACAAGTTTATTAGTGCCCGCCGTTCCAAGATTAGAACCCCCATATCTGAAGGTTTGCGGCGACGCCGCGCCACCGACCACCCCCGCCCAATTGATACCATAGCTCTGTCGGGGATTCGCGCTGAC
>JBBSLZ010000342.1:0-3112 GCA_038233435.1 Chthoniobacterales bacterium
CTGGAGCGGAGTCCGGGTGGTGGTGGTCTTTGACGGGACCGGGAGCGGAGTGAGTGAAACTTCCGAGCCGGGCGAGATTCAGATTTTCTATTCGCGGGCGGGTCAAACGGCGGATGCGATCGTGGAACGGCTGGCCAGCAAATACGCCGGGCGCTTTCCATTGCTGGTGGCGACGAACGACTATCTCGAGCAGGAGACGGTCACGGCCTGCGGAGCGGAATGCATCTCGGCGGAGTCGCTCCGCGGGTTGCTGGAGGCGGCTCAGCCGGGCAAGCGGAAGAGTCGTTAGGCGGCGCCGGCCAGGAGGTGGTGAGAGCGGCCGTTGAGCGCTTCGCGCCGGGCCCGCTGCTGGCAGGTGGTGAGGACGCGCGAGAGGACGCAGTAGAGCTGTTCGATCGGAAGGTTTTTGCTGACGTAGCCGTTGGCCCCGGCGCGGAGGGCGGCGTGCATACGATCTTCATCGTAACCGACGCCGGTGAAGACAATGATCGGAAGCGTCTGGCTCATCTCGCGGATGTAGGAGATGAGCGAGATGCCGTCGACTTTGGGCATATTCAGGTCGACCACCACAACGTCGCACTGGTTGTGTTCCAGCCAGGCGGCGGTGCGAAATCCTTCGGTGAGGGAATCGCAGGTGTGACCCTTTTGTTTGAGATAGGTGACGAGGAACCTGGTGATCGCGGGATCGTCATCGATGAGAAGGAATTCAGCGGAAGCGCGGGTGAGCAGTTTCATGGGTATAATTTCTATAACTACTATAAGCACTAAGCTTGCCAACTTCGGGGCTACCGATTTTTGGAGCCCCCGAAAACCTCGCGGCGAGGGCGTAGCAGACGCTTCCGGGGAGGAGGTCATCGCCGATGCGAGCAGTCGAACGCCACGTTCGACTGCATGGTCAGGGCACCGTCTTCGTTTGGACGAATGGACGGGAAACGGGGCGGCCTGGAGAGTGCCCCCCTTTGGCGCGCTAGCTATTCAGCGTCCGAGCTTTTCTTCGATCGCTTTGACTCGCTCGAGCAGGCGGCCGAGACGGCCGATCCACGCCTGCCGTTCGTGCGCTTTCCGGATCGGCGCCGCGGGCAGGCCCCACCAAATGCCGCTGCCGGCCGGGAGATTTTTTGAGACGCCCGCTTGCGCGGCGATGATGACGCGGTCGCCGAGTTCCACGTGCCCGGTAATGCCGGCCTGGCCTGCGATCATGACGTAATCGCCCACCCGGGAGCTGCCGGCGAGGCCGGCTTGGGAGGCGATGAGAGTGTGCTTCCCGATGACCACGTTGTGCGCGATCTGGACCAGGTTATCGATCTTGGCGCCTTCCTGGATCCAGGTGCGACCGAAGCGGGCGCGGTCGATCGTGGTGTTGGCTCCGATTTCGACGTCGTCATCAATCTGCACGATGCCGATCTGGGGGATCTTGGATTGGCGGCCGTCTTTGATTTCGAAGCCGAAGCCGTCGGCCCCGATCACGGCTCCGCTATGAATAATGACGCCCGCGCCGATCAAGGTGCGGTCGCGGATGGTGGCCTGCGGGTAGATGAGACAGCGCGGGCCGATGACGCACTGGTGGCCGATATAGCAGTGAGCGCCGATGACGGTGTCGTCGCCAATCGCCGCGCCGCGCTCGATGACGGCGTGCGGTTGAATGGAAACGCGGGCGCCGAGTTTCACGTCGTCCGCGATGATGGCGGAGGGATGGATGGTGGGCTCGAAACGGATGGGAGGCGGGGCGAACTTCAGCGCGACTAGCTGGAAGGCCTGCTCTGGGTTGGCCACCCGGATCTGTGCGGCCGCGATTTCCTCCGTGAAAGCGGCGGGGACGAAAACGGCGGAGGCGCGCGTGCTGCGGAATTGGGCCAGATACTTTGGGTTGGCGAAAAACGTGATCTCGCCCTCGGCGGCTTCCGCCAAGGGAGCCGCCCCGCGGATGATAAGCGCAGGATTACCCTCCAGCTCGCCGCCCGCGAGGGAGGCGAGTTCTTGCAAGGTGAACGTCATGGCGCTCAAAGAACCGGCGGCGACAGAATCGACCGAAACGGGAGGGCTTGGGCGCGAGCTACAAGGTGGCTCGGATCGCTTCAAGCTGGCCGGCGGAACCGAGCTTCTCGTTTTTGTTTGCGATAAAATCGGCATACGCCTGCATGAAGACTTTCCCAGGTGGGCGGAAATCGAATTCGGCCGGTTTATCGCGGAAGAATTCGCGATGCACGCGCGTCCAGACGAGGCGGCCATCGGTGTCGATGTTCACTTTGGTAACACCGAGCTGGGCGGCGGGGAGGTATTCGTTCTCGGCCACGCCGCGAGCGCTGGGATCGAGTTTGCCGCCGGCCTCGTTGATCCGGGTGACCTCTTCTACCGGGACGCTGGAGCTGCCGTGCATGACGATCGGCATGCCGGGCACTTTCTCGGAAATGGCCTCGATGACATCGAAGCGGAGCGATTGCTGGCCTTTGAATTTGTAGGCGCCATGACTGGTCCCAATCGCCGCGGCCAGTGAGTCGCAGCCGGAACGCTCGACGAATTCCCCAGCTTCGTCGGGATTGGTCAGGCAGGCGTGGCCTTCATCCACTTTAATGTCTTCTTCGACGCCACCGAGCATCCCGAGTTCGGCTTCCACGCTGATGCCCTTGGCGTGAGCGCGGTCGGCGACGCGGCGGGTGATGGCGATATTTTCGTCAAACGACTCGTGGCTGGCATCGATCATGACCGAGCTGTAGAAGCCCGAGTCGATGCAATCGTAGCAGGTGGCCTCGTCGCCATGATCCAGATGGACGGCGAAAATGGCCTCCGGGAAAATTTGTTCGGCGGTGCGGATGATGGCTTCCAGCATCCGCTTGTCGGTGTAGCCGCGCGCGCCTTTTGAAAGCTGAATAATGAAGGGCGCTTTGCTTTGGATGCAGCCACGGAAGAGGCCCATCGTTTGTTCGAGGTTGTTGATGTTATAGGCGCCGACTGCGAATTTTTTGTAGGCGACTTTATAGAGTTGGGCGGTGGTAACGATCATGAGGGAGGAGATTTCGGATGGCTGATTTCTGATTGCTGATTTGGCCGGTCTGGAAACGTGTCCCGGTGCAGGCTCTCTAATCAGAAGTCAGAAACCGGAAATCGGCAATCA
>JBBSLZ010000343.1:0-3063 GCA_038233435.1 Chthoniobacterales bacterium
CTCGGTTTCCTGGCAAAAAATTCAAACAAACACCGGGCGAGACGCCCGGTGTCCGAACAGGCAAGATGCCTGTGCTACGATCGCGAAAAATTAGCCGCATCATCTTAGCCAGGCATCTCCAGCGACTTCATAATCTCCGAAACATCCGTCGCGTCATCCAGCTTCCACCCCAGCGCGATCACCATATCCGCGCCGTCCTTCCCGATCTTCGGCGCCGCCAACGACAGGAACTTCCCTTCCAGCTGCTTATCCGTCAGCCGGTTGTTCGCGTTCCCGAGCGGGAAATCGACCCGCTTCGTCAGCGTCGTCCCATCCGCCAGCGTCACGTGCACAATGTTCGCGACCGCGTTCGCATAAAGAGCCGTCAATTCATCGTTCCGTTCCACCTTCACATTCTGCAGGAACGAAATAATCGCCGTCTCCGTAAAGCGCTTCGGCGCGAACTGCTTGTCCGTCACCTCGCCATCGATCAGCGCCACCGCCGTGATATACGGCAGGCTGTGATCGGCAGTCTCGCGTTCCTGCGGCCGCCACTTCTCCGGCTCGCTCCCGATGATATCCACCGACGCATCGTGCGACTCGATCACCATCGACTTCACCTGCGTCAGATCCGGAATCTGCTTCCGCAAGTGCAACGCCGCCTCGATCGCGCTCTGGCTGTGATACTCCGCCGGCCAATACTTGATCGACGTCTTCAAAATCATCGACGCCGGCCCCTCGCCCGGCAGCGCCTCCGCCGTCTTCGTGAAAATCTGCGAAAGATCGCCTAACGAAACCCCGAGCTGCTTCTCAAATCCCATCTGTCCCTCGAAAATCGGCGCCGGCCCCGTCATCCCCGCCCGCGCCAGCAGCGCCGAGTAAACGCCATGCCGCGCCGCATTCGCAAACGCCACGCCCTTCCAGTGCGAGAGTTCACCCACGCGCGATTGCCGCATCCCCATCCCGGCCACGCCCGCGATGTTCACCGCATGCCGCGTTCGTTCCGAATCCAGCTTCATCAATTTCGCGCAAGCTAGCGCCGTCGAAAACGCCCCATAAGTCGGATGATCCCAACCCTTCGCGCGAATGCTCGCCGCATCGCACAGCCGGCACTGCACCTCGTAAGCGATCGCCGTCGCCAAAATGATTTCCTTACCAGTCGCCCCCACGCTCTCGCCGATCGCGAGCAACGCGGCAAAATTATCGCTCGGATGCGCCGGCTCCTTCGAGAGATAGGTATCGTTGTAATCGAAATAGCGGATGCAGCACCCGTTCGCGAAGGCCGCCCAATCCGGTGGCGCCTTGCGCGAAGTCCCGATCACGGTCGCGCCATTCTTCGCCGAAAAATCCGAAACCACCGTCCGCGCGATCGTGCACGGCTCCTCATTCCAAGCCCCGAGCGCGCAGCCAAACGAGTCAATCAACCGCCGTTTCACCTCATGAACGACATTGGCCGAGAGGTCGGTGTATTGCAGAGAACAGGCGAAATCAGCGAGCGTATGAGCGAGTGAAGTGGTGGACATAAAGTGAGCCAGCAAGGTGGCAAGATATCGCGCCGGGGCAAGGCCGCGGCGGAGCAAATAGCCCCCGGACCGAGAGAATGCATTTACAGAAAGCTTCCGCTCTTCTGTGTGGATCGACGTGTCCCCCGGGATCGACAACCTAATACAACGGCGACGAAGCCAATGAGGATTTCACGACATGAATGGAGCCGTATCCATATCGGCGCATGACGTCTTGAGTGAGGTCGGCCAGCCAACCGGGCGCGTCCGGCGCTATGTAGACTTTCTCAATCAGCGCAGCGAGGTCGACCTTTTGCCAACATCCGATCACTTTAGGAGGTGTGACGCTTTCATCTCCGGCGATGACGGCCTTGTCCGCCTCACTAATGAGCTTCAGTGCACGAAGCTCTCGTTCGAATTCGAACGACCTCCTTTTGTAGAGAAAGGGAGCCAGTTCGTTGCTCTCTGGAATCCAATCGGTCTCGTAATCCACATATCTCACGGTTCCAACGCGAACCGCTTCGCCGAGTTCGTTCCGAAGCCTACGAAAAGTTGACTGAATGCAGACTGCTTCGTTGCTCTTCGCGTACAGCTTCCACATGCCCGCCGACTCTTGTTCGTTTAAATGCCAGCAGCTAGCAGCAACGTGATGTTTCATTTTTCGCACCAAATCTCCGGCGGAAAATTCCGGCGTTTTCGGTAGGTGGCGGTAAACGAGCGGCCTTAACAGCTGGTTTCCACCTGCAAATGAACCCTCGAATGGGTCGTCAAGAGCAGCCACCGTCGGAAAAAAGAGAGCTTCATGTTGGAGAAGGGAAACGAGCTTTGTGAAATCCATATATCTCCAAACGGGGGTATCCGGGTTCTCCGGCGGCATAAACAACGCATAAGGGGCTCGGCCGTTTGCCCGGCCGTACGCGGCGGCGGGATATACTTCGCCCTTGAGTAGCCGCCCTTCTCTTATGGAACGGTAGTGCTCAATTCCTTCGCGTCGGGCGGCAAGTGCCTTGAGGCGGGCTGCTTCGCTGCCGCCGCACTTCTTATCGTGAAATTTTCTATTTATCGCCCGCCCGTCGATTCCTGGCCACGTTGCTTGCCAATACGGCCAAACCTTCCCACCTCGCTTAGATCGCGACCTGCTGATCCCGATCGCGTCGCTTCGAATCCGTCCGGTGTGTCCATAAACAAATTCTGAAGCGGCAAACTCTTGTTCCATGGCGTCCCGGAAACGCATCGCCCAAATCAGGGCGTCCTCCTTCCCCCCGTATCTACTATCGCTAAACGACTGGCTGATTCGCGGACCGTCCTTGAACTCAAAGAAGACCTGCCAGAGCGCGGTCGCGGCTCCTCGGCCCTTTTTCGGCATGTCTACCCGCCGAATATTGCGGCGTTCACGGAGCGGCGCATAGCGCATCTTTATTTCCTCCGCCGTTTAGAGCCCGCTCATTCGCGATGCCTCTAGCTTTCCTGTCGGCACTTTACTTCCATGAACTGGCACTTCTCCAAGCTCAGGCGTTTTTGCTTCTATCGGTCACGCATGTGAGACCGTCACCGTGGCACGATAGCCGAGCTGGCGAAGGAA
>JBBSLZ010000344.1:0-3061 GCA_038233435.1 Chthoniobacterales bacterium
CGGAACCCGCCGTGAGGAGCACTTTCCCGTCCGCGAGCGCGACGCCCTTTTCAAAGGTTGGCAGGCCGCCGAAACTGTAACCGAACCCAAAACCAAGATCCTCGGCGCCGTTCGCGAGAAATTTTCCAACCACGAAGGTCCCGAAGTCGTTCGTCCCCGAGATGAGGAAACGCCCGTCCGGCAGCGCAGTGAGATTTCGGCCTGTGAATTTAAATGACAGCACGCCCGCCGGATCCGCCGAGGTGAGGGTGAAGTTGGGATCCCGCGAACCATCGGGCAGAAGGCGAGCCACGTTAAAGGGGATGGCCGGATCGACCGAAGCGCTGAACGCGACCAGCGTAGATCCATCGGCAAGGCGGGCAAAGCTGTCCGGGAAAAGATCGGCGCCCGGTTTCTCCGCCGGGGTAAAGGAAGGATCGAGAGTTCCATCGGCTAGCGTTCGGAGAAGGCCGAAGCGTCCAACATAAGTATCAGCGGCCACGCCCACATCCGTAAAACGCCCCGCCAGTTGGATGCGCCCGTCCGGAAGGAGAGCTATCGCCCGCGGGCTCCCCGTCGTCCCGTGGACGATGTCGCTCCCATCGCGAAGCGAGAACCTTTGAAAAGTGGGGTCAAACCCGCCGTTCGCCTGGTAACGATAAAGGCCACCAGCAACCGCCGCCACGATCTTGCCATCCGCCTGCACCGCCACGTCCCTGGCGGTCACCGAACCGGCGGTGGGGACGTAGGAGGTGTCCACACTCCCGTCTGGATTCAGGCGCAGAATCGCAGTCGTCAGGCTCGGGGAGGACGCCCGTCGAAAGAGTCCCGCCATCAGAATGCGCCCATCGGCCTGGATGGCGACGGCTCGAGTGACCACGTTGGTGCGCGAAAAGCCACTCGTTTGGAAAGCGGGGTCGACCGAGCCATCGGCATTTAGCTGCGTGATCCCGGGAACCGCGGTGCCGTTGACGGTCGTGAAATGCCCGGCTACGAGAATCTTGCCGTTTCCGAGCACCACCGGCCTGGCGTAGAGCCCGCTCCCGCCCTCGATTTGTGCCGGGGTAAAGGTCGGATCAATCGAGCCATCCGGGAACAGGCGCACGATTCGCTTCCCAGGTTGACCAGCGAAGGAATCGAACGTTCCCACGACGAGGATGTTCCCGTCGGGCTGGGCCATGATTTCTTTCACGACCGGAATTCCGGTGGAGACTTGGATAACCGGAAAGCTGGCGTCCCGCGTGCCATCGGGCAGCAGGCGGAGGATTTCTTCCGCCGTGGTGTCCAGATAATAGAGGTAACGCGTCGCCACCACCATGAGCCGGCCATCCGGCAGGGCGGCAGCTGCCGTCACGTCGCGGTAGTTTCGGTCAAAATTGAAAAACGGGTCGTAGGCGCCATCCGCCACGTAGCGACTGATCGCGCCCGCCGGTCGATTCGTGACGGTGCTGACACCATTAAAACGAAGCGTCTTCCCATCTGGCAACAGGATCATCTTGTCGGCGAAGGCGCCGTGATTGAAAGCGGGTGCGCGAAAGTTTTGATCGATCGCCAGCGAAGCCGCCGACGTCTCCGGCGAGAACGCGATCTGACCGAGCAGGAAAGCGCAGACAGCAAAGAGAGAACTGGATTGGTTTTTCATGGGGGGAGGGGGGACACGAATCAAAAGGAGGCGCGAAGCGGGCGAATTCTAGGAAAACAAAGTAAAAGTAAAGGTCGATGTTTCGCCACTCGATTTCTGGCGGGACGCCCGGCTGCTCTACCGGTGCCTCGGGGAGGCCCGCGCACCTGAAAGTGCCTACATTGACACGATATTTAAGGGCCTTAACCTTTTTTTCTAATCACGAAAATGAACACTCTTGCCGCAGGGAAAATGGATGAAAAAGCGTTCGTCTCGCACGCGCCGGGCTATTGGCCCGACGTGGCGCTGGAACTTTGGAACGATTGGAAATGGCAACTCAAGAATCGCGTCACTTCCCTCGCTCAACTGGAGCAGCATCTGGAACTCTCCGATGAGGAGCGCAACGGCGTCCTCCTCTCAGGTACGAAGCTGGCGCTCGCGGTCACGCCGCATTTTTTCAATCTGATCGAGAAGGATAATCCGAACTGCCCGATCCGTCGCCAGGTCGTCCCGCGGGTGGAGGAGAGCTGGGAGTCGCCTTACGACATGGCGGACCCGTGCGGAGAGGACTCGCATATGCCGGTGCCGGGACTGGTGCATCGTTATCCGGATCGCGTCCTCTTTCTGGTCACGGATCGTTGCGCGAGCTACTGCCGTTACTGCACCCGCAGCCGCGTGGTCAGCGGCGTGGGTGAGCAGGAACTGCACACCGAGTTTGAAGACATCTATCGCTACCTCGAAGAACACACCGAAGTGCGTGATGTCCTTCTCTCCGGCGGCGATGCCTTGCTCTTCAGCGATAACAAGCTGGAAGGAATCCTGAAACGCCTCCGCGCTATTCCGCACATTGAGTTTGTCCGCATCGGCACCCGCGTCCCGATTTTCCTCCCGCAACGGATCACGCCGGAGCTTTGCCAGATGCTGCAAAAGTATCATCCGCTCTGGATGAGCGTGCATGTGAACCATCCGCGGGAGTTGACCACCGAAGTGAAAGCTGCCCTGGAGCGGCTGGCCAATCACGGCATCCCGTTAGGCAATCAAAGCGTACTTCTGGCCGGCGTGAACGACGACCTCGTGACCATGAAGACGCTCGTGCAAAAGCTGCTGATGTGCCGGGTGCGTCCTTATTACATCTACCAATGCGACCTCATCACCGGATCGGCGCATCTGCGCAGCTCGGTCGCAAAGGGGATCGAGATCATCGAAGGCCTGCGCGGACACACGACGGGTTATGCGGTGCCGCAGTTTGTGATCGACGCGCCGGGCGGCGGCGGGAAGGTGCCGATTAATCCCGGTTACGTCCTCTATCATGACCAGGAAAAGATCGTGATCCGGAATTACGAGGGCGAGATCTTCGAATATCCGGAGGCAGGCGGTGACCAGACGGTGCAATTCGCGCCGCAGCGGGAGTATCACGACGAATATCTGTATTCGTAAACGCTCCGGCGAATTGGTCCTTTC
>JBBSLZ010000345.1:0-3054 GCA_038233435.1 Chthoniobacterales bacterium
CGATCGCGGACTTTTGCTGGATGCGAGGCGTATGCGAAAGTTCGTTGCGGCGAGGACGCCGCAACCAGCACGCGAGACGCGCGCGCTACCCGGATGTGGCAGGGGACAACGCGTAAACCAAAAGCGCAACCCCGACCAGAAGGAGCCAGCCACCGGCACACACCAGGAACGCTGGAGTCGAGGAGGTCATGAGCTGTCCGCGGATCGTGCCGGTGTACTCACCGAGCGGCTCCGGGAACAAATGCAGGCAAGGGGCAGGAGAAGAAACCTCGCGGCCTTCAGCGTCGTTGCGCCACCAGCCTCGTGGTAGGCGGCGACAAGATAAAGCAACGCAATCAATGCCGAGGCCGTTCGACTGAGAATCGCCATAAACCTAACGAGAGGAACCGGTGTCAACCATGGAAAGCTCGCTCTTCATTTCTCATCGTGGACGCCATCCGCGTTTGATTGGATCTTCCGACGGCGTCCACTGGCGGCCAGCTAAGTCGGTAAGGTCCGACCAGGAATACAACGATGTAAGCCAATGTGCGCAAGGCAGCCGAGACGGCGCGCCGCTGTCGCGTCAGAAGCAGCCACAGAAGGTGCGTGGATATATTGAGACGCTCTCCTGTCGCCGAGATACTTGCGAAACGCGCGAACCCGTCGTCTCCACCAGCATCCATGACGACGCGTGGCCTTCCCATCCTATCAAGGAAGTGAGGCTTTGCGCTGTGATCTCACCAGCCATGGTGTGCGGTGCTACCGTTTAGCCACCGTTTAATTGGAAGCAAAAGAACCCTGACCTCGCTGGCTTTGGTGCTGTCGGGTGATGGGGCATCACGGCTGGGTTTTCGCAGGTTTGGCGGGCCGGGGACAAAGCCGGAAAATGCTGGTCGAGAATCGCCCGCGCGAGCACTGGAGGGACGGGCGCTGTCCCGTCCGTGTTTCGCATTCTCGGACGACACGGCGGTCGTCCCTCCAGGTCAGATTGCCGACATCTTCTATGCTTCGCCCGAACTGCTGGCGCGAACGCGACGGGTGAGGGGGCGATTAACCTCAGGGGGGAACTGCGGCCCGGTGTCTTCCTGATGGATACCTCGTCAGGCGGGGAACTCGATGGCATCGCGGCCGCGACCTTTATCCGGGAGCGCTCCGCGGTGCCGGTGGTTCCCTGACTGCGGACGCCGACGGCGTTGCCTGGTCGCAGTCGCCGGCGGCGGTTTTGCGCAGGCGAGGGCGTCCTTTACAATCCGCTGCGCCCGCGCTAGGTATTCGGCCCCATTTCAGAGGAAGAAAGCGACTTTTATGAACATCATCGACACTCTCGCCAAGGAGCAGCAAAAGACCGACGTGACCAAATTCAAAGTGGGCGATGGAGTGCGCGTGCACACCCGTGTGCGCGAAGGCGAGAAGGAACGGATCCAGATTTTCTCCGGCATCTGCATCGGGCGCAAAGGCACCGGGATCAACCAGACGTTTACCGTCCGGCGCATCTCCTACGGCGAAGGGGTAGAGCGCGTGTTCCCGATTCATTCCCCGCGCATCGCGAAGGTGGAAGTGGAGAAACAGGGCAAAGCCCGCCGGGCCAAGCTGAATTACCTGCGCGATCGCAAGGGCAAGGAAGCGACCGCGGTGCGGGAGTAGTTGGGAATCTGTGAATGGTGATCAGTGACTCGTGAATAGTGGGTCCGTCTCTATTCACTGATCACCAGTCACGATTCACTTTTTCGATTTCCCGACCGGCTCCCTTCCACTAAGGTGCGCTCGATGCACCGCCGCTGCGGATTCCGACACGAGAAAAAACTCCGGTCGTTAGGCATCGGCTCCATCGCGGGGATTGATGAAGCCGGGCGCGGGGCGCTCGCCGGCCCGGTGGTAGCGGCGGCGGCGATTTTGCCGGAACGGTTCCGGCACCGGAAACTGAACGATTCCAAACAGCTCTCCGCGGATTGGCGGGAAAAAATTTATCGTTACCTGACGAATCACGCCGAGATCGTCTGGTCGATCGGGGTGGTCGATTCGCTCGAGATCGATCGGATCAACATCCTGCGCGCTTCGCACGCGGCGATGCGAATCGCAGTCGCCGGCCTCCGCGTTTCCCCGCAACATGTGCTGATCGATGGGCTCCCGGTCTTCCCGTTTCCGCTCCCGCAAACCGCGCTCGTGGATGGCGATTGCCTCAGCCTGAGCATCGCGGCCGCGAGCGTGATCGCGAAGGTCACCCGCGACACCCTGATGCGGGAGTTCTGCGCGCGTTTTCCCGAATATTGTTTCAGCCGGCACAAGGGTTACGGGACCGAGCTGCATCTCCAGAAACTTCATGAACACGGCCCTTGCCCGATTCACCGCCGCTCGTTTGAGCCGGTGGCGCAGCCGGTTTTTTCCTTCTAGCCGGGCTCATCTGCGGCTCGGCACCCGGGGCGAAAAACTCGCGGCGCGTTACCTGCGCCGGCACGGTTTCAAGATCCTCTACCGCAACTTCCGCGGCCGCCGGGGCGGTGAGATTGATCTCGTCTGTCGCGAGCGCGACGTGCTCGTCTTCGTCGAGGTGAAGACGCGGACGCGGGAGGACTTCGGCCGCCCGCTCGACGCGGTCAACCGCGCGAAGCAGCGCCGGCTTTCGTTAGGCGCGCTGGCCTGGCTGCGATTGCTCGGCAATCCCGATATTCTTTTCCGCTTCGACGTGGTGGAGATCACGATGGCGGAGGGGAAGCCGCCCCGGATCGAACTCATCCGGAACGCCTTTTCGCTCTCGGAGCCCTATATTTATTGAGAGCTGTAGCGTGCGCTGCCCCAGCGCATTGGTTAGCGCAGCTTTCTGCGATGCTGGGGTTTTTCCGCTGCGGACAGCGGACGCTACAACTCAGGCGGGAGGCTCCGCCGGCTCGGGAGTGGCGGAAGGCTCGTCCTCCTCCTCCTCGACGAACCAGCGCGCGAGTAAAACGTCGGTTGAGGAGTGAGCAATGATCGACCCGGCGATGACCAGCGCGATGAGACGAAAAAGCCGTTCGGAGTTGGGCACCTGGCGCTCGAACAAGAGCAGCCCGTAAACGACCGAGGCAAAGCCTTTCGGGC
>JBBSLZ010000346.1:0-2936 GCA_038233435.1 Chthoniobacterales bacterium
AAATCGCGTGTCCCGCGCAGCGTTACCGGAGTGCCGGTGGATGGATTGGGCAGAAACAAATCCTGGTCGATCCGCGTCGGCGTCCGCACCGCGCGCGAGATTGCTCCCCACACTGTCTGGTCCGCGGTCGGCGTCCAGACGACACGCCCCGACGGCTGAATTTCGAAATCGCTAAACGTGTTGTATTCGAACTTCGACCCCGCCACGACCGAGAACTGGCGGGGAATGATGTGCCACTCGTCCTGCACATACGCGCTGACCAATTGCTCGGTCTCGTTCGCCGGCAGAAACGCGATCGTCGGACCAAGATTGCCGATTTCATCCGAGGAGATGCGGTAATTGCCACCGTACACAATATCATGCGCACCCAGGACGAAACGGCCTTCAAGTTCGACGTCGAAGGTGTCACGATCTTCTTCGAAGACGCCGGGAATGAGACGATGCGTCCGATCGTAATATCCCTGCACCGAGAGACTGGAATCCGCGCCGAGCTGATGCGCCCAGCGGGCGATAAGATTGCCGCCATCCACTTCGATATCCTGCGCGTTCAGTCGGCCGAACGCGCCCGCGTAGCCATCGCCTTGCAAAGTGAGCGTGTCGTCGGAACCCAGCGCCGAGTCGATCCGGAAACCGCCTTGCGTAAAGTCCGTCTCATCCTGCGCGTCGCCGCCTCCTTCAAGCGAGAGACTATCGGTCCTCTCGCTCATGACGTAGGCGCGATAGTAAGTATCGCGGCCAATACGCCCGCCGTAGCGGACTCCCACGTTCCCACCCTCGCTGCCGCCGCCAGCATCAAGCAGAAAGCCTTGGGTATCCCGAGCGCTCTTCGTGCGGATATTGATCACGCCGTTGACCGCATTCGCGCCCCACAAAGTAGCGCCCGGGCCGCGGATCACTTCGATCTGTTCCAGGTCCGGAAGAAACGTGCGTTGCACATCCCAGAACACGCCGGAAAAGAGCGGCGTGTAGAGGCTGCGGCCATCGAGCAGGACCTGCAATTTATTCGCCGTGCTGATGTTAAAACCACGCGCCGAAATCGCCCAAGTGTGACCATCAATCTGCGCCACCTCCATTCCCGCGCCCAGCCGCAGCGCGTCCGGCAAATTCCTCGCACCGAACCGCCAGATCGTGTCGCCTGTGACCACATCGATCGCGCTCGATGCTTGGGAGACGGGCTCCGGCCGCCGCGAAGACGACGTGATTTCCACGTCCACTAATTCCTCCAGCGAAAGTTTTTTCAATTCCGAAGGTGAGCGATAAACCTCACCCGCCGGACCTTCGCCGACGATCGAGGGATCGAGCGCTTCCTGACCGGACACACGCCCAAGCGTGAAAAGCAGGAGCGCGATGCTCACGAAGCCGGAGGCACTTAGACCAAATCGCGCGAGGCAATGGTGCAAAGGTCCGGCGCGGCGATCCCTGAAAAATTGCATAAGGTATGCGGCCCCGTCCCACTGCCGGCCGCGGCGAGATTCATTCTTCAAAGCGGACTCGTCAATCCGAGAGTGCGTGCCCATGGCGGAGCGAGAAAAGCTCATACCGTGCCGTGGGCTGTCCCTTGCGTCATCTCCGGAAGTGGACTAAAACGGAAGACCCTCCGCGGGTTGGTAGCTCAATGGTAGAGCAGCGCCCTTTTAAGGCGTTGGTTGTGGGTTCGAGTCCCACCCAACCCATGCTTCTAAAAAGCTCATTCTCCCTCGTATGACGGTCTTTTTGATACGCGCGGATACGAACTCGTAAAAACCCATTCAAACCGGTTTTCCTTCCTAAAAAGCGCAATGGTTGCTATTCTGCCCGATATGGCCAAACCCGCGTTTCGGATCAAAGCGTATAAAGCGGCATCTCATCCCCACCTTAAGTTCGTCGTGCGATCGAATCTTTCGGGAAAATGGAAGCGGAGATTTTTTACGACGAAAGGCGAAGCACAGACCTTCGTGCAACAGAAGGAGGCGGAACTTCACCAGCACGGAAAAGCAGGAGCCACTTTCCCGGATTGGCTGCGCGTCATGGCGCAGCGCGAGCACGATCGCTTGGCTGTGTTCGGCAAGAGCATCATGCACGCGGCGGATTTCTACATCGCGCATCTGGAAGCGCGCGCGAAATCCGTTCCAATCTCCCGTCTGCGCGCCGAACTGGTTGCCAATCGGAAGTCGGCCGGTCGTGCGGAGCGCTACGTGTATGACATCGCCAACCGCACCGATCGATTCTGCAAAGCGTTCCCCGGCGAGCGGACGGCGGATGAGTTTTCGACGGCCGACATCGATGCCTGGCTGGAAGGGCTGGACGTTGCGCCTGGCACTCGGAACACCTACCGGCGCGACCTGCGAACAATGTTTTCCTTTGGGGTGACGCGGCGGTATTGCAGCACGAATCCAGTCACCGACACGACGAAGGCGCGGCAGCCGGATGAAGAGGTTGAAATTCTGACGCTCCCGCAGGTGAGGGCTCTCTTTCAGAATGCCTCGCACGACATGGTGCCTTTTTGGTCGATTGCCTGTTTCGCTGGTTTGCGCCGTTCTGAGATTGAGCGGCTGGACTGGGCCGACATCGACTTTGACGCGAAAACGATCCACGTCCGCGGCCGGCGCCGGAAGACGGAGAAGAGCCGGCGCTTCGTTGTGATGCAGCCCAACCTCATCACCTGGCTGGCTCCGCACCGCTGCGAGTCAGGCAAGGTTCATCCGATCAATCTGCGGAAGCGATTCGATGCCGATCGGGAGGCCGCTGGCTTGCGCGAAGAATGGCCGGAGAACGCCTGCCGGCATTCGTTCGGCAGTTACCATCTTGCGCGCTTTGGAAACGCCGCGGCGCTCGCGCTGGAGATGGGCAACAGTGTCGATGTGATCTTCAAGCACTACCGCCAACTCGTGAAACCGAAGGCCGCGACCGGGTTCTGGAAAATCAAATCGACGGGAGCCGGGAAGATCGTCTCGTTC
>JBBSLZ010000347.1:0-2928 GCA_038233435.1 Chthoniobacterales bacterium
CAGCGGCGAGGAGGGGTCCAATGGGGGTCAGGGGTCCAATGGGGGTCAGGGGTCCAATGGGGGTCCGGGGTCCACTGGGGGTCAGGGGTCCAATGGGGGTCAGTCTGGGGTTGCCCTGATTTGACGGACAGTGGGCTTGGGGTCAAAAACCCGAAGAACCCACATGAAAACACAGATCAGGAAACCCGCTCGCGACCGAGCGAGATATACGCAGGAGTACAAGCAGGAGGCGCTCGAATTATGGCGTGCGAGCGGCCGGAGCGCAGCCAAGGTGGCAGCGGAGCTGGGGATTCGTCCGCCGCTGCTCTACCGCTGGGCGCGGACCGAGCGCATGCCCGACTCGCCTGGCGCCGGGCGCAAGCCGAGACGCAGCCTGGAAGAACTGGAGGCGGAGATCCGGCGGTTGCGCACGGAGAACGCCAAGCTGTTGGAGCAGCGTGAAGTGCTAAAAAAATCACTGGGCATCCTCTCCGAAGTGCCGCCCAGAGGTATGCCCGGATCGAAGCCATGAGCGGCCAATACAAAGTAGCCTGGTTATGCGAGGCCCTCCTGATCTCGCGCAGCGGCTATTACGACTGGAAAGAGCGGCGCGACCAACCCGGACCGCGGCAAGTGGAGACGATCCATCTCCGAGCCCGCATCCGGGAGGAGTTTGCCCGCAGTCGGAAAACCTACGGCAGTCCGCGCCTCGCCCATGCGCTGGGTTGCCCAAGTCGGCGCAACCGCATCGCCCGGCTCATGCGCAAGGAGCGCCTCTTTGCCCGGCAGCGCTCCAAGTATCGCCACGCCACGACCGACAGCCGACACGGCGGACCGATCGCGCCCAATCGTCTCCCGGGCCTCACCGTCCAACGTCCGAATCAACTCTGGGTCACTGATGCCACCGGCGTCCTCACGGGCCAAGGCTGGCTCTATCTGGTCGCCGTCCTGGACGTCTGCAGCCGGCGGGTCGTCGGCTGGGCCATGAGTCCCATCCTCGATGCTCCCCTCACCATCGCCGCGCTCTCCATGGCGCTGCGCCAGCGTCGGCCGGGCGGAAGTCTCATCGTTCACTCGGATCGGGGGAGTCAGTTCGCCAGTGCCGCCTACCGCCAGGTGCTGGCCCAACACGGGCTCCTCGCTTCCATGAGCCGCAAGGGCAACTGCTATGACAACGCCTTCATCGAGTCGTTTTGGAGCAGTCTCAAATACGAGCTGGTCTATCACCACCGCTTCGCCACTCGCACCGAGGCGCGCACCGCCATCTTCGACTACATCGAAACCTTCTATAACCGCATCAGACTGCACTCCAGTCTTGCCTACACCAGCCCGATCGCTTTTGAATCCCAAATAAACAACTAAACCACAGGAATTGGTCCCTCATTCACTGTCCGAAAAATCAATGCAAGCCCAGGCTAAGAATCTTGACAACAGATTCCTCTCACGCGCGGACTTTGCAAACCTTGCCGTCTTTCCAGATGATCACCGGCAAGTCTTCGTCGGCGAGGTTCCGTCCGCTTCTGCCGCTTCGCGGGGAAGACGCGACTGTCGTAAATCGCCATCGCCCCCGTTCATCAAAATGATCGTTCACCTCGTCGACGGCACCTACGAACGGCGTAAAAGGCTCCGCCTCACGCGGTTTCGTCGGCTTATCCTGACACGGTGGTAGTGCATTTGATTGACGGCACGTACGAACTCTTCCGGCACTTCTACGGTTTGCGCCGCTTCACCAAAGGCAAGGATCGCCCCTACGGCGCGGGGTCGTCGGCGTGCCGCAGACTGTTCTCCAAATAATCGAGAACGAGAACGGCGACACTTGCCTTGGCGTCGCCACCGACCACGTGATTGAGTCGTTTCGCAATCGGCTTTGGGCGCACGCTTTTACGTGGCGCTGGCGCGGGCCGACGCCGGCCTTCGCGACGTGGGCGGAGCGGATGGAGGCGCCGCAGTTGCTCGAGCGATGTGACCGCGTAAAGCTGCGCCACGCGGTTTTGCGCGAGTGATGACGGTGCGGCACCAACGCGGCTAACGCCGGCGCAGGAGCATGACAAAAAGAAGGCCGCCGCCCGCGAGGAGCGCGACGCCCAAGGCGACCGGCCCCGCCGTGGCCTGCGGTGCGGTCGCAATTTGAGATCCGGTGCGGATCTCGGGCGGGCCGCTGGGCAGGAAACCGACGGAGATCAGCCACGCTCCGAGTGCGAGGAGTGCGGCAGCCATGAGTGCCAAAACGAGACGCATGGTGTGATCGTAACCTCTCTAAGCGGAGGCGCCTATCCTGGAAGTTCGCGATCGAAAGATTGACTGTGATCCGGGTGGGACGGTTTGCATTAGGACCGCCCTGCGCTTAAGGCGGGGCAGCGATTCTGTTGGTCTTGCCCGCCAGGCATTTTGTAACGCTGGCTTTCTCCGCATCGGGGCCTTGAGAGGCGGGTTTCGTTTCTGCCCTGCCTGCTTTTCATTCCGTGTCGAACAATTTTTCCAAAGAATGGTTCTCCAATATCCGGGGCGATTTGCTCGCGGGGATGGTGGTGGCACTGGCACTGATCCCGGAGGCGATCGCGTTTTCGATCATCGCGGGCGTGGATCCGAAGGTGGGGCTTTACGCGTCGTTTTGCATCGCGGTGCTGACGGCGATTTTCGGCGGTCGGCCGGGAATGATCTCAGCTGCGACGGCGGCGACGGCGTTGCTCATGGTGACGTTGGTGAAGGAACACGGGCTGCAATATTTGCTCGCGGCGACCGTGCTCACCGGCGTGTTGCAGGTCATCGCGGGTGTGGCGAGGATCGGCAATGTGATGCGCTTCGTTTCGCGCTCGGTTATCACGGGTTTCGTGAATGCGCTCGCGATTCTGATTTTCCTGGCGCAATTACCGGAGTTCAAAGGCGCGGGCGTGATGGTTTACGCGATGGTGGCAGCGGGGCTGGCGATTATCTATCTGCTGCCGCGCC
>JBBSLZ010000348.1:0-2882 GCA_038233435.1 Chthoniobacterales bacterium
AAAGCGGGCGACCTGGCCGGTGTCGGCTGCATGGTGGATTCGGATCGCAGTTGTCCCAATTGCAAAGCCGATCTCGAGCAATTCTGCGAAAGCGGCGCCGCCTTTACCTACAACAGCCCAGACAAGCACACGAAAGGCATCACCTACGGCGGCTATTCCAAATCGATCGTGGTCGACGAAGCCTTTGTCCTGCGCATTTCCGATAAACTGGACCTGGCCGCGACCGCGCCCCTCCTTTGCGCGGGCATCACCACCTATTCACCAATGCGGAAGTGGAACGTGAGCAAAGGCCAGAAGGTCGGGGTGGTGGGCCTGGGCGGCCTCGGCCACATGGCGGTGAAATTTGCCCACGCCTTCGGCGCCAAGGTGGTCCTCTTCACCACTTCCCCGGGGAAAACCGAGGACGCGAAACGGCTGGGCGCCGACGAGGTAGTGGTCTCGAAGAACGAAGAGGAGATGAAGAAACATCAGAACAGCTTCGACTTCATTATCGACACCGTCTCCGCCAAACACCCGCTCGACTCGTATCTCGCCCTGCTCAAAGTCGACGGCACGATGTGCATGGTGGGCGCTTCTCCGGAGCCGCTGCCGGTGGGAGTCTTCGGCCTCATCTTCGGCCGTCGGCGCCTGGCTGGCTCGCTCATCGGCGGGATCGCGGAAACGCAGGAGATGCTCGATTTTTGTGCGGAGCACGGCATCACTTCCGAGATCGAGATGATCCAGATGGATCAAATCAACGAAGCCTACGAGCGGATGCTGAAGAGCGATGTGAAATACCGCTTCGTCATCGACATGGCATCACTCAACTAGCCAGGAGAAAGGACCAAAATGGGATTCGAACAACATCACGAGCCGGCCGCTGAGTTACCGGAAGAAAGCGCGGGTTAATCCCGAGCCGGCATCGGGCAGGGACGGCGCGCTCCTAAATCGCCCGAGCCACTAAAACTCGCAGCCACGCCCCTTGCTCACCGCAGCGCGGCGACCCTACCCGCGCAGTTGACGCGCGCGCGTCAAACCCCTCATCTTCTCCGATGTTGAAGCGCCTCTTGAAGTGGTTCGCCGGAATCATCGTCGTCGCCTTGTTGGTCGCCGTCGTCTTCGCGGTCAACGCGATCTGGTTCCGCCCCTGGAGCCTGAATGTCTTCTACGAGAAGGTCTTCATCGAGCTGCTCTTCGACGAGCCAGAGCTGCTCTCCTCGCTCGGGATGGTCGAGCAGTTCGGCATCACCGGGCACAACGCCAAACTGAGCGACGCCTCGCCCGCCCATCAGCAAAAGCAGTTCGACCGGCTCCGCCGCAATCTCAAACAACTGCACGAATACCCGTTGGAACAACAGACTGCCTCGCAGCGGCTCTCCACCGAAGTGCTGGATTGGTTTCTCACCGTCCAACTGGAAGGCGAGAAATGGCAGTGGCACAACTACCCGGTGAACCAACTCTTCGGGGTGCAGAACAATCTGCCCTCCTTCATGGCCAACACCCACCGGCTGCTCGGCCCGCGCGATTGCGAGTATTACGTGCAACGCCTCCGGGCCGTGCCGAAGAAGTTCGATCAGGTGCTGGACGGCCTCAAAATTCGCCAGGAAAAACAAATCCTTCCGCCGCGTTTCGTGGTCGAGCGCGTTTTGAAGGAGATGACCGACTTCGTCGCGCAGCCGCCGGCGGAGAACATCCTCGCCACCTCGTTTAAAACCCGCGTCGCGAAGATCGATCAGTTAACCAACGAACAGCGCTCCGATTTCCAGGACCAGGTGGAGGGCACGATTCGCGAGGCCGTCTACCCCGCTTACCAAAAGCTGATCGATTACTTCACCGCGCTGCTTCCTTCCACCACCACCGACGATGGCGTCTGGAAGCTTCCGGATGGCGAAGCTTTCTACGCCTACAAGCTGCGGGAGAATACGACCACCACGCTGAATCCGGCGGAGATCCACGCCCTCGGCGTCTCGGAAGTGAGCCGCATCGAAACCGAGATGCGCGCGATTCTGGACGCGAACGGATTCGCTGGCCAACCTATCGCGGCATCGCTCGACGCACTGGGCAAAGATCCCCGTTTCCTCTTCCCCAATGACGACGCCGGCCGCGCCGCCGCGCTCGCCGAGTACACGCGCCTGATCGACCAGGCGCTCGAGCGTTCGAAGGCGCTCTTCTCCACCATCCCGAAAGCAAAGATCGAGGTAAAGCGGGTGCCGGAGTTTAAGCAGGCGACCGGTCCCGGCGCCTATTACGAAGGCCCGTCCTTCGACGGAACGCGGCCCGGGATTTTCTACGCCAATCTGCGCGACATGGCCGAAGTGCCAAAGTGGGGCATGCCCACGCTTTCCTATCACGAAGGCGTGCCGGGGCACCATTTCCAGATCGCGACCGCGCAAGAGCTAAAGGGATTGCCGCAATTCCGGAAGCTGGTGCCCTTCACCGCATACACGGAAGGCTGGGCGCTTTACACGGAATGGCTGGCCAAGGATGCCGGTTGGTACGAGGGCGATCCATTTGGCGATCTCGGCCGCCTCCAGGGCGAACTCTTCCGCGCCGTCCGTCTGGTGGTGGACACCGGCATCCATGCCCAACGCTGGCCGCGCGAGCAGGCCATCGCCTACATGCGCGAGCACACCGGGATGGGTGAGAAAGAAGTCACCTCCGAGATTGAGCGCTACATTGTTTCGCCCGGCCAGGCCTGCGCTTACAAGGTCGGGATGCTGAAAATTCGCGAGCTCCGCACGCGCGCGGAGACGGCGCTGGGGGCGAAGTTCGATCTGCGGGAATTCCACGACGTCGTGCTGAAAAACGGCGCGCTTCCGCTCGAGATTCTCGATCGCCAGGTGAACGGATACATCGCGAAGAAGAAGTAGCCGCGTCCTGCGGGGCCATGTAGCCGCGTCCCT
>JBBSLZ010000349.1:0-2875 GCA_038233435.1 Chthoniobacterales bacterium
CGGCCGCTTAACCCGATGCGTTTCCGAACCATCCGCCCACTTCTTCTGGCCGCCGCCTGGACCGTCGCGCTTGCGTCCACCGCCACTGCGGCCAAGCCCACCCCTTTTCCGGAGCCTTCCTCCGCTCAATCGCTTTTCCAAAATCGCCCCATCGGCGTCCTCCCCACCCCGACGCCGGAGCCCACCCGAAAGCCGGTCGTCCTGGAGAAAGAAGAACCCATCCCCGACAGTTGGTGGATCGGAGGCATCGCCGCCGCCGCCCTCGTGGCCGCGTTGCTCCTCTACGGCGCCTACCGCGCCTGGCGATCATCAAATCTTTTCGATCGCCAATACCGCTTCCCGACCGGCGGCGAAGCCGCGCTCCGCTTCGGTGCGCTGCGCAGCGGCGGGCACATGGCCACGATCCGCTTCGGCGAAGACCTCCCCGTTCTAAAAGCGGAAGACCGTTAAGAAAGCCACCTCCACCGCGAGCGCTTCCTGAATGTTGCGCCCCAGGTGATCCCGCAACTCCTCCAGCCGGCGAATCCGTTGCAAAATATCCGGAGTGCTCAGCCGGGCTGCGAGCGCGCGCGTCGCTTCACTAGCCGAGGGAATCTCCTCCCGCGGCACGCCCGTGCTGGCACGGAGCACATCCGACCACCAGCGCATCAACACCTCCACCAACTCCCCGCGCCGCTGCACGTATCGGCTCTCGCTCAGCGCCTTGTAATGGTCCTCCCGCTCGTCCAGCCAGGCTCCGTCCGTCGTGTTTTTATAACGCACTTCCTCCGCCTTCAAGGCCGCCGCGTGCTCGCTCCGGATCGCCTCCCGGCTGCGCGCCAGCAGCCGCTGGAAACTCTGCGCCAACTGATAAGGACCCTGCACCCCACCGCTCTCCTGCCGCGCATTCGCGCAAAGCAACTCGATCAGTTCCTCCTCCTCCGCGCTCGGGATTTCATCCGCCGGGGCCGAGAGCGGAATGGGAATACAGCGGGAGCGAATCGTATCGGGCAAGGCTTCCGGAAGCGCGCTCAAGAGCAGCAATAACGAGTCGTTAGGCGGCTCCTCCAGCGTTTTCAAAAACGCGTTCGCGGCCTGCGGTTGCAGCCGGTCCGCATCGCAGACGATCGCCACCTTCCGGCGTCCCCCCGCCGCCCGCATCTGCAAGGAGTGCTCCAGATTTCGAATCTGCTCGATCACGATCCGGCGGGATTTCGATTCCGGCTCGGCCACGAATACCTGCGCCGCTCCAGCCGCAAAAATATCCTCTTCCTCCCCACCATTGACCAACTGGCCAAGACGATTAGCCAGCGTCCGCTTGCCGGCACCGACCGCGCCCGAGATCAGGTAGGCATGGGCCAGCCGCCCTTGCTCATGAGCGCGGCGCAAATAGGAAAATGCGGTTTCGGGCGAGAAAGCCATCGTTAGAAATCCGCTTTCAAGCCCGGCAGTTTCGCGATCAGCATTTCCCAGATGGTCGCCTCGATTTCATCCGGCGCCCCGCTCCCATCCACCCACCGCACCCGCTCCGGTTCCGCCGTCGCCAGGGCGCGATAGGCCGCGCAAACACGCTCATAGAATTCCGTGGGCTCCTGTTCCATCCGGTCCGGCGCATTCACTGGCCGCACCCGCCGCCGCATCCGCGCCCGCGCCGTTTCCACCTCCACATCCAGAATAAAAGTCAGATCCGGCCGGCAATTCCCGACCGCAAATTGATTGAGCTGCGCCACTATCCCAGGCTCGAGCCGCCGCGCCACTCCCTGGTAAACCGTGGTCGAATCATAAAAACGATCCGAGAGCACGAGCGCCCCGCGCGCCAGCGCCGGCGCGATCAGCTCGCGCACTAGTTGGCTGCGGCTCGCCTCGAAAAGCAGCAACTCCGTCTCCGGATGCATCCCCGCCCCTTCCGGCGCGAACTGCAAAAGATGGCGAATGTTTTCCCCGATCGCCGTCCCGCCCGGCTCGCGCGTGAGGAGAAACTCCCGCCCGCCCCGTTCCAACCGCGCCGCCAGACGCTGCACCTGGGTCGATTTTCCGCACCCCTCCGAGCCTTCGAAGGTGATGAAGAGGCCGCGTTCCATGGGCCGATTGTGAAACACGGCGCGCCGGTTGTCGAATCGGCCGCGCCAGCGTATCCACTCCCACGATGAAAAAATGCTGGCTCGTGAAGCAGGAACCCACCGCCTACTCGTGGTCCGATTTTGTCGCGGATAAAACGACCAGTTGGACCGGCGTGCGAAATTTCACCGCGCGGAATAATCTGCGCGCGATGCAAAAAGGCGACGCCGTCCTCTACTATCACAGCATGACCGAGAAGGCGGTGGTCGGAGTGGCCGAGGTAAAGCGCATCGCCTACCCCGACCCGACCGCCGAAGAAGGCGACTGGAGCGCGGTCGACTTGGTAGCCAGGAAACCGCTCGGGCGTCCGGTGACATTAGCGGAAATCAAAACTCAACCGCGCTTAAAAGAAATGGCCTTGCTGCGACTCTCGCGCCTATCCGTGCAACCAGTCACCGCCGCGGAGTTCGAAGAAATCCTGCGTCTCGGCGCAACGTGAAGCGGGGTAGGGACGGCGCGCCGCGCGCGCTGCGGCGTCCCTACCCTTTCCGCTTGTTCCGCCCCACTGACCCGCCGAATACCTCTTTGTGACCGCCGCCGCCACCTCCTTCCCGACCTTCACACCCGCGTCGGCGGCGGAACGAGGCCAGCTCATTGTCTCCCTGCACGATGTGGCGCCGCCCACTTGGGAAAGCTCCCAGGAGATCATCCGCCAGCTCCGTCGCCACGGCGTGCCGATCTGCTCGCTCCTGGTCGTCCCCGATTACCACCACTCCGGTCCCAGCATGGCGAATCCGGAGTTCGTCGCCTGGTTACGCGAACTCGAAGCCGACGGCCA
>JBBSLZ010000350.1:0-2866 GCA_038233435.1 Chthoniobacterales bacterium
CCGCTGCCGTTAGGCGGGAACGTCCTGCGGAAGGATCTTCCGCCGGAAGTGCGGCGCGACCTCTCGCAGATCACCCGCGAAAGCATCGATTACGGTCTGGCTCATCGCGCCGCGGCGGTGGCGCACTCGCTCCCTTACGCGCGGGAGATGGACGCGGATCTGGCCGGGGAATTTATCGGCATGTATGTGAACGATTACACCCGCGACTACGGCGAAAGCGGGCGGGCTGCCATCCGGGAATTTCTTCGCGCCGGGAGCGAGCGCGGCTTCGTTCCGGCGGCGGGCGATGTTGAATTCGTCGCCTAACGAATACGCCCTCCTGGAGGAATTTCGGTGCCGCACCAGAAAGACAGAGGGATTGACAAAATTTTCAGGATGGAAGAGCGAT
Source organism: Chthoniobacterales bacterium (assembly GCA_038233435.1). GTDB lineage: Bacteria > Verrucomicrobiota > Verrucomicrobiia > Chthoniobacterales > UBA10450 > JACCTI01. The sequence continues at coordinate 389 of JBBSLZ010000350.1, forward strand.
GGTCGCGACAGACACGGGCAGGTAAAACAGCGCGAAACCATTTTCAGCCCGCTCTTGTCCTGATTTCTGCGCGGCCTTGCGCACGAGTTCTTCGATGCGCGAGCGCGGCGCGTCTGCCTATGGGGTGTCGCTCTTCTTTTTCTCGGGCTGGACTTTTTCCTGCACGAAATGGGTCACGCGGTTGAACTCCGTCTGGAACCCGCTCGCGAAATCGGTCGTCCCGTACTGAAAAAGGACGACGAAGCAGAAGGTGAAAAACACGAACAGCGCGAACCAAAACAGACTTCGGAGCAATCCCACGCGGCGACGTTAACTTAGCGCCTCCCTGCGGTCAACGGCCTCGTTAGGAGCGCTCCCGCCGCGGCTCCGGCTCGCCAGAGTTCGCCACCCATGCTTCGGTAGCGGATGCGCGTGCCCTTGCTCGACTTGAGCGAACAATACCGGCTCCTGGCGGAGCCGATCCGGCGGGAATTTGACGAGATCATTCGCACCCAGAGCTTCATCCTTGGCCCGAAGGTGGAGGAATTCGAACGCGCCGCGGCCGCTTACTGCGGGATCAAAAACGCGATCGGCGTCTCTTCCGGCACGGATGCGCTTCTCGCCATCTTCATGACGCTCGGGATTGGCCCGGGCGACGCCGTACTCACGACTGCCTACACTTTCTTCGCGACCGGCGGCTGCATCGCCCGGGTCGGCGCGACCCCGATCTTTGTCGACATCGATCCGGTCACTTTCAACATCGCGCCGGCTGCGCTCGCGGAGTTCCTGGAAAAACGCTGCCGCCCAAACGAAGAGGGCGAACCAGTCGATGAAGACGGCCAGGTCGTTAGGGCGATTGTCCCCGTGCACCTCTTCGGGCTTTGCTGTGAGATGGACGCGATCAACGAAATCGCCGCGCGCCATCGCCTCACCGTGATCGAGGACGCGGCCCAGGCGATCGGCGCGGAGTATCCCTGCGCCGACGGCCGGGTGCGGCAGGCCGGCACGATGAGTACGATCGGCGCGTTTAGTTTTTATCCCTCGAAGAATCTCGGCGCCGCGGGCGACGCCGGGATGATCGTGTGCGAGAACGACGCGCTCGCCCAACGGGTTCGCAGCTTTCGCCAGCACGGAATGGAGCCGCGCTATTACCATCAAGATATTGGCGGCAATTTTCGCCTCGACGCGATCCAAGCCGCGATCCTGAAGATCAAACTCCCTTATCTGAATGAATGGTCAGCCGCGCGCCGTGCGGTAGCGGATGTTTACGGCGCGGAACTCACTGAGCGCGGCCTGACCGATCGCCTGACCCTCCCCGCGGAGCCGTATCGCGAGCGCGGGTTGATTAATCATCACATCTATCATCAATACGTCATCCGCACGCCGCAGCGGGACGCGCTCCAAAAGCATCTTGCCGCGCGCGAAATCGGGAGCGCGATTTATTACCCGCTTGGTTTGCACGAGCAGAAATGCTTCGCGCATCTCGGCTATCGCGCGGGCGATCTGCCCGAGACGGAGAAGGCTGCCCTCGGGACGCTCGCCTTGCCCATCTATCCCGAGCTCTCGCGCGAAATGCAGGGCGCGGTGGTCGACGCGATCGCGGAAGTTTTCGCCTGATGACTCCGAATTTCGTTCATCAATTCGTGCCCGGCACTTCCGACCGCACGCTCCTTCTCCTCCACGGCACCGGCGGCGATGAGCACGATTTGATTCCGCTCGGGCGCGAGCTCGACCCGGCGGCGGCCTTGCTCAGCCCGCGCGGCATGGTGCTGGAGAATGGTCGCCCGCGTTTCTTCCGCCGGCTCGCCGAAGGCGTGTTCGATCAGGAAGACCTGAAGCTGCGAACGGAGGAGCTGGCCGATTTCGTGAGCGCGGCCGCAGCACATTATGAAATCGACGCGAGCAAGGTGGTCGCAGTCGGTTATTCCAACGGCGCGAACATCGCGGCCAGCATCATCCTGCGCCGCGCCGGCGTCCTGCGTGATGCTGTTCTCTTGCGCGCGATGGTTCCCTTCGTGCCGGAGACGTTGACCGACCTGAGCGGGACGCGGATCTGGATCGGTGGAGGGAAGCAGGACACGATCATCCCGCCGGGCGACACGCAGCGGCTGGCCGATCTTCTGGAGGAAGCCGGCGCGCAGGTGACTGCGCATTTCGCCGAAGCCGGCCATAGCCTAACGAACACCGAACTCGTCCTCGTGCAGCGCTGGCTGGCGTCGCCTACGGGAGCGGGACCGGCGGCTTGAGCGCGGCTTCTTCGAGCGCGGCGCGATCCCATTTCCCGAGCATCGAAGCGGCGTCGTAGGTGCTCTGCGCAAAGGCCAGGAGCGCGTCATCGGGCACTGGCGCAGTGCGGACCGCATCGTAGGGCAGGACGAATTCATGGAGCGGCGCGTAATAGCTCGCCTTGGCCGGTTGCACTTTTGCCTCCGCAAATCCCGCCGGCTCCGGGTAGGCGTAGGAATAATAGAGGGGGCTGGGGCTACCCGCGCTGCCCGG
>JBBSLZ010000351.1:0-2814 GCA_038233435.1 Chthoniobacterales bacterium
CCCGTCCGGAATTAATCTGGACATCAAACCGAAAGAACAAACATGAAAGCAATAAAAGCATTGTTAGGAATCGCGGCCGCGGCTGCCCTCGCGGCCACCCCCATTTTCGCCCATGAAGGCGAAGACCACGGCAAGAAGGACGGCAAAGCCTCCGGCGAAATGAAGAAGGTCACCGGCGAAGTAGTGGACATGGCCTGCTACGTCGATCACGGCGCGACCGGCGAGAAGCACGCCGATTGCGCGAAGAAATGCATCGCGAGCGGATTGCCCGTGGGCCTGAAAGCGGCCGACGGCAAGACCTACCTCCTGATTGGCGATCACACGCCGATGAACAAGGATCTGGCTGAGTACGCCGCCAAAACGATCACGGTCGAAGGCAAAGTCGTCTCGCGCGACGGCTTCAACATGATCGAGAACGCGACCATTCAGAAGTAGCCGATGCTCGAGCACCTCAGCAATCCGGAATACGTTCACGTCTTGCTGAACCCACTGCCGGTCTACGGACTGGCAGTGGGCGTGCTCGGCTTGATCGTCGCGCTCTTCACCAAGGCCCGCGCCGCGCGAGTGACGGCGCTCGTCATCATCTTCGTGAGCGCGCTCTCCGCGTGGCCCGTTTATGAGTACGGCCAGAAGGGTTACGATCGCGTGCTCGCGATGGCTGATTCCGACGGCGGGAAATGGCTGAACGAGCACATGGAGCGCGCGGAGAAATTAATCTACGCCTTCTACGTTCTCGCCGCGCTGGCGGCGGCTGCCCTCGCCACCGAAAAATTTGCTCCGCGCGCCGCGGTGCCATTGACGATCGCGAGTTTGGTTCTCGCGCTCGGGACCCTGGCCGCCGGTGGCTACATCGCTCAAGCCGGCGGGAGGGTGCGGCATCGCGAGTTTCGCTACGCGCCCGCACCCGAACGCGTCGGCGAGAACGAGCACGAACATTAACAAAGTCCCGCCCAAATGATCTCCCCCTTGCCGCCGTTCATCCGTCCAGGTCTGCGCGCTGCCAAAGCGCTCTCCCGCGTACCGGCGTCCGATCGCTGGCTCGTATTGCTGGGCAACTATCGGGTTCTCCTCGCGCTGCTTTGGGTGACCAGCGTTCTCGTTTGGGTTGTCGACGAAGCGTCGCCGATAGCCAACCGGATCAACCTGCCGGCCACGGCGCGGATTCCGGAATTGGAAAGCCGAAGCACGCCGCCGCCGCGCGCCGTGTGGGAGGCGCAATTCGTTTATGCGTCCAGCCCCATGCCTACTTCTGCCCCTTCGCCCAGGCAGTTCGAATGAATCCTCTGCGCGCTCCACTTTGATCGTGTCTATGTCCAAGTCTTCCCTCCTCGTCTTTCCCGCAATCATTGGGACACTCCTGCTCGTCGGTTGTGCGGCCGTCGAACCCCCACCCCTCACTGCCGGCCACCCCGCCAGCACGCAGACCGCGGAAGGCGCGCGCCCCATTCTCCCCCCCCTCCGCGCGGATGAATTAACTCGTGGCACGCAGCGTCGCCTCGCCGGAGGGGATACAGGCGCCGATACCATGCAACACGGCGGGAACATGGAAGGGATGGATCACTCTAAAATGAAGGAGATGAACCAGCCAAAAAAGGAGGAAATGGATCACTCAAAGATGGAAGGCATGGGGCCGAACACAGGAGCCTCGGCCAAAGCCAACCCTCCCGGCTCCGATACCGCTCCGGCCGCTTACTACACCTGCCCGATGCATGAGGAAATCAAGCAAGCGCAGCCCGGTAAATGCCCCATCTGCGGGATGACGTTGGTTAAAAAAGCCACCGCAGAGCAATACGAAAAGATGGAGGAAAAACGATGAGCCGTTCGCCGCGTTCCCGCTTTTTTTTCGCGACGTGGGCGGCCCTGTCGCTCATCGCGTTAGGCAGCGCGACCCCCTCGCTCCAGGCCGCGCGCAAACCCGCGCCCGAGAAAGAAGTAGAGCAAACCATCACCGAGCGCACTGGTCTGCGCGCGGAATGGATCCGCTCGCAGGAACAAGGCGAGCGCGTCCAGGCACTGATCGGGAAAGCGCTCAAGCGGCCCCTCACCGCGGCGAGCGCGGCGCAAATCGCCTTACTCAACAATCGCGAACTGCAAGCCACCTTGGCCGAGATCGGCATCTCGCAGGGTGATTTGATCGAGGCGGGCCTGCTCGAAAATCCATCCTTCGACGGAATGGCGCGCTTCCCGAACATGGCCGGCGTGGCCAATCTGGAAGCCGGTCTCGCGCAGAATTTCCTCGATCTCCTGCTTCTCCCGCTGCGCAAACGAGTCGCCGTCGCGGAACTCGAAGCTACCAAACTGCGCGTCGCCGGCGAGGTTCTCAAAGTAGTCGCAGAAGCGAAAGAAGCGCTCTACACCGTCCAGGCAGACCAGTTATTGGCCGACCGCTTCAAGGCTCTTGTCGGCACCAATGAAGCCGCTCTCGACCTGGCGCAACGCCGCCACGATGCCGGCAACATCCCCGATGTCGATCTGGCCAACGACCAGGCCACCTACAGTCAGTCACGGCTCGAAGTGGCCAAGATTTCCCTCGAGCTCGCCGTGGATCGCGAAAAGCTGAATCGCCTGCTCGGCCTCTACGGCGACCAAACGCGTTGGACCACCGCGCGTGCGCTGCCGCCCCTACCGGCGCAGGAAGTTCCCTGGAGCGGCCTGGAAACTCTCGCTGTCCAACAGCGCTTCGACCTCGCCGCCGCCCAGACCAACCTCTCCGTCCTCCTCACCTCACTTAAACTCAGCCGCACCTATCGTTATCTCGGCGTGCTCGAACTCGGGGTCAGCTCCGAACGCGATACCGATCGCACCGTCGTGACC
>JBBSLZ010000352.1:0-2778 GCA_038233435.1 Chthoniobacterales bacterium
ATCTGCGGGCAAGATGCCCGCAGTCCGCACAGGCGGGACGCCTGTGCTACGGTGGTGGTCGAAATGGGCAACAGCTTCGGCCAGCTTTTCCGGATCACGACCTGGGGCGAATCCCATGGCGGCGGCGTGGGCGTGATCATCGATGGATGCCCGGCGAGGCTTGAGTTGAGCGCAGCGGACATCCAGGCAGAACTGGATCGCCGCCGCCCCGGCCAGAGCAGCATTGTCACGCAGCGGAAGGAACCGGATCGCTGCGAGATCCTTTCCGGCGTGTTCGAGGGCCGCACTTTGGGCACGCCGATCTCCATTCTGGTGCGCAACGAAGACGCCCGGCCGGAAGCCTACGCGGAGATGGCGGAAACCTTCCGTCCCTCGCACGCTGATTTCACCTACGAAGCCAAGTACGGCATCCGTAACTGGCAGGGCGGCGGGCGGGCTTCGGCGCGCGAGACGATCGGTCGGGTCGCGGCGGGGGCGGTTGCGCACCAGGTGTTACGCCAGCTCTGCGCGGGAGTGGAAGCGGTGGCATACGTGACTCACGTATGCGGTCTCGCGGCGGTCATCGATTCGGGGACGGTGACCCGCGCGCAGGTGGAGGCGAATCCGGTGCGCTGTCCAGATGCGGACGCGGCGGTGCGGATGATGGATGCGATCGAACGCGCGCGGGCGGAGGGCGATTCGTTAGGCGGGATCATCGAGTGCGTCCTGCGCGGTGTGCCGGCGGGATGGGGTGAGCCGGTTTTCGACAAACTGGAAGCGGATCTGGCGAAGGCGATGCTGAGTCTGCCGGCGACGAAAGGTTTTGAGATCGGCTCGGGGTTCGCGGCGACGAAGATGAAGGGCTCAGAGCATAACGACGCGTTCGAAATGCGCGACAGCCGGGTGCGGACGAAGACGAATCGCTCCGGGGGCGTGCAGGGCGGGATCAGCAACGGCGAGGACATCGTCTTCCGGGTGGCTTTCAAGCCGACCGCGACGATCGCGCATGTCCAGGAGACCGTGACGGCGAGCGGCGAGGAAACGGCACTCGCCGCGCGTGGCCGTCACGATCCGTGCGTGCTGCCGCGCGCCGTGCCGATGGTGGAGGCGATGGCGCTCCTCGTTTTGTGCGATCACGCGCTCCGCCAGCGGGCGACGGCGAACCTTGGAACTCCGGGAAGCGCGGAGCGCGCGGAGGGATGATCACTTTCCTCGGGCAAGTCTCCACGGTCCGCTCTCCTCCGCCGGAGGTCGTCTCTGGTTCGTCTTTGTGGCAGACGGTCTTCGTCACCTTTGCGGTCATCCTGATGCTGTTTCAGATCGTGCGCGGGTGGCAGCTCGGGTTGCCTCGACAACTGGTGAGAATCGGCGCGCTGGTGGCGGCCTACAGCGCCGGGATTTTTGGCGGCAGTCTGTTGGCGCCGTGGTTGCGGCCTTTGATTAAGATGCCGGATTTCGTCATCTCGGCGCTGGGCGGGGCGATTCTGGCGCTGCTCACTTACGCGGTCATCAACGCGATCGGCGCGATTCTTTTCAAGCGCACCGGGCAGCAGAGCTCGGGATTGGTGCGCCTGGTCTACGGCGTCAGTGGCGCAGTGCTCGGGATATTCTTTGGGCTCTTTTTTCTGTGGTTGTTGATCACCGGCATCCGCTCGGTCGGCGCGCTGGCGGAGGCGCAGGTGAGCGCGACCGTGCCGGCGGTTTCTCCGGCGATGAACTTGCGGCGCGTCCGGCCGGGCGCGGTGAGACCAGCGCCGGTGGTGGAAGACAATTCGCTCGCGGCCACGATGGCACGGCTGAAGAAATCGATCGAACTCGGGACGGTGGGTGAGCTGGTGAAGCAGACCGATGTGTTGCCGGCCGGCATTTACGAGACGCTGACGAAAACGGGCGAGGTGTTTGCGAAACCGGAAAGCGCGCGGCGTTTTTTTTCCTATCCGGGGGTGGCGGAGTTAACCGAGACGCCGCAGATGGTGGCCTTGCGGGCCGATCCGGCAGTGACGCGGATGATCGAGCAGGGGCGGGTTTGGGAGCTGCTCCAAGATGAGCGCGTGATCGAAGCGGCGAATGATCCGGAGCTGAAGGCGCGGTTGAAGAAATTCGATCTACGCAAAGCGCTCGACTACGCGGCGCAGGAAGAGGGAGATTGATTTCGGATTGCGGATACCGGAGACCGGAGAGATGCAAAGCGAAGAACCAAGTAAAAGAGAGGAATTTAAGAAGCGGACGCGGAGCTTCGGATTGCGCGTTATACATGTCGTCGAATCGTTGCCGAAGGCTCAAACCGGGCAAATTCTTGGGCGCCAATTGTTGCGAGCCGGCACATCGGTCGGCGCTAATTACCGCGCGGCGGTGCGGGCGAAATCGCGCGCCGATTTCATTTCGAAAATGGGAACGGTGGAGGAGGAATGCGACGAATCGCTCTATTGGATGGAGATGTTGGTCGATGCGCGCTGCATAAAAGCCGCCCTGGTCGCCGCTCTTATGGAGGAAGGCGATCAAATTCTCGCCATTGTGGTCGCGTCGATCAAAACCGCGCGACGCTCAAAGTAACTATCCGGTTTCCGGTCTCCGCAATCCGAAATGTATCTAACCTCCATCGGCCTGGAAGTGCACGTGCAATTAAAGACGCGCTCGAAGATGTTTTGCGGGTGCGCGGTGGAGTTCGGGGCGGAGCCGAATACGCGGACGTGTCCGGTTTGTCTCGGGTTGCCGGGAGCGCTGCCGGTGATGAATCATGAGGCGCTACGCATGACGGTGTTGACCGGGCTGATGCTGGAGTGCGAGATCGCGCCGCTC
>JBBSLZ010000353.1:0-2776 GCA_038233435.1 Chthoniobacterales bacterium
GACGCGGCCGATTGGCAGATGATTCATCCGCTGATCGACGCCGGGCGCATGCCGCATTTGAAAAGCCTGGTCGAGGGCGGCGTGATCGGGAACCTCCTGACCCTCCAGCCGATTCTTTCCCCGATTCTGTGGACTTCCATCATCACCGGGAAACGGGCCTACCAGCACGGTGTCCACGGTTTCGCGGAGGCATCGCCAGACGGGATGTCGCTCCGTCCGACATCGAGCGAGACCCGAAAATGCAAGGCGCTTTGGAATATTCTAGCTCATTCTGGCCAGCGCTGCCAGGCGATCGGTTGGTATGCGAGCCACCCGGCGGAGAAGATCAACGGCGTGTGCATCTCGCACCAATTTCCGGTAGCGCCTTCGTCCGCCACGGCGACGCACTGGCCGCCGCAGCCGAACAGCGTCGAGCCGGTGGAGTTGGCGCAGGAGCTGGCGGAGTTACGCCTCCACCCGAGCGAGGTTACGGGGACAATGCTGGCGCAGTTTTTGCCCCGGGCGGCCGAGCTTGATCAGAGCGATCCGGAAGTGCGCCGTTTGCTTAGTGCGCTCGCGCGCCGTTTGGCGGAATGCGCTTCGCTGCATGCGGTCACCACCGCGGTGATGGAGACGGAGCCGTGGGATTTTTGCACCGCCTACTACGAGGCGATCGATCATGTGGGCCACGACTTCATGGCCTTTCATCCGCCGCGGATGGCGCACGTCCGGCCCGACCTCTTCGAGCATTTTAGCGGTGTCATGAACACCATCTACGACTTCCACGATCAGATGCTCGGGCGGTTGCTCGAGCTGGCGGGGCCGGAGACACACGTCATGCTGGTTTCCGATCATGGCTTTCTGAGCGGAGAGCGGCGGCCGACTCGCGAGGTGGATCCGGCGCAATGGCATCGCAACTTCGGCGTTTTCGTGCTAGCCGGGCCCGGGATTAAGCGCGACACGATTCTACACGGCGGCACGTTACTCGACATCGCGCCGACCATATTGACTCTCTTCGGCTTGCCGGTGGGACGCGACATGGAGGGCAAGGTGCTGATGAACGCGTTCGAGGAAATACCGGCGGTGGAGCGGATCGACTCCTGGGAAGCTGTGCCCGATCCGGCCGCGCCCGCGCCGGCGGCGGCGCGCCAGGATGATGACCCCGAGGCGGCGGCGGCAGCGTTGCGACAATTGGTAGAGCTCGGTTACTTGGAAGCTCCTGGAGAGGATCTGCAACGGGACATCGCGCGCGCGCAAGCGGAACAGAAGTTTAATCTCGCTTGCACCTACATTGACGGACAAAAACCGGCGGAAGCGCTGCGCCTGACCACGGAGCTGGCCGCGCAATTTCCGGACATGCCGCGCTATGCCGTGCTGCGGGGCCAAGCTGCCATATCCAGCGGCGACGCGGACGCACTCGGCGATGTCATTCTTGGTTTGGAAAAATCGCCGCACGAGATTCGCCAGCTCTGGCTCTTCCGCGCCTTCCATTCCCTCCTGCGCGGCGAACTGGAGGAGTCGATCCTGCGCTTTCGCGAGGCGGAAAAGCTGGGCCCGCGCGATCCCTGGCTTTTTTGCCGGATCGGCCGGGTCTTTCTCCGCTTACGGCAATGGCCCGAAGGGGAGGAAGCTTTCCGCAAAGCGCTCGAGGTCGATCCGGATAACGCCGAAGCCTACTACGGGCTGAGCGTGGCCTTGCCGCGGCAAGGTCGCCTGGAAGAAGGAGTGCAATGTGGTCTGCAGGCGATCTCGCTTCAGCAAGATTTTCCGCTGGCTCATTTTCAATTGGCCGCCGTGCTCTCGCGGCTGGGCTGGTACGAGCGAGCGCTGCAAGCTTTTGAGATTTGTCTGGCGATGCGGCCGAATTTTGCCCTGGCGCATCGCTACGTGTCGATGATTTCCAATCGGTTGGGGCGGACCGAAGCAGCGCAGCGACATCGTGATCTGGGCAAACAAATTCTTTCGGAGGGCTGGCCTCAGCCGACGGTGGATTGAAGATGGCCCCGTCTGTCACCTGCGCGCCGCGCCCTCCCAGAGCCGATCAATCTTTCGCTTGCCGACTCCTTTCCAAAGGTGGCAGCGCCGTGCTAAGATCGTCGCTATGAAATCCGCCGTGCTTTGCGCGTTCCTTTACCTGTTGGTCTCGCTCGCGGGCGCACAAACGCCCACCCCGTCTCCGCAAGCCGTCCTCGGTGGACTCGATGGCAACGCCCTGGCTGCACAACTTTCGGAACGGCAACAAAGGATCGCGAAACTATCAAGCGAAGATCAGATTCGGTTACGGGCTGCGCAACAGCGGGCGCTGGAGGATCCCGCGGTACAGGAGGCGATAAAAGATCGCGACCGGGCAATGGGGGATTTTCAAGCGGCCTTCATAGCTGGATTGCTCAAATCCGACCCCGAGATCGCGGCTATTCTGGATAAGCTGAGATCGGGCGTTGAGAAGGGCTATTGATTTCGGAAAAATGATTACAAAATACGCTTGACCAGTTTCCCCGCTCCCGCCAAGGTCAGCGCGTTTCACTGAACTCACACACTATGACCTCACAAAAATTCCTCTCGATTGATCCGAATACTGTTAATGCTCGCCTGGGCCTTTGCGCGGTGGCTCTAGTCGGCACGGCTGCTGCGATTCCTGCTGCCACAGCCACGGTGATCGTGAACAACACGCCCATTCCCATCCCGCAAACAGTCGGCGGCGTGTATATTAATTTCCTGACCGGCGGGACCGGCGGTTCAGCTGGCGCGGTTCCCGGATGGGATCTGAATCCCTACAATTCGAACGGGGGGTCGCAGC
>JBBSLZ010000354.1:0-2767 GCA_038233435.1 Chthoniobacterales bacterium
AGCCTTTGCTGTGCAAGCGCACCCGGATGCCGATGTGCGGTTCCACTCCCATCTCCCGCGCCACCCGGATGGTCTGCTGCAGTTCTTCGATCTTCTCGACCACGATAATGACCGATTTGCCCAGCCGCCGCCCGAGCATGGCGGCCCGGATGTAGCCGCGGTCTTTGTAACCGTTGCAGATGATCAGGCTCTCCAGATCCTTGTGCATCGCGATCGCCGCGATCAATTCCGGTTTCGAGCCCGCTTCCAGTCCGAAGTGAAACTCCTGCCCCGCGTCCACGATTTCCTCGATCACCTCGCGCAGTTGGTTCACTTTAATCGGGAAGACGCCGCGGTAGTGATTCCGGTAGCCGAACTCAGCGATCGCGCTGTAGAAAGCGCGGTTCACCGCCGTGACCCGATCCCGCAAAAGATCCTGAAAACGAATCACGAGCGGAAAACCGAGCCCGCGCGCGCGCGCCTCCTGCACCACCTCGAGAATATCGATCGCGCCCCCGCCCTCCCGGAGCGGCCGGACCTCCGCGTTGCCCGCTTGGTTGACCGTAAAATAACCCGTCCCCCAGCCGTCCACATTGTAGGTCGAGATGGCGGCTTCGATATCCCACTCGGGCTTCGGTTTTTCGGTCACGGCGGGCAAGGTATGCGCACATTCTATCACCGTGCCGAACATGCAAGCCCCGTTCCCGGCTTCCCGCTTTTCCTCCGCCCGGTCGGCCCGCCGCGCCCCTCTCACTTGTATTCCCAGGACGAAACACATAACATCGGTCGATGAACAAAACGGTCGTCGAGGTACAGGTTCGGGCGGTCTTGCCGACCAGCGGCGGGTGCGCCGTTTTCCTCGGCAACAACGACAAAGTCTTCATCATCTACGTCGACCAAACGGTCGGCAGCGCCATCACCATGTTCATGCGCGATATTACCAAAGAGCGCCCGCTCACCCACGATCTGCTCGGGCATTTGATGACCGCGCTCGGCGCCCACCTCGAACGCGTCATCATTAACGACCTCAAAAACGCCACCTACTACGGCCGCATGATCATCGCTGCGGAGAACGAGTTGCAGCAGAAAAAAATCGTCGAGCTGGACGCGCGCCCGAGCGATTGCATCGCCATGGCCACCCAGCAGAAATCGCCCATTTACGTAAGCCAGGAAGTCTGGGACGAAGTGGACGACATGAGCGACGTGCTCCGGAAGATGGAAGAAGAAGGCCTGAAAACCGATCCGGAAGCTGACGAGGAAGAGGAAGAAGAGTGAAAAGTGATCGGTGACTGGTGATTCGTAGAGCGAATCCACGCCACCATTCACTTATCACCATTCACTATTCACTCTCCTCTCCCGCCTACCCGATCAAATCCCCATAATACCGCTGCGCCACCTCGCCGCAGCGCGCCAGAATCTCATTCGGCGTCTCCAAGAGCAACGCCTCGCGCACCAGCTGCTCACACTCCTCCACCGCCAGACTTTGCACCGCCCGTTTCACCCGCGGCACCAGCGACGCGCTTACGCTCAGCTCATCCATCCCCAGCCCGATTAAGAGCGGCGCCATCGTCAAATCACCCGCCATCTCGCCGCACACTCCCGCCCAAATGTTGTTCGCGTGGGCCGCGTCCGCCACCATTTTCAGAAGCCGGAGCACCGCCGGATGAGTCGGCTCATACAGGTGCGCAATCCGCTCGTTTAACCGATCCACCGCCACCGCGTACTGGATCAAATCGTTCGTCCCGATGCTGAAAAAATCCACCTCCCGCGCCAGCGAATCCGCGCAGAGCGCCGCGCTCGGAATCTCGATCATCGCCCCCACTTCCGTCTCATCGCCGAAAGCCGCGCCCTCTTTCCGCAGCTCTTCCTTGCACTCCTCCAGCACCGCCTTAGCGCGCCGCAATTCCATCACCCCCGAGATCATCGGGAACATGATCTTCACATTGCCCGCCGCACTCGCCCGCAGAATGGCTCGCAGTTGCACCTTAAAGATGTCCAGATTCTCCAGCGAAAACCGAATCGCACGCAAACCCAGAAACGGATTCTGTTCATCATCCGAATCCAAGTGCGACGCGATCTTGTCGCCGCCCAGATCAAACGTCCGCACGATTAACGGATGCGGCGCCACCCGCGCCGCCACCCGCTGGTAAATCTCAAACTGTTCCTCTTCCGTCGGCAACGTCGGCCGGTTCAGATAAAGAAACTCCGTCCGGTAAAGACCAATACCCTCCGCCCCATTCGCCACTACCGATTCCACATCCTCCGGCAGCTCGATATTCGCCGAGAGCACAATATGCCGCCCATCGCGCGTGGTCGATTTCGTCTCCCGTAGGCCGCTCAACTGCTCCGACACCCGCTCCTGCCGATCCTTTAATTCCCCATAATGCCAGAGCGTCTCCGGCGTCGGGTTGAGAATCAGCACCCCGTTATAGCCATCCAGCAGGACATCCTGCCCCGACTCCAGTTTCAGAGTCGCATCGTGCAATCCCACGATCGCCGGAATCCCCATCGACCGCGCCATGATCGCGGTGTGCGAAGTCCGGCTGCCCAGATCGGTCGCAAACGCCAGCACCTTCTTACGATCCATCGTCGCCGTGTCCGAAGGCGTAATATTATGCGCCAACAGGATATGCTGCCCCTCCGTCCCGAGAAAAGCTTTCGGCGCCTTCCCTAAAAGATTCCGGATCACCCGCCGCATCACGTCCTGGATATCGACCGCCCGCTCCCGCAGATAAGGATCGTCGATCTTCCCCAGAGTTTCGGCGTAATTGGTCGCCACCTCGTGGAA
>JBBSLZ010000355.1:0-2767 GCA_038233435.1 Chthoniobacterales bacterium
AACCCATCCGTCCGCGGCGCCACTCCGAAAAACGCCTGGGGCGAAATCCAGAGCACAAAGACCAGGACGGCCGCCGCCAGGGTCAGGAAAATGCCGGCCAGCCGATGCCACTCGTACTCCCGTCGATACCAAAAGAGGACGCCTGCACAGGCCAGCGTCTGCAAGGGATAGACCCAATACTCCGGCGCTTGCAACCAGAAGGCGCTCCCCAGCTTTCTGCAAAGCGGCGGCAACGCCAGCCAGACAAAAAATACCACCATCGGCAACACGTAGGCTGCCAGCTTGCGTCTCTCTCCACCATTCGATACAGAATTCATAGTTTTCGCCGCAGCCCTTACTTTCTGAACGATGACCGACGATCACGACAAGCCCAATCCTTCCGAATCCTCGCCGCCCGAGATCGAGAAGTTGCTCGAAATCGAGCTGATGCAGAAGCGCGCCGCCTGGCAACAATCCAAAGCGAAGTATGGGCTTTGGCGCGCGCTGAGTTTTCTCTTTCTCTTCCTCGTTATCCTGGCGGTCCTGGTCGGGTTCTATCTCTTCTTCACCTCCGATCACCGGCGCGAAGGGAATCCGCAAACCGAGCCGGCGCCCACCTCCGCCCAAGAGTAGCGAAAATAAAAGCCAGCCTCTCTTTGCCTCGCCCGCGTGTGCTCCAGAGATGACGGCGGCGATAAATCAGGCCAAACTGCCGCCGTGCACGATCTTCCACCGGAAAACTTCCGCCCTGATGAGCTTCTCGATCTCGCTCACGACAGCATCATCCTGACCGATTCCGACGGCCTCATTCGTTCCTGGAATCGCGGCGCGGAGCGCATCTACGGCTGGACGCGGGAGGAGGCGGTGGGGCAAAATCTGCACGCCCTGCTCAAGACATACTTCCCCGACAAAGCATCCGCGGAAGCGCATTTCGAAGCGCAATCTCATTGGGAGGGCGAACTCCAGCAGACCCGGCGCGATGGCACCCGGCTTTGGGTGACCAGCCATTGGACGCGGCGCGATGGCCAGGCGGGCTCCCCCCGGCTCCAGATCAACACCGACATCACCGCCCGCCGCACCCACGAACGCGCCCTTCGCCACAGCGAAGAACGCTACCGCCGCTTCGTCGATGAAGACCTCACCGCCAATCTCATCATTCGCCACGACGGCTCGATTGTGACCTGCAATTCCGCCTTCATCCAAGCCTTCGGCTTTCCCTCCGCGGAGGCGGCGCAGGCGGTCAATTTCACCACCCTCCTGCGCAACCGGCGGGACTGGACCGAGATCCTCGATCAGGTGCGCGAAGCCGGCGCCACCGAGCCACACGAACTCGAAATGCGCCAGCCGCACGGTGAGGCCGTCTACGTGGCGGCTCGCTTCGTCGGCAGCTTCGACGAGGAGGCGAAACTGGCCGAACTGCAGGTCTACTTGTTTAACGACACCAAACGGAAGCGGCTCGAACAACAGCTCATCCAATCACAGAAAATGGAAGGCCTCGGCACCCTGGCCGGCGGCATCGCGCACGATTTTAATAACATCCTCGCCATCATCCTCGGCTACGCCTCCCAGCTCGAACGGGATAATGCCAAACCCGAACAGATTTCCGGCGCCGTCAAAGTGATCAAAGACGCGGTCGAACGCGGCGCCGCGCTCGTCCAGCAACTGCTCACCTCCGCCCGCCAAACCGAAGCCCGACTCTCCGCGGTCGATTTGAACGCGCTCCTCCAGGAAGTGGAGCGAATGTTGCAAGCTACCTTCCCGAAGATGATCAACTTCGAACTCGAACTCGAGCCGGACTTTCCGCTCATCACCGCCGATCGTAGCCAGCTCCATCAAGTCCTGCTCAACCTCTGCGTGAATGCGCGGGACGCTATCGCCAACGGCGGCACGATCGCGCTCGGCACCTCCCTCGTCCCCGGCGACGAGGTCAGCCGCGATTTCACCGGCGCCGATTCCGGCCCCTACGCCTGCATCCAGGTGCGCGATAACGGCGCCGGCATGACCGCGGAGGTGAAATCGCACATCTTCGAGCCGTTCTACACCACCAAAGAGCGCGCCAAAGGCACCGGCCTCGGCCTCTCCGTGGTCTACGGAGTGGTTAATAATCACAAGGGCTTCGTGCAGGTGGAAAGCGAGCCGGGCGTCGGCACCACCTTTTCCGTCTACCTGCCCGTCGGCCGCGCCGCCGCCCTCGCGGAGAGCGCCCTAACGAATGCCGGCGCACGGAAAACCGGCCAGCCCCAAACCATCCTGCTTGTGGAAGACGAAGAGATGCTCCGCGAGCTCGGGGTCGAAATTCTCTCCGGCGAAGGCTACCGCGTCCTCGCAGCGAGCGACGGGGTGGAAGCCGTCGAGATGTTCTCCGAGCATCGTGACGATATCGGTCTGGTCGTCTGCGATCTCGGCCTCCCTCGGCTGGGCGGCTACGCGGCTTTTCTCAAGATGAAAAGCATTCGCTCCGATGTGCGCGCCATCGTTGCCAGCGGCTATCTCGAGCCCTCACTCCGCTCCGAAATTCTCAAAGCTGGTGTCATCGACACCCTGCAAAAACCCTACGATTTTCGCGAAATGCTGGATCGGATCCGGGCCATCATCGGGAAGGCCCAGAGCGAAGACGACCACCCGCAGCTCTTCTAATTCCGAGTCGGCAAAAAGGGGGCCAGCTACTCCAGGGATTACCGCGGCACGATCTCGGCCGACGGCTTCTCCGCCTGCACGAGCGAGACCCGGCTCTTCCGCTGATTCATGACGAAAGTGTTATTGTCCCCATGCTTCGCCCACGGCCCGC
>JBBSLZ010000356.1:0-2724 GCA_038233435.1 Chthoniobacterales bacterium
CCCTCTTCCATGCGGCTCCATGATACGTGGCCGATTTTCATTGTCTGGCAAAGACTCTACCATAGCGCATGAGTGCGATTGAAGCTTCCGGGCTGACCAAGGTCTACCGCACCTATCGGAAGGAGAGCGGACTGCGCGGCGCGCTCAAGGGATTGGTGCGGCGAAAGTATGACGAGACGCGGGCGGCGGACGATATCTCGTTTCGGATCGAGGAAGGCGAGCTGGTCGGTTTCCTGGGACCGAACGGCGCCGGCAAGACGACCGTCTTGAAAATGCTCTCCGGACTTCTGAACCCGACCGCGGGTGAAGCCCGGGTGCTCGGCTTCGTGCCGTGGGAGCGGCGGAACGAGATGAAGCGGCAATTCGCGCTCCTGATGGGACAGAAAAACGCGCTCTGGTGGGATCTGCCGGCGCAGGAATCGCTCGAGCTGAACCGCGCCATCTACGGGGTGGATCGGGCCCGCTTCCGCCAGGTGGTGGGCGGGTTGAGCGAGCTGCTCGAAGTAGAGGACAAGATGAACGTGATGGTGCGTGAGCTCTCGTTAGGCGAACGGATGAAGATGGAGTTGATCTCCGCGCTCATCCACGAGCCGCGCGTCCTTTTCCTGGATGAACCCACCATCGGTCTCGATGTCGTGAGCCAGAAACGGGTGCGCGAATTTCTCCGCCAATATAATCGCGACCATCAGATCGTGACCATGCTGACCAGCCATTACATGCAGGACATCGAGGAACTCTGCGAGCGCGTGATCGTGATCGACCACGGCAAGATCTTCTTCGATGGGCCGCTTAGCGAGATTGTCGATCGCTTCTCGGGTGCGAAAATCCTCAGCCTGACTTTTGCCGAGCAAGCGACTCGGGATTTTACCCGCTATGGCGAGGTGCTGGCGGAGACTCCGCTTTCGGTTCAGCTGAAAGTGCCGCGGGCCAGGGTCACTGAGACCTGTCGTGAGGTGCTGCAGGATTGTCAGGTCACCGATATTAACGTGCAGGAACTCCCGGTCGAAGAAGTGATCCGGCAGCTCTTCGGAGAGCGCGGGGCGAAGCCGAAGGCGGCGCCGGCTGCGGCCGGTTAGTAGCCGCGGAAGCACGCGATCTTGATCTCGTGCGCGTAGCTGGGATTCACCTCGAACATCGTGCCGGGCATGGCGCTCAACTCGACCTGCTCATAAAATGGCGTGCTCTCGACGAACCCGGCCGACATCAAACCATTGAGCGTATCAGTCACGTCCTCCGGCTGCATCCGGGTGGATTCTTGCAGCTCGGCCCCGCCGATTGCTTCCGAGAACCCGAGCGCGCGAATGACGGTGGTTTCACGGCCGGTAAGTTTGATCTGACGCATCGCCTCCCCAATCGAGCAGCTTCCATACCGATGAGTGGCCCGCATTTCAGCCGAGTGCCGGCAGGATGCTTTCCTTCATCGCGATCTGGAAGGTGGGATAACGCGGAGACCAGCCGAGGGCCTGCAGTTTGGCGCTGCTCACGCGTTTGTTGCTGTTGCCGCGGCGACGCGTGGGCGCTTCCGCGCTGAGCGGTGGGCGCGGCCGTTGCAGATGAGCGGCCAGCCACTCGTAGCACTCGCGTTGGGCGATTGGATGGTTATCGGCCACATTAAAGATCCGCGGCTCCGCGGCGGGCCGCTGGCTCGCGAGGAGGAAAAGCGCCGCCGCGATATCATCCCGATGCGCTTGGTTCACGAAGCGCTCCGCGTCTGGTCCGATGACCGCCGTGCCGTCCAAAAACTTCCGCAGCAATGCCGAGCGCCCCGGACCGTAGATCCCCGCCAGCCGCGCGACCGTTCCCCCGCTGGCCAGGACCAGATCCTCCGTTTCCCGCAGGATGCGGCCCTTCTCGTGGGCCGGCTCCGCCGCGCTTTCCTCGGTGACCCATTCGCCCGCGCGCTGCGCGTAGACACTGCTGCTGCTGGTAAAAATGAGATGCGCTCGTGGAAAAGCCGCCCGCAGATGTTGCGCGCTGCCGAGGTAGATGCGGCGATACTCTTCCGCGCCGCCGCCGCCGGAGCTGGCGGCCTGGATCACCACCGCGCACTCGCGCGCCGCCTGCCGGACCGCGTCCGGATTCGTCAGATCGAGGGCGCGCACGGGAAAGGGCTGCGCTGCCAGAGCCGCGGCTGATTCGGGCGACGACGTCCAGCCTTCCACCTCCCAGCCCGCCGCGTGGAAAAGGGCGGCCGTCGCCGTGCCTACGTAGCCGCATCCGGCGATGAGACAGCGCGGCATTCGCTCAGGCAGTCGCGCTCGCGATTTCGATCTCGGCAAACGGATCAGCCTGCCGCGCATTCACCTGGCGCAAGCGGATCAGCTCCAGGAGCGCGAGAAAAGTGACCACGATCTCGACCCGCGAAGCCATCGTCGCGAACAGTTCCGAGAAGCGCAGCGCCACTCCGTCGCCCACCCGTTGCAGGATCCACTCGATCTTATCCGAGACGGTGTAGTGCTCGCCGAAGATCTCCTGCAGATTCTCCCGCGCTTCGATCCGTTTGATGACGGCCTGGAAGGCGTTGATCAACTGGAAGATTCCGACTTCGCCTAGCCGCAAGGGCGCCGCCAGCGACGTCTCCAGGCCGGTTCCCTCGCGCGCAAAGATGAGTTCCTGTTCCAATTGTCGCACCTGTAATTGCGCGGCCGCTTCCTTGAATTTTTTGTATTCGATCAACTGCCGGATCAAATCCCAGCGCGGGTCGTCCTCTTCCGCGTCTTCTTC
>JBBSLZ010000357.1:0-2546 GCA_038233435.1 Chthoniobacterales bacterium
CTTCGTTCCGGCTTTTCCCCCGCACGTCCCGCAGGGACGTGGCTACACAGGCTTCCTGCAGCGTGGCGGCTAGATCGGGCACGCTTCCGAAAGATCGTTTTCGCAGAATGCGAAAACCAGCCCGGCTGGAGCCGGGCGCTCCCCGGATTTCTCGCTCGCCGCCCTTTAGCAGGCGATCGCGTGGCGCTGACAAACACCGCTCAGGAGATTCCAGAGCGCGTTCAGAACGCGATCGACGGACTCACTTACCGAAGACGCGTTCGTATCGCTCACGTGCGTGCTCAGCAACTGACGCTCGGCGGCGGCATGTTCGCGATCGGCTTCCACGTGGACGCTGAAATACTGGTAGGATTTCGGATCGGCGAAGCCGTAATGCTTTTTCAGACCGTCGATCTTGGATTCGGAGACAGCCGGGATTTGGCTCTCGTAAGCGTAGAGCGCGGCCAGGCCATCGGCGGTCGGCTGCTCGCCGCAGACGCTCCGGAAGGTGTCGATCAACGCGGCGGTTTCCGGTTGTTTGGCCGCCGCACGGACTTCCGCTTCGGTGGTGCCGAGCGATTGGGCAAATTGGAGCCAAAGCTCCGGATGATTCGGCTCGCCAGCTTCTTCGTCGATTAGGTTCTTGAGAATCTCTTTGCGCGTCGGCTGGTCATCGCACTTCGCGTGGACCGCGGAGAGATAGGTCGGGAATGCAGCCACGTGATGGTAATACTGCTGCGCGTAGTCGGTCAGCGCTTCCTTGCTCAATTCACCCCGCGTCCACGCAAGATAGAAGGGATGGGTGAGCAGATGTTTGGCGGCGATTTGTTGGTCGATAAGGTCGAGATGGGTGTTCATGGAGTGGAGCGGTTGAGTGGAAGTTTTCCGCAGTTGCGGGCGACAGGAAAGCAAAATTCTCCGCGTCCTTACGCGGACTGCGGATCTGATTGGGATTTCACCATCGGGGTTTCGTCGTTGTGCAGGATATGCTTGATCCCGCGGATCGGGATGACGACCCAATCGGGCCGGTTATTTAATTCGTAGCCGACTTCGTAGACCGCTTTATCGAGCAGGTAGGCCTCGAGCAGGATTTGGAATTCACTTTCATCGGTCGGGATGAAGGAAGCGCCGGTCGTGGCGGTGAGGTAACTCTGGAGGAAGACGCTGCTCATCTCGCGATACCAGGTATCGGCCCAACGCTCGAGGAAGGGAATGTCTTCCGGGCGCATCGCGGGCTGCCAGAGCGCGCTGTAGGCGGCGTATTGAAACGAGCGCATCATCCCGGCCACATCGCGGAGGGCCGAGCGCTTCAGTTTCCGCTCGCTCAGGGCGCGCGCGGGCTCGCCTTCGAAGTCGAGAACGACGAAATCTTTCCCGGTGTAGAGCGCTTGGCCGAGGTGATAATCGCCGTGGATGCGGATCTTCGCCGCGGGCGAACGTTGTTCCAGAATGCGTTGTTCGAGGGCGAGGATTTGCTCTTCGGCCGCGAGCACCTCCCGGGCTTCGCCGCGGAAGGCTTCCGGCATTTCCGGCAGTTTTTTTTCCAGTAAATCGAAGGCGCGCCGGAGCGAGCCGCGCATCGATTGGAAGACGGAACGCTGCGCGAGCGCATTGAACGGCTCGGGCGCGAAAGCAGGCTCTTCGGGATCGCCCGCCAGAGCCTGGTGCAGCTCGCCGGTGCGCTGGCCCAGAAGCTTGGCTTTCTCGGCGTAAACTCCACCGATCAGCTCGCTCAGAAGCGTTGCCTTGCTCACGGTCGCTTCCTGCAATTCGGCTTTGCGACCCAGCACGCGCTCGTAGTAACGCCCGACCGCATCCAGCGTCAGCGCCCAGGCGTCGCCTTCATTTGCGGCCGCGGCCTGGAGGAGACAAACGACCGTGGGCTCGCCTTTCGCCGGGCGGTACTCGATCGCGCCCGCAAAAGCCGGGACGTGAGCGAAGCCGCGTTTCTCGGTCAGGAAACTGGTCACTTCCACGTCCGGGTTCACGCCGTCTTCGAGTTTCCGATAGAGCTTGAGGAAAAATTTATTCTCGAAGAGCACGGACGAGTTGCTCTGCTCGGCGGTCAGAACTTGCGAAGCGGGGACCGTCTTTTCCTCGGTTAACGCGGAGCCGGGCACGCCGTGGATGGCGCCGGATTTTCCTTCGAAACTGCTTCGCTCCAGGATGGTGCGGAAAAGCTGCTCGCGGAAACTCGCATCCCAGAGCGCGTCGTGCAGGATCGCTTCCTCGCCGCCAGCGAAACGTGCGATGACCGCTTGCGGAGAGTTTTGCGCAATTGTGTGGGCGGCTTCGCCATGCGCGATCTGGACCGGCACAGAGTACGTCTCCGGGTTGCCATCGACGTAGGTGACCTCGACAAACCAGAAGCGCGCGCCGGATTCGCCCACCGGGATCTGCTCCGCCAGCCGCATCGCGCGCACCGCACGCGCCTTGCCGCCGAACCAACGGCAGCGCCGGATGAAGTCAGGCAGAATCTCGCGCTCGAACACGGTCCGCAGGCCGTCGTTTAACAACGTCTCGAAGGCGGGCGCGACGTTAAGCGTGGGGATGATGCGTTCTTGCAA
>JBBSLZ010000358.1:0-2517 GCA_038233435.1 Chthoniobacterales bacterium
AATCGCAGGCGCATCCCGACGATAAAAGGACTCGCGAATCCGGCGATGAGCATTCGAAATTTATGAATCAAACAAATCCAGTCCTGGCACCGCAACCCCTATCCCCGAACGCTAATAACAGTCGCGTTCCAGATGCAGCCGAAATCAGCGCGGCATTATTTCCAACCGTCAGGCGAAGGTCTTTCCTCAAGTTCGCCGGAGCCTCGGTTCTGGCGGTTGCAGCCTCCACTCTGGCGAGTCGCAGCTTGCTCGCTGCCTCATCGACCGGCGGCGTTAATTTAGGAAGCGGCGACATCGGCGTCCTGAACTACGCCTACGCTCTCGAGCAGTTGGAAGCGTTATTCTACACCAAGGTCACGGCTTCTTTTTATTCCGGAATCAGCTCGAGCGAACGGGCGATTCTTTCTGATATCCGTGACCACGAAGTCGCCCATCGCAGTTTCTTTAAGAAGACGCTCGGCTCCGCCGGAATCCCGGAGCTCGAGTTTGATTTCAGCACCGTAGACTTTCGCAGCCGGGAAAGCGTGCTGCAGACCGCGCGGACCTTCGAAGACACCGGGGTGGGCGCTTACAACGGCGCCGGTCAGTTGCTCCGCGACCCGGGTCATCTCCTCGCAGCTGGAAAAATCGTCTCGGTGGAGGCGCGGCATGCCGCTACGCTGCGTGACCTGCTTAACCCGCGAAGCTCCGCCTTTGCTGGCGATGATATTGTCGATGCTTCGGTCTAGGCGCGGTCGAACGGCCATCCGCAGTTTTGCGGATAGTCGCGCCTTACATCCGGACGCCCATTAACGCGGATAACCTTCCGCGAGCGTAACGAAAACCTTTTTATGAATACCCAACTTCTCGATACGATCGCAAACCTCAGTGCCGAATCCGGCGCTCCATCGTCCTCACGGCGCGACGCTTTTCGGCTCATCGCCAAGCACGGGAGTAAACTGGCGCTCGCTGCGGCGGTGCCCTTTGCCGCCTCTGGTTGCGCCGCGATTGGCGCCGTGATCGCGCCACAAACTGGGCTTGCGAAACAAACCCTCGCGTTCGCCATCCTGCTGGAGGAACTCGAGCACGCTTTCTATGTGCAGGCCTTGAACGCGCCGGGCCTTATCCCTGCGTCCGATCGGGCTGTCTTCGTGCAAATCAGCAAGCACGAAGGTGCCCACGTTTTATTCCTTAATACCGGACTTACCGGCATCGGCGGATTCCCAATAGGAGCACCGCAATTCGACTTCACGGGCGGCGGCAAATATCCGGCCGTGTTCTCGGATTACCGGACGTTCCTCGAGGTTTCACAAATGTTGGAAGACACCGGTGTGAAGGCCTACAAGGGCCAGGCGGGGAATCTCATTACGAGTAGCGCGCTCCTGACCGCCGCGCTGCGAATTCACCGTCGAGGCGCGCCACGCCGCCGAAATCCGACGTTTGCGCGGCGTGAAGCCGTGGACCGGCGCGTTCGACGAGGCATTGAGCAAGGAGGAAGTGCTCGCGATGGTTTCGCCTTTCATCCGCCAACGGGCTTAGTGGCGCGCGCGCACGCCTCTGGTTAAAAGCTCGACCTCCCCGGGCTGACCGGGCAAACTCGGTGGCGGACAGCGCGTGAAACCAATGAGTGCCACCATAATGCCGAGAGATTTTGCCGGAAAACTTCTCGCCTACGTGGCCGCTGCCGGCGCCGCTGTGGAGCCCCAGGACTTACCCGGTTTCCGCGTCTGCGCGGCGCTGCGCGAGCCCCTCGCGAAGTTCATGGGCGCCGCGGGCGTCGGTGCGCTTCTCGCGCGGGCGTTGGCGTTGGCCAGCGTGCAAATTCCGTGGCTTCGCCAACTCCGCGTCCACGACGACGGCACGCTCGACGGCGTGGCCGAAATCGAGGCGAAGCTGGGCCCAGGCGCGATCGCGGAGGGCGAGATCGCGCTGGTGGGTCATTTGCTCGGCCTCCTGGTGACGTTCATCGGGCCGGCCCTCACGCTCAGCCTCTTGCACGATATCTGGCCCGACTGGACAATCGAAATGGCGGACCCTGCAGCTTTATGAAAAAGAAAAAAACGCCCGCGCCGAAGCCGGAGAAAAAAATGAACCAGTTCGAGAAGGTGAAGATTCGGGAAACTGCCGACCGGAGTGCGCGGGCTCGACGAAATTCTGGGCGGCGGGCTGCCGGAATTCTCTTTTAACGTCATCGCCGGCGCACCCGGCTCCGGCAAGACGACGCTCGCGAATCAAATCATGTTTGCCAACGCGACGCCGGAGAAGCCCGCGCTCTACTTCACCGTGCTCGGCGAGCCGACCCTGAAAATGCTGCGCTACCAGCAACAATATTCCTTCTTCGATTCGAGCAAGTTGAACAAGTCGATCCGGCTCATCAACCTGAGCGAGGTGGTCCTGGAAACGGATTTGGGTGGAGTGCTGGAGGCGATCGTGAAGGAAGTCTCAGCGCACAGCCCCGGCATCGTGGTGGTAGACTCCTTCCGGACGGTCGTGAGGAAAGCGATGGGCGCGGAAGGCGAAATCGAATTGCAGGCCTTC
>JBBSLZ010000359.1:0-2497 GCA_038233435.1 Chthoniobacterales bacterium
GCCTTCTGGTTGCAAGCGCCGGAGTATTGGCTTTATCCCTTGCAGACGCTGGCCTGTGCAGGCGTCCTCTTTTGGTATCGACGGGTGTACGAGTGGCATCGGCTGGCCGGCATTTTCCTGACCCTGGCGGTGGCCGTCCTGGTCTTCGTGCTTTGGATTTCGCCCCAGGCGTTTTTCGGAGTGGCGCCGCGGACGGATGGGTTTAACCCCGAGGCGCTCGCGGGTGGATTGGGTCTTTATTGGGGGACGCTCGGTCTCCGATTTCTTCGCCTCGTTATCGTCGTGCCGATGGTGGAGGAGATTTTTTGGCGAGGGTTTCTGCTTCGGTATCTGATCAACGAGAAATTCACGTCGGTGCCTTTCGGGCAGTTTTCCTGGCTGTCGTTTGGAGTCGTGACAGTGTTTTTCATGTTCGAGCATTCCTCCGCCGATTGGGCGGCGGCGGCTGTGACCGGTGCTCTTTATAATCTGGTGGCCTACCGAACGCGCAGCCTGACCTCTTGCATCGTGGCCCACGCGGTGACCAATCTTCTGCTGGGGTTATGGATCGTTTCCACTAAGCAGTGGGGCTTTTGGTAGGACTAGGACGGCTAGGCCCGGCCGGAAACGCCCGTCGGGGTGGCACCGCTTCTGCTCAACCAAAGGGGCATGCAGGCCACATTTTTTCAAAAAGTCCTTATTTGCATGATCCTGGGCTTTTTTGCGGCCTGCCTCCTGCAATGGGGCAAAGTCTTTGTCACCGGAGCGGATGACGCCCTTAATAGCGGCTACAAGCGGACGGCGGGGGAAGACTTCACCGCCAAGCATTGACAGGCGCCGGAAAGCCGTTGTCGCCCCCATCGTCCCGCATAATCTGCGGGAGGGTATGAAGATAGGCTTTGCTCAAATCAATCCAACCGTCGGCGATCTGGCCGGAAATGTGGCGAAGATCCTGGCCGCCTACGCGGAACTTTCGGAAGCAGGCGCCGAGTTGGTCCTGACCCCGGAGTTGGCGATCACAGGTTATCCGCCGCAGGACCTTCTCTTTAAGTCGTCTTTCGTCGCGGAGAATCTTGAGATGCTGGATCAACTCCAGCGGGCGGTGAAAAAACAAACGGCCCTTCTGGTCGGGTACGTGGAACCGAACGGAGGGCGCGGAAAACCATTCCACAACGCCGCGGCTCTGCTCGCGCACGGCGAATCCTTGCGGAAGACCTTTAAGTCGCTCCTGCCGACTTACGATGTCTTCGACGAAGACCGCTACTTCGAGCCCGCGCCGAGCGTGACGCCGCTTCTGGTCGGCGGTCGAAAAGTAGGCGTGACAATCTGTGAAGACATGTGGACGGAACCGTATTTGCCACGCGCTTACTACGAGGTCGATCCGGTGCGTTCCCTGGTGGAGCAAGGCGCGGAGATCCTGGTCAACCTGAGCGCTTCGCCCTTTACGCTCGGAAAAGCGGCCACGAGGGAGGAGATGATTATCTCGGTGGCGCGGACGCACGGGCGCCCGATCGCGTTTTGCAACGCGGTGGGTGGAAACGATCAGCTGGTTTTCGACGGACACTCGCTGGCCTTGAATCGGAACGGGGATCTGATCGCGCGGCTGCCCGGCTTCGAGGAAGCGATCACGGTGGTGGAGATGGAGAGCAGCGCGGCCCCGAGCTTGCAGTCGCCGGAACCGTGGCAGGATTTGTACGACGCGCTCGCGCTTGGCGTACGCGACTACATGCGCAAATGCGGCTTCCGATCGGCCGTGCTCGGATTGAGTGGCGGGATTGATTCGGCGGTCGTGGCCGCGATTGCGGTCGAGGCCCTCGGGGCGGACAACGTGGTCGGCGTCTCAATGCCGAGTCCATATTCATCCCGCGGGAGCATCGATGATGCGCTCGCGCTCGCGCGCAACCTCGGGATCAAGTGTCTCCGGGTGCCGATCGGGGACGCCTTCCAGGCTTTTAAGGCGCAGTTCGCGGAAATTTTTTCCGGGTTACCCGAGAATGCGACCGAGGAAAACATGCAGTCCCGGCTGCGCGGAATGATCCTGATGTCGCTCTCGAACAAGTTCGGCCACATCCTGCTCACGACCGGGAACAAGAGCGAGCTGGCGGTGGGTTATTGCACCATCTACGGCGATATGGCGGGCGGGCTGGCAGTGATCAGCGACGTGCCGAAAACGATGGTCTACGAGCTGGCGCGCTGGATGAATCGCGAGCGCGAGATCATTCCGTGGGCCACGATCGAGAAGCCGCCGAGTGCGGAATTGAAGCCCGATCAAGTCGATCAGGACACGCTGCCGCCCTACGAGGTGCTCGATGAAATCCTCCGGCTTTATGTCGAGGAAAATTGCAGCGTGCGCGAGATCGTGGAGCGCGGGTTTAACGAGGTGACAGTGCGCTGGGTGCAGCGGCGGGTGGACCTAAATGAATATAAACGCCAGCAAGCGGCGCCAGGCATCAAGGTGACGAGCCGCGCCTTTGGGATTGGGCGGCGGATGCCGATCGCGCAGCGTTACGTTAGCTGA
>JBBSLZ010000360.1:0-2472 GCA_038233435.1 Chthoniobacterales bacterium
CTGAAGCAAGCCCCATCCCTGGCCCTGATAGCGCTCGCTGTCGAGCACGCCTTCTCCCTTGAAATTCACATAATCGACCAGCGCGTAGCAGCCCTGCGCCGTGCGGGCGACGCGGTCGAAGCGCTCCCGCAGGCTCGCCCGTTCGGCGGCCGGCAGCTCAGCCAGCATTTTCGGGAGGGCTTGATCGAGACGTTGCACGAGGAAGCCAGCCTGCAAATCGACGGTCGCGGCGAGGAACGCTCGGAGTTCTTTCATCTCGGCCCCATCCTGAGCGGCGGTGAACGCGGCGCGCGACTGCCAAGGACAACCGGCACGACTCTCCCGGGCCACGGACGGAATCCGGGCCTCGCGCTTCGCAGCATACTGGATGAAGTCGGGAAAGCTCTCCTCGAAGGGACCGCGTTCGCCTTTGGGGTACCAGATGAAGTGACCAATGCCGAGAGAAGCAAAGTTCTCGCCCGCGTTCCAGGAGGTGAGGCCCGACACCGTGCCGGCGCATTCGTTTTGCCAGATCTTCCGCCCGATCCGCAGCGCTTCGGCGCGGGAGAGATCGACCGCGCCAGCCACCTGGCTGGAGAGGCAAAGCGCCACCCCCGCCAGCGCGACCCGGCCTCGCAGGCGCCATCTTGACGACCGGATTTTCTCCATTAGCATGCATTTCTCCACAGCCTGCCGATGAGCGGCAGCGGCGGTTCCCACCTCGTTTATGAAAACATCCTGCATCTTTTTGGGCCTATTGGCTCTCACTTCTACCGGTTTTGCGCAAGGCACAACCGAACTCAAGACCGAAGGCGACAAAGTGAGTTACAGCATCGGGCTCGACATCGGAAATACTTTTAAGAAGCAAAAGATGGACATCAATATCCCCGTCTTGATGGCGGGACTAAAGGACGCGGTTGAGGGCAAAAAGCCGCTGCTGACAGATGAGCAGGTCAAGGAAACCATGACCGCCTATTCGAAAACCATGATGGAAAAACAAGCCGCCGAAGCGAAGGAAGCGACCGCCAAGAACGCGAGCGTGGGTGAGAAATATCTGGCCGAGAACAAAGCCAAGGAAGGCGTCAAAACGACCGCCAGCGGCTTGCAATACAAAGTGATCAAAGAAGGCAGCGGCGAATCGCCGAAGGAGACCGATACGGTGGTCGTCAACTACAAGGGCACCTTGATCAACGGCACCGAATTTGACAGCTCCTATAAGCGGAACGAGCCGGCCACCTTCCCCGTCAATCGCGTCATCAAAGGCTGGACGGAAGCGTTGCAGCTCATGAAACCAGGCGCCAAATACGAACTCGTCATCCCGGCCAGCCTGGCCTACGGCGAACGTGGCGCCGGTCAGGATATCGGACCGAACGAAACGCTCATCTTCGACGTCGAACTCTTGAGCGTGAAGCCGCCCGAAGCGGCCAACCCGGCGGCGGATGCCAAGGCAGCGCCCGCCGGCAAGCCTGCCGCGAGCCCAGCCGCTTCTGCTGCGGTGAAGACCACGGCTCCTGCGAAGCCGAGTGCTTCGCCGAGCCCGACCGCGAAGAAATAAGCGGTTTGGAGCCCTTAGGGCGGCGGCGCTCTAAGACAGCGGCGTGGTCGATTGCCACGCCAGCCGCGGCGCATCGCTCCACAGATCCTCGAGGGCGTAGAAATCCCGCTTTTCCGCGTGGAAGACATGCACGATCACCTGCATGTAATCGAGCACGATCCATTGGCTGGTGGGGAAGCCATCCACGGCACTGGGCCGCACCTTGTGATCCTTCTTTAGTTGGCCCTCGATCTCACCCGCGATCGCTTTCAACTGCGGTTCGGAAGCCGCGGAACACAGGACGAAAAAATCCGTAAAGGTCGAGATGCCGCGCAAGTCGAGGACGACGATGTCTTCCGCCTTTTTGTTCGAGGCCAGTTCGGCGCAGGTTTTTGCTAGTTCTTCCGAGGTGATCTGGTCGTGTCCTGGTAAAGGTGATGCCGCCGGATGATTTCTTCGACCGCTGGCGGTACGAGATAACGAATGGACCGCCCCTCCGCAACCCTCTTTCTGATCTCAGTCGCGGAAATGTCGATCGGCCGGCGGATGGTGCGATAGGTAGAATCGCTCGCGCTGCCCGTGCGATCGAGAACCACGAACTCGACCAGCTTTCGCAGCTCTTCGATGCGGTGCCAGGTATCGAGTCGAGGTAAATTATCGGAGCCGATCAGGTAAAAAAACTTCTGCCCCGGATGAGACCGGGCCAGTTCTTCGATCGTCTCGATCGTGTAAGAGGGCGGAGGACGGGAGAGTTCGCGCCCGTCAATCGCGAAGCATGTTTCACCCTTTAGAGCGGCTCGTAGCATTGCCAAACGCGTGGCCGCCGGCGTGGAGGAGGGATCGGCTTTATGTGGAGATTGCGCGGCCGGCACGAAGACAATCTGGTCGAGCTCCAGTTGCTCCAGCGCCTCGCGCGCCAGGATCAAGTGCCCGTGATGAATCGGATCGAAAGTGCCGCC
>JBBSLZ010000361.1:0-2390 GCA_038233435.1 Chthoniobacterales bacterium
CGCGGCCGAGATCATCCAGGGCTGGCAAACCATCGTGAGCCGCGAAGTCGAGCCGATCGATTCCGCAGTGGTGACCGTGGGCTCGATCCACGGTGGCACGAAACACAACATCATCCCGGATGAGGTGCAGATGCAGTTGACGGTGCGCAGTTATAAAACCGAGACGCGGAAGCGTGT
Source organism: Chthoniobacterales bacterium (assembly GCA_038233435.1). GTDB lineage: Bacteria > Verrucomicrobiota > Verrucomicrobiia > Chthoniobacterales > UBA10450 > JACCTI01. The sequence continues at coordinate 178 of JBBSLZ010000361.1, forward strand.
GCTGGCGGCGATCGAGCGGATCGCGAAGGGCATGGCGATGGCGGCCGGAATACCGGAAGACCGGATGCCTGTGGTGACGGTGCGCGAAAAGGAATTCACGCCCTCGACCTACAACGATCCCCAGTTGACCAAACGCGTGGCCGATGTCCTCAAGACCTCGTTAGGCGCGGATAAATTCGAAGTGACCGAACCGACCATGGGCGGTGAAGACTTCAGTGTCTTCAGCGGCGAAGATCACGCGATTCCGGCGTGCATGTTCACGGTCGGTGCGGTCGATCCGGCGAAGATGGCGGAGAGCAAGAAAAACGGGACCGCGCTGCCGAGTCTGCATTCGAGCAAATTCGCGCCCGTGCCGGAGCCAACCATTCGCGCGGGCGTCATTGGGATGACGGCGACAGTGCTGGAGCTTCTACAGAAGTAGCCCACGCGGGGTAGGGTCGCCGCGCGGCGGTGACCAGAAGGCGTGGCTTGCGTAGAGATGGCTTGCCACCTTCGGACCGGATCCCGCCGCATTGGACGGTGCCGCGCTGCCGCCCCTACCGCTCGATGATATCGCCGTAGCGATCGGGGGCCAGATTCTGGAAGCGGCCTGTCGTTAGGTCGCCATCGTCCAGCTGCTTGTCGATCTCGGTGAATTGCTCCACATCGATCGTGGCGCCCACCACGCAGACGGCCGCTTTGAACCCAAAGACGTTGAAATCCCAATCCCACTGCCCGCCCACCGGCGTCGTCCCAGTCCATCCCAGCGTCTCGTCCAGGTAACTGCCCAGTCCGGCCGGCACCACCCCGCGGTTTGAATCCGGCGGGTAGTTTCCGTTTTCGATCACATAGGTCTCGACCGCGCTCGTCGCCACCCGGAGCGCATTGAGGAATTTCGCGTTCTGCGCCTGCTTCCGCGCGCGCAGGAACGAGGGCAAAGCCACCGCCGCCAAGAGGGCAATAATCGCGACCACGATCATAATTTCGACAAGAGTAAATCCCTGGTTCCGGCGCATGCGGCCACCTCAAGGACCACGAAACATGCCACTCCTCCCGCGCAGGCTGGACTTTTCCCGCGCCGGCCGCGCCCGACAATCTATTTCACCCGCACGTTTTTGCGCAGAAACGTCGGCACATCCAGGTCTTGGCCTTCCACGATCGTCGGCTCGCTCTTTTCAAAGCGACCACGGGTCACACTCTCGAACTGCAATACCTCTTGTTTGGCCTGCACGATCTTCTCCACCGGAATCTTCGGCTCCTTGATCGGGAGCAGCCTTTTTTTGGGCAAAATAACGCGCGGCGTGACGGGCTCCGGGTCCGATTCCGGTGGGGCCATTGCCGCCGCTGGCAGCGGATCTTCGATCGCCGCCGGTTCCTCCATCTCCGGCAGATTTTCCTCTCTCGGAAGCGTTTCGCTTTGGGAAAATTCCCCCCTCGGCAAGGCGGCTTCGATCGTCGGCAGAGGGCGTTCCGGCTCAGGAGACGCGAAAAATTCTTCCGCCGACGGAGCCACTTCCTCTACCGCAGCGGGCGCCGCCACAGCCAACGGCTCCGCCTCCCAGATCGGCGGCGAAGCAGGCTCGGTCTTCGGTTGCGCGAGTGAGACGGGCGCGTGCGCAGCGCTCGTTTGTCCTAAGTCGTCATCCGCCGAAAGCGAACTGATCAAGGTGACCGCGAGCCGGTCCCCCATCCGTGGGTCCACTGCGGTTCCGAAAAGAATCTGGGTCTCATCGCCAATGTGGCGGCCCAGCTCCTGCATCAGAATTTCGACTTCAGAAAGTGTCATCCCCGGGCCGCCAGCCACTTGCACGAGGAGATTGGTCGCATCCGCGAGCAGCCGTCCCCGATCCATCAGCGGACTCTTCAACGCCTGGGTGAGCGCTTCGTGGGCACGATTATCGGTCTCCGATTCGCCGAAGCCGAAGAGACAGCGGCTATTCGGACTACGCAAGGCCGAGAGGAGATCGTCGAAGCCGATGTGGATCAAGCCGGGCCGCTGGATCAGATTGACGATCGAGCGCACGCTTTGGCTGATCGTCACATCCGCCGCCGCGAACGCCTGATGCACGCCCGCCTTCGGCGCCACCATGTCTCCCATCTTGTCGTTCTCGAAACAGATGACGGCGTTCGAGTGCTCGTGCAGCCGCGCCAGCGCAGCGAGCGCCTGAGCGGTGCGGCGCTTCCCTTCGAACGCAAACGGCATCGTCGCGAAACTGACCACCATCGCGCCATTC
>JBBSLZ010000362.1:0-2373 GCA_038233435.1 Chthoniobacterales bacterium
CCCGAAAGATGCATCAGGATGCGCTGGTTCGGGAGATCGGCTTCGAGAGTTCCGCTGCGCGCATGGGTGACGCGAATGGGGACGGAGTTCTCGTTCACTTCGAAGACGATGATGTTCTCGAGCCTGTTCCCCTCTTTGTGGCCGACGTAAATTTTCCGGCCCGGGAATTGATCGATCACTTGGTCGCTTCCGAAGAGCGCCATCGGGTCGCGCGAGGCCATATCGAGGATCATGGTGCGGAGAGATTGCTGGGTGGAGGGCGCGACGATGACATTGAGCCAAAGGGAGATGCCGGTGCAGATGACGGCGATGACGGCGAGCGAGGCGCAGATGCGCGTCATGCTGACGCCATTGCAGCGCAGCGCGATCAACTCGTTATCCGCCGAGAGCCGGCCGAAGACGAGGAGCACGGCCGTGAGCAGGCCCCACGGGATGGTGAAGATGAGCGAGAACGGGAGGACGTAGGCAATGAAGGCGAAGAGATATTCGGCCGGCAGATCCTGATTAACGAGGAGCGGAAGGAGCTTGCGGAAAATGTTGCCGACCACCAGCACAAGGCTCAGGACGGCGACAGCGAAACCGAAGCTGACCAGGAGCTGGCGGCTGATGAAGCGGTCGATCAATTTCATCGAGGTTCCAGTTAGTGGAGGAAGGCGCGCGGGACAAGTGGCGACGGCCTTTCGCGGTCGTGTCGGCGCCGCTTTGCTTCGCGCGGAATTTGATTAGAATGGTGCGCGCATGCCGGAAAATTTTTATGATGTCGCGATCATCGGGGGCGGGCCCGCCGGAAGCACGGCAGCCACTTTGCTTGCCCGGGCGGGACGCCGGGTGGTGGTGTTGGAGCGGGAAAAATTTCCACGCTTCCACATTGGCGAATCGCTCCTCCCGTTCAGCATGCAGGCGTTTCAACGCCTGGGGGTGAAGGAGAAATTCGAAAGCGCCGGCTTCCTGGAAAAATTTGGCGGCGAGATGGTGAGCGCCTGTCAGGACGAAGGGGTGAAGTTTTACTTTAAGGATGGCCTCGGCTCGACGACGGATCGCGCCTACCAGGTGCCGCGCGCGGAGTTCGACCAGGTGCTCCTCCAGCATGCCGCGGAAAGTGGCGCGGAGGTGCGCGAGGAAACCACGGTCCAGCGAGTTGCGTTCTCCGAGGAGGGCGTGCAACTGACCGTGCAGGGGAAAAACGGAAACGCGCGCGAAAGCGCTCTGCACGCGCGCTACGTGATCGACGCCAGCGGCCGCAACTCGGTCGTCGGTTCGCATTTTAAACTCAAGAAAAACTACGCCCATCTGCAAAAGCTCTCGGTCTTCGCGCATTACGATGGGGTCCGGCGGGAAGCGGGCATCGACGGCACGCTGACCCGGCTGATTCGGGCGCTGGATCGTTGGTTTTGGATGATCCCGCTCGGCGAAGAGAAGATGAGCATCGGGGTGGTGCTCGATACGACGCTATTTAAGGCTTCCGGGCAGAGTCCGGAGGAATTCCTGGAGCAGGCCCTCGCGGAGCAGCCGGTGATCGCGAATCGGATGCGGAACGCGACCCGCGCTTCCGGGGTCTCGGTGGCGGCGGATTTTTCGTACCGGAATGCGAAGCTGGCGGGCGAGCGCTGGCTGCTGGCGGGAGACGCCGCGGGGTTCATCGATCCAGTTTTCAGCAGCGGCGTCTTTCTGGCGGTGATGGCGGGCGAACAGGCGGCAGATGCGCTCCAGGTGGTGCTGGATCGGCCGGAGAAACGGGCCCGCCTATTTGCGCGCTACGAGAAAACGGTGCAGCGCGCGATGAAGGTTTACCTGCGCTTCGTGGACGCGTGGTACAGCAAGGAGTTCATTGAAGTCTTCCTCAACCCCCAATCTTTTCTCCAACTGCCGCCGGCCGTGAATGCGATCCTCGGTGGCAATGTCGGGACCAGCTTCGCGATTCGTTGGCGGATGTGGATCTTCTACGGCATCGTCCGGCTGCAAAAGTATTTCCCGATTTGTCCGCGGCGCAGTCTGGTCCCCCAGCGGGACACGATGGACGCCGAGATAGTCGAAACATTGTCCGTCGTTCCTCAATCATGACCTTGCTTCGCTTCATGGTCCTCGGTCTTCTCGCGCTCGCCCTGTCGAGCTGCCAGACCGTTTCCAACCATCAATTCGCCGCCCCCACGCCGGCCTGGCAGACGAAAAGTGGGCAGCTCTCGTATCGCGGCGCCAGCATATCACTCATCGGAGAGGTCTTGGTGCGCTTCTCGAAGAGCGGGGATCTCGAATTGATCTTCAGCAAAGGGCCGGGCGTGAATCTGCTCGTCCTGCGCCAGGATAACGAATACGGGAGCGCGGAAGGTCCGCTCGCGCGCGGCCGCTGGGCTGGGCCCACCGCGGAAGCACCCG
>JBBSLZ010000363.1:0-2368 GCA_038233435.1 Chthoniobacterales bacterium
CGCGGCGGGCGGGATGGCGATCTCGGTTTTCATCATGTGGAAATTCAAACGCCACATCGCGGAGGCGGAGGGTTCCGCGTTAGTCGACGCGCGCCAGGCGGCCGATGCCACCGCGGTGGCGACCGATGCGCCACCAGCGGGCGTGAGCTCGCAGGACGAGTCCAACCTGACGCGCCGGAATACGATGGAAGCTATCCCGGAATGGAAAAGGATAGGGGCGCTCATCGTCATTTATTGCATCGTGATCGTCTTCTGGATGGTCTTCCACCAAAACGGTTCCACGCTTACCTATTGGGCGAACGAGAACACGAACTGGCAGGTCACCGGCATCATCTCGAACGCGATCAACCCGGGCTGGGTGATGCTGCTCACCTTCCCGTTGGTCTGGTTTTGGGGCTGGCTGGACCGACGCGGGCTGGAGCCTTCCACGCCGACGAAGATGGCCTTCGGAATGTTGCTCACCGGGCTGGCGTTTCTCATTCTCTACTTCGGCGCGAAAGCGGGCGAAGCGACCGTGGTGGGCGACAATCCTTACGCCTTCAAAGTCTCGCCGCTCTGGCTGCTCGGCGCTTATGGGGTGCTTACCCTCGGCGAGTTGATGTTGTCGCCGATGGGGCTGTCGCTGGTTTCAAAAGTGGCGCCGGTGCGTTTCCGCGGCGTGATGATGGGCGGCTGGTTTCTGGCCACCGCGATCGGGAACAAGCTGACCCAAATCGGCGCGCTCTGGGATGATTGGTTGCACTCGACTTTCTGGCTACTCTTGAGCGGGTGTGCGGTCTTCATGGCGGTCGTCCTGCTCTTCCTGCTGCGACCATTGAAGAAAGCGATGCCTGGAGTCTAGCGACGCTGGAGACGGCCCGCCCTCGGGCCGAAGTTTCTCCTCCTCTAAAACCATCCTTCGGCGCGAGGGCGCGCCGTCTCCAACGATGAAACTGCGTCTCTGCCTGCTCCTTGCTTCGATCACCGGGTCGCTCTCGGCGCAGGATCCGGATTGGGTGCGGACTTGGGAAGCAGCGCAGCGCGCACGTCCGGCTGAACTTTCGTCAAAAAGCCGGATCGCGCCTGCGAGCGAGCCGGGCGAGCCGATGATCGTGCGCGGACACATTTTCCGACCCGACGGCACCACTCCCGTCGCAGGCGCGACGGTGTTCGCCTACCACACGGATGCGAAGGGACTGTATTACGAACCCGGAAAAACAGGGCTGGGCGATCACCGACCAGGACGGCGCGTTTGAGTTCTCGACCATCCGACCGGCTCCGTATCCGAAGCAGACGATCCCCGCCCACCTCCATTTCACGGTAGAAGGCGGCGGCATTCACCGCCAATGGACGGACGAGCTGCGTTTCGGGGACGATCCGCGCCTCGCGGCCGGCGAGCGCGAGCGTGCGCGCAAGAAAGGTAGGTTCGGGAACGTGCGGCCGATCCGTCGCGAGGGAGGGACGTGGCAGGTCGAATTCCGCCTCCGCACGAAAGCGACAAAGGATTTTTGATCGTGAACCGGGACGCGGGCTCGTTCGATCCTGCGCGGCATGGCGACAAGAGATTCCCGGATTGATGATTTCATCGCGCAAGCGGCGCCGTTCGCGCAGCCGATTCTAAAACACCTGCGCAAGGTCGTGCACACCGGCTACCCGCAGGTGGAGGAGACGATCAAGTGGGGCATGCCGCATTTCGATTACAAGGGGATGATGTGCGGAATGGCTGCGTTTAAGGCGCATTGCATCTTCGGTTTTTGGAAAGCGTCGCTTATTTTTGATCCCGATTCGAAAAAAGAGAGCGAAGCGATGGGGCAATTTGGCTGCATCAAAACGCTCGCTGATTTGCCGTCGGAAAGGGTGCTGATCGGTTTCGTGAAAAAGGCGGCCGCCCTCAATGACGCCGGCATGAAAGCGCCCAAGACAACGCGCGTGAAAGCGAAGCCACTGGCGACGCCTGCTGATCTGACCGATGCGTTGCGCCGAAACAAAAAAGCGCACGCAACCTTCGAAAAACTACCGCCCAGCCATCGCAAGGAATACATCGTCTGGTTGACCGAAGCGAAACGCGTGGAGACACGCGAGAAACGGCTGGCGACGGCGCTCGAATGGCTCGCCGACGGCAAGTCGCGCAACTGGAAATACGAGCGCTGCTAGCGCCGTCTCCGTTATTTCCCGAGCAGGATAAAAATCCCCGCCAGGAGAGCGACGATGCCCACGATCACGCCCGGAATGCCGAAGCCGATGATGTAGTTGATCCCGATCAGGATGAGGAAGAGCGCGAGCAGCAGCATGCCGATATTTTTTGTGATCATGAGTCTGGATTTGGAGAAACAGCGCGGAAACTTTTCCCGCGTTGTGCCACCGCGACCATCCTGGAGGCTGCCTCTTA
>JBBSLZ010000364.1:0-1672 GCA_038233435.1 Chthoniobacterales bacterium
CTCCTCCGGCGAACGTTCGTCGCTGATTTCGAATTGTCCGGTGGCGAGACGATCGGTTCCTTCTTGAAACTCGGGCGCCACGATTCGCCCGCGCACGGTTAGGTGCAGATTGGACGCCCCTTGTCCCGTGTAGCCGCCCGGCTCGGTGTGGCTGCCCGCGCTCATCATCGTCACGCCGAGGGGGACGAGCGCGTCGCGCAGCGCTGCACGTTCCCGCGTGCTCAGGACAAGGCTGATCTGCGGGAAGGTAATCCGAAGCGCGCAGATGAGTTGAGCCAGCTCGCGATCACCCAACGGGAAGGCAGGCGAGAATCCGCCCGCGGCCGGCTGAAGCCGCGGCAAACTGACGCTGATTTGTGCCTGCCAACAGCGCTTCAGCAGATAATCCACATGCGCCGCCAGCGCGATGGCCTCCTGCCGCCAAGGCGCCAGCCCAAAGAGCGCGCCGATACCAATCCGCCGAAACCCAGCCTCGTAGCCGCGCACCGGACAATCCAGGCGCCAGTCAAAATTGCGCTTTGGCCCGGAAGTGTGCATCGCGCCGTAGGTGGGCCGATCATAGGTCTCCTGGTAAACGACCAACGCCTCGGCTCCCGCTGCCACCACCGGGCGGTATTCCTCCGTTTCCATCGGAGCCACCTCGATCGCGATCGAAGAAAAATCGTCCGCCAACGCCCGCACGCAGTCGCTTAGATAAGTGCCGCTGACAAACTTCGGATGCTCCCCGGCGACCAACAGAATTTGCCGAAAACCTGCCGCCGCCAGATGTCGCGCCTCGGCCATTACCTGCTCCAGCTCGAGGGTGACGCGAAGGATCGGATTATCCCGCGAGAAACCGCAGTAGCGGCAGTTATTGATGCACTCATTCGAGAGATAAAGCGGAGCAAAGAGCCGCATCGTCCGGCCAAAATTTTGTCGCGTCAGCGCCTGCGCCTTCTGAGCCATCGCTTCGAAGGCGGCCTCGGATCGGGGCGCGAGCAGGCCCTCGAAACGGCGCACCGCGGCCGACTTCTCGGTCGACAAATTATCAAGCACAGACGCGAAGGACATCCGTTCAACTTCGTAGGTCGGCTCCGGCTTCGCAAACCAACCGCGCCGGAAGTTCCCCTCCGTTTCGTTTTTGTGTAGGTTTTTTCCCATGACCTCTCCACGGCTCATTCCTCTCTCGCCTCGACCGCTCCTCCCGGCCGATGAAATGATGAAATGCGCGGCCGATTTTTACGCCAGAATGCGCCAGCGCCGGACAGTGCGAGATTTTTCCGAGCAGCCGGTGAAGCGGGCAGTGATCGAAGATTGCCTGCGCGCCGCCGGCACCGCTCCGAGCGGAGCGAATATGCAGCCCTGGCATTTCGTCGCGGTGAGCGATCCGGCACGGAAGAAAGAGATTCGCGTCGCCGCCGAGCTGGAGGAGCGCGAGTTCTATGAAAAACGCGCACCCGCCGAATGGCTGGCGGCACTGGCCGCGCTCGGGACGGACGCGCGAAAGCCTTTCTTGGAACGGGCGCCGTGGCTGATCGCCATTTTCTCGCAACCCTTCCGATTAAACCCGGACGGCAGCCGGATGAAGCATTACTACGCGAGCGAGTCGGTGGGAATCGCCACCGGCCTGCTGGTCGCCGCGCTCCATCACGCTGGACTCGCCACCTTGACCCATACGCCCAGCCCGATGGGC